>NZ_JBEXQJ010000004.1:0-414981 GCF_040612515.1 Streptomyces sp. NPDC006372 | reverse complement strand
CGATCTCCGTCTCGAACGCGACGACTCCCTCGAGCCCGGGTACGAAGTCGGACATCAGGCGGCTCCTCATGATGTAAGTGACAGATGGTGTTGATTTAGCCTGGGGGGCGCGGCTTTCATTCCGGGCCCGGTGAGGGCGCCGGGAGAGCGATGGTCAGCTCTCGGGGCGTTCCTCCGGGGCGTGCTCGGGAGCCGGGGCGGGCTCCGCCGCGGTGCTCTTCGCGGTGCTGATCGCCGGCGTCGCGCCGTTCGCCCCGTTCGTCAGGGCCAGCTCCTTGGGGGAGAGGACCGGCGGACGGGTGGACGGCGTACGGCGGGAGGAGCCGGTCCAGGCGGGCCGCGGCGGGCGCTTGACGATGGGGGCGAAGATCTCGGCGATCTCCTCCTTGCCCAGCGTCTCCTTCTCGAGGAGCGCCAGCACCAGGTTGTCCAGCACGTCGCGGTTCTCGACCAGGATCTCCCACGCCTCGTTGTGCGCGGTCTCGATGAGCTTCTTGACCTCTTCGTCGACCAGCGCGGCGACCTCTTCCGAGTAGTCGCGCTGGTGAGCCATCTCACGTCCGAGGAACGGCTCGGTGTTGTCCCCGCCGAACTTGATCGCACCGAGGCGCTCGGTCATGCCGTACTGCGTGACCATGGCCCGAGCCAGGCCGGTGGCCTTCTCGATGTCGTTGGCGGCACCCGTCGTCGGGTCGTGGAAGACGAGCTCCTCGGCCGCGCGGCCGCCCAGCATGTAGGCCAGCTGGTCGAGCATCTCGTTGCGCGTGGTCGAGTACTTGTCCTCGTCCGGAAGCACCATCGTGTAGCCGAGGGCGCGGCCTCTCGACAGGATCGTGATCTTGTGGACGGGATCGGAGTTCGGGGAGGCCGCCGCGACCAGGGCGTGTCCGCCCTCGTGATACGCGGTGATCTTCTTCTCCTTGTCCGACATGATCCGGGTCCGCTTCTGCGGGCCCGCGACCACACGGTCGATCGCCTCGTCGAGCATGTGGTTGTCGATCAGCTTCTTGTCGCTGCGGGCCGTCAGCAGGGCGGCCTCGTTCAGCACGTTGGCCAGATCGGCACCCGTCATACCGGGCGTGCGGCGGGCCATGGCCGACAGGTCGACGTCGGGCGCGACCGGCTTGCCCTTCTGGTGGACCTTGAGGATCTCCAGACGGCCCTGCATGTCCGGGCGGTCGACGGCGATCTGCCGGTCGAAGCGGCCGGGGCGCAGCAGCGCCGGGTCGAGGATGTCGGGCCGGTTGGTCGCGGCGATGAGGATCACGCCGCCCTTGACGTCGAAGCCGTCCATCTCGACGAGCAGCTGGTTCAGCGTCTGCTCGCGCTCGTCGTGACCACCGCCGAGGCCGGCGCCGCGGTGGCGGCCGACGGCGTCGATCTCGTCGACGAAGACGATCGCCGGGGCGTTCGCCTTGGCCTGCTCGAACAGGTCACGGACCCGGGAGGCGCCGACACCGACGAACATCTCGACGAAGTCGGAACCGGAGATCGAGTAGAAGGGGACGCCCGCCTCGCCCGCGACGGCACGCGCGAGCAGGGTCTTGCCGGTGCCGGGAGGCCCGTAGAGCAGGACGCCCTTGGGGATCTTGGCGCCGACGGCCTGGAACTTGGCGGGCTCCTGGAGGAACTCCTTGATCTCGTGGAGCTCCTCGACGGCCTCGTCGGATCCGGCGACGTCGGAGAAGGTCGTCTTGGGGGTGTCCTTGGTGATGAGCTTGGCCTTGGACTTCCCGAAGTTCATGACACGGGAGCCGCCGCCCTGCATCTGGTTCATCAGGAAGAGGAAGATGACCACGATGAGGACGAGGGGCAGCAGGAAGGAGATCAGCATCCCGATGAACGGGTTCTGCTTGGACGGCGAGACCGTGTAGCCGTCCGAGATCTGCTTGTCCTGGTACTTGTTCTGCAGCGTGTTGGCGATGTCCACGCCTTGGTCGCCGATATAGCTCGCCTGGATCTTCGAGCTGCCCTCGACCTTTACGCCGTCCTTGAGCGTGACCTTGATGGTCTGCTCGTCACCGGTGGTCAGCTTGGCCGACTCCACCTTGTTCTGGTTGATCGCCTGGACGACCTGGCCGGTGTCCACCGTCTTGTAGCCGCCGGACGAGCCGACGACCTGCATCAACACGACCACGGCAAGGACGGCCAGCACGATCCACATGACCGGCCCACGGAAGTATCGCTTCACGTCCATCCATACGGAGCGATGTCGCCCCGTCCCTCCTGCCATAGTGAGTTTGATAAAGACTGTTCTTCGGACGGTACCCCAGCATTGTCACCTGAAGCTGCGTGGGACGGCTGGCGATCCGTCTACGCATGCTCCAACGGCGGGAAGGCCGCTGGGGTTCCCGATCACGTTCACGGCACCCCGGCCGGGATTCAGCCGCCGTACACGTGGGGCGCGAGCGTACCGACGAACGGGAGGTTGCGGTACTTCTCGGCGTAGTCGAGGCCGTAGCCCACGACGAATTCGTTGGGGATGTCGAAGCCGACCCACTCCACGTCGATGGCGACCTTGGCGGCGTCGGGCTTGCGCAGCAGGGTGCACACCTTGAGGGATGCGGGCTCGCGCGAGCCGAGGTTGGAGATCAGCCAGGAGAGGGTGAGGCCGGAGTCGATGATGTCCTCGACGATGAGGACGTGCTTGCCCTTGATGTCGGTGTCGAGGTCCTTGAGGATCCGCACCACACCGGAGGACTGGGTGCCCGCCCCGTACGAGGATACGGCCATCCAGTCCATGGTGACGGGGGTGGACAGCGCCCGGGCGAGGTCGGCCATGACCATCACCGCGCCCTTGAGGACGCCGACGATCAGCAGGTCCTTGCCCGCGTACTCCGCGTCGATCTTCGCTGCCAGCTCGGCCAGCTTGGCGTCGATCTCTTCTTTGGTGATGAGCACCTGCTGGAGGTCGGCACCCATGTCTTTCGCGTCCACCCGCATCACTTTCGGTCGTCCCTGGCCGAACGGCCCCCGCACCGACTGCTCGGAGGGGCCGTGGTTCAGCCTTGCCGAATCACCAGTCTGCCACCCTGCCGCCGGGCCACGACCTTGCCGGGGAGGTTGATGGCTCCCTGGCCGCGCCAGCCGGTGATCAGCCGGTCGACTTCCTCGATGTGGCGGGCGAACAGTGAGCCGGCGGGGGCGCCGGCGGCGATGGCGGCCCGGCGCAGGACGCGGCGGCGTACGGCGGGCGGCAGGGCGTAGAGCTTGGCGCACTCCAGATGGCCGGCGGCGTCGCGGACCGTGGCCTCTGCCTCGCCGGCCCAGCTGTCGAGGGCGTCGGCGTCGTCCCGGGAGAGCCGGGCGGTGCGGGCGAGGGCCTCGACGACGCCTTTGCCGAGGGCTTTCTCCAGGGCGGGCAGGCCTTCGTGGCGGAGCCGGGAGCGGGTGTAGGCCGGGTCGGCGTTGTGGGGGTCGTCCCAGACGGGCAGGGACTGGACCATGCAGGCCTTGCGGGCGGTCTGCCGGTCGAGTTCCAGGAAGGGGCGCCGGTAGCGGCCGCCGGCCCCCGAGACCGCGGCCATTCCGGACAGCGAGCGGATGCCGGATCCGCGGGCGAGGCCCAGGAGGACGGTTTCGGCCTGGTCGTCGCGGGTGTGGCCGAGCAGGACCGCGGCGGCGCCGTGGCGTTCGGCCGCGGTGTCGAGGGCGGCGTAGCGGGCGTCACGGGCGGCGGCTTCGGGACCGCCCGAACGGCCGACGGTCACGGTGACGGAGTCGACGGGGTCGAGGCCGAGTTCGCGCAGGCGCAGGACGACTTCCGCAGCGCGCACGTCGGAGCCGGGCTGGAGCTGGTGGTCGACGGTCACGCCGCCGGCGCGGATGCCGAGTCTGGGGGCCTCGAAGGCGAGGGCGGAGGCCAGGGCCGTGGAGTCGGCGCCGCCGGAGCACGCCACGAGCACGAGCGGCGGGGGTGGCGGCTCGTGCGAGGGGGCGTGCGGGGGTGCGGCTGTGGTGCGGTTGTGTTCGGTGAGGAGGTCGTGGAGGACGCGGCGGACCGCCAGGCGTATCGCCGCGACCGCAGGATGGGGACCCATGTCCGGTTCCCTTCATGAAGTTTTCGGGGGGTGAGCCCGATGCCGGTCACGCAGAGTGTGTAGATGGTGACAGAAACGGGCCGTTCCCCGAGCATTGCACGCCTACCCCTCGCTCACGGTCCCTCGGACGGGTGATTGAAGGGGCGTTCGCCTGCCGTCCGCCGGTTTCCCTTCACGACCTCTCGGCGTAGTTCACTACTCGGCCCGTCGGTGCACCCGCGCGATCCAGTCCGCCGGTTTGGCGATCTCCGCTTTGGTGGGGAGCGTGTTGGGCGAGGTCCAGACGCGGTTGAAGCCGTCCATGCCGGCCTCGTCGACGACGGCTCGTACGAAGCGTTCGCCGTCCCGGTACTGGCGGAGTTTGGCGTCCAGGCCGAGCAGTTTGCGCAGGGCCAGGTCCAGTCGGGAGGCGCCCTTGGCGCGGCGCTGCTGGAACTTCTCGCGGATCTCGCCGACGGTCGGTACGACGTCCGGGCCGACTCCGTCCATCACGAAGTCGGCGTGGCCTTCCAGCAGGGACATGACGGCGGTGAGGCGGCCGAGGATCTCGCGCTGGGCGGGCGTCTGGACAATCTCCACGAGGGAGCGCCCGCCGTCGTCCTCCTCGCCCTCGGGGCGGCCTCCGGCGAGGGTCTGGGCGGCTTCCCGGACGCGTTCCAGGACGGTCATGGGGTCGACGTCGGTCTCTTCGAGGAACGCCTGGATCTCGCCCTCGAGGTGGTCCCGCAGCCAGGGCACGGCTGTGAACTGGGTGCGGTGGGTCTCCTCGTGGAGGCAGACCCAGAGCCTGAAGTCGTGCGGGTCGACGTCGAGTTCGCGTTCCACGTGCACGATGTTCGGGGCGACGAGCAGGAGCCGGCCGCCGCCGTTGCCGTTGCCGCCGGCCGGGAGGTCGCGGGCGGCCGGGGCGAAGGTCTCGTACTGGCCGAGGACGCGGGAGGCCAGGAAGGACAGCAGCATCCCGAGCTCGACGCCGGTGACCTTGCCGCCGACCGCGCTCATGACCGCGCCGCCGGGGGTGTTGCCGCGCCGTTCCTGCATCTTGTCGAGGAGGGGCCTGAGGAGCTCGCGGAAGCCGGCCACGTTGGCCCGGATCCACCCCGGGCGGTCGACGACCAGGACGGGGGTGTCGTGGCCCTCTTCCGTGCCCAGACCAGTGAAGCCCCGGACGTGTTCCTCCGAGGCCTTCGCGTGCCGCCGCAGTTCCGCGACGACGGCCCTCGCCTCGTCGCGGCTGACGTCGGGGCCCGGCCGTACGAGCCGGGTCGCGGTCGCGACCGCGAGATTCCAGTCGACCATGCCGGTTGAAGCACCACCGATGCTCGTCATGCGTCAACCGTACGTGAGCCCTCGCCGGTGGGGCAGGGCGACGAGGGCGGGATACGTCGAGGTCCGTTCGCGGATACTCGGCGTTGTGTGCCGTGCCCACCCGCTAGCGGCAGCCGCAACTCGCCAGTGTCGTGGCCGCTCTGTCCAGGGCCTTCTGGGCCGCCTCCGGGTCCGTCGTGTCGTTGGCCATGAACGCGAAGGCCAGCAGGCGGCCGTCCTGGTCGACCACCGTGCCGGCGAGGGTGTTGACGCCGGTGAGGGTGCCTGTCTTGGCGCGGACCGCGCCGCCTGCGCCGTCGGCGTAGCGGGTGGTCAGGGTGCCGGTGAAGCCGGCGACGGGCAGGCCGGTGAGGGCCGGGCGGAGTTCGGGGTGCGCGGGGTCGGCCGCTTCGGTCAGCAGGGCGGTGAGGAGGGCCGGTGTCAGCCGGTCGGCGCGGTCGAGGCCGCTGCCGTCCTTGAAGGAGGCGCCGTCGAGGGGGAGGCCGAGTCTGCGGAGCCGGCCGGTGATCGCCCGGTCGGCTCCGGCGAAGTCGGCGCGCTCGCCCGAGGCGAGCGCCGTCTGGCGGGCCAGGGCCTCCGCGATGTCGTTGTCGCTGTTGGTCAGCATGCGTTCGACCAGGGCGGACAGCGGGGGCGAGGAGACCGCGGCGAGGGTCTTGGCGCGGGTCGTGGCCTTGGACGGGCCGGGGGCGGTGGCCTTGATGCCGCGGGACTTGAGGAGGTCGCCGAAGCGGCGGGCCGCGTCCGCGGCCGGGTCCTCCACGCGCCGCACCGGGCCGCTCGTCGAGTCGTTCGTGCGTCCTTCGTCGGCCATCAGGGGGCTGAGGGGCGCGAGATTGGGGTTGACTCCGATCGGGTGCATTTCGGTGCCCGCGTAGAGGGTCGTGTCGTAGGAGAGCGTCACCTCGCGGACGCCGCGCTGGGCCAGGGCCGCGGCCGTCTTGTCGGCCAGGACGCGCAGGCTGGCCCAGCCGCCGGGGTTCTCGCGGGCGGTGAGGGTGGGGTCGCCGCCGCCGACCAGGACGACTTCGTTCGTGTCGGGTTCCAGGGCGGCGCGGGTGGTGAGGCGGTGGTCGGCCCCCATCGCGGACAGTGCGGCGACGGCCGTGGCGATCTTCGTCGTCGAGGCCGGGGTGAGCGCGGCGTCCGGGTCCGTGCCGTACAGGCGCCGGCCGGTCGTGGCGTCCACGACCGCCGCGGCCGGGCGGGGTCCGAGCGCGGGGTCCTTCAGCAGCGGCGTCAGGGCGTTCGCCAGGGCCTTGCCGTCGGGGGCGGACTTCACGGTGCTGATGCCGCCGAGGCCGGTCAGCACCGGGGCGGCGCTGGGGGCGGGCCGGGGCTGTTCGGGTGCGCCGGGGAACCGGCCGTGATCTGTGCCACCCACGCGGCCGAGGGCGGCGGCCCGGTCCCGCTCGGCCGTACGCTGACCCGAGGAGTCCCAGGGACCGGTGGCGGTCACCACGCCGGCGGCCAGTGCCAGCCCGGCGGTGGCGGCGCCCGCGGTGTACTGCCAGGTCTTCGGCCGCGTGACCCGCGCGACCTGCGGTTTCCCGGCCCGTGCGAGCCGCGCGACCCGTGGTTTCGCGGCTGCGGCGACCCGGCCCAGCCGCGGTCGTACGGCGTCCGCGATCCGCACCACGTGCGGTCTCGCGGCCCGCCAAGGCCTCAGCTCTGGCACGACCACCAGCCCCTTTCGCGATCACACACCTGCGTGAGGGACACTTAACCACCAGAACTATGTGTTGATCATGGAGGAGCCACCGGTGGAGTTCGACGTCACGATCGAGATTCCGAAGGGTTCGCGCAACAAGTACGAGGTGGACCACGAGACCGGTCGTATCCGCCTGGACCGGCGACTCTTCACCTCGACCAGCTACCCGGCCGACTACGGCTTCGTCGAGAACACGCTCGGCGAGGACGGCGACCCGCTGGACGCGCTGGTCATCCTGGACGAGCCGACCTTCCCGGGCTGCCTCATCCAGTGCCGGGCCATCGGCATGTTCCGTATGACGGACGAGGCCGGCGGCGACGACAAGCTGCTGTGCGTTCCGGCCCACGACCCGCGTGTGGAGCACCTGCGGGACATCCACCACGTGTCGGAGTTCGACCGCCTGGAGATCCAGCACTTCTTCGAGGTCTACAAGGACCTGGAGCCCGGCAAGTCGGTCGAGGGCGCCAACTGGGTGGGCCGTACGGACGCGGAGGCCGAGATCGAGCGGTCCTACAAGCGTTTCAAGGAGCAGGGCGGCCACTGAACCGACTCTCCCCTGATGCCGATGGGCCGCACGTGTACGCGTGCGGCCCGTTCGTCCGTGTGTGCGCATACTGAGGCTGTGGGGGGTACGAGGCTGACGTGTCGTACAGGGAGCGCCAGGCAGTGACGGACGCGGAGGACCGCAAGCCGAAGTCGGACGAGGCGAGGAGTGGGTTCCTGCCTCCGGCCGGGACCGCCGTCGACGGGGACATGTCGACCACGTCGGAGTTCGCGATCCCCGAGGGACTCGCCCCCCGCCGGGGGGCCGTTCCGGAGTCCGAGACGACGTCCGAGTTCGCCGTGCCGGACGGGCTGGACGTGTCGCACGCGCCCTCGGCGGAGTCCGAGGGTTCGGCGTTCACGCCGCCGAGCACGTACAGCTCGAAGTACCCGCCGTCGGCGTTCACGCCGCCGAGCGGGATCCCCGTGGTCAGTCTGACCAAGGACGTGCCGTGGCAGGACCGGATGCGCACCATGCTGCGCATGCCGGTGGCGGAGCGGCCGGCGCCGGAGCCGAGTCAGCGGCACACCGACGACGCGGGGCCGGCCGTGCCGCGCGTGCTCGACCTGACGCTGCGTATCGGCGAGCTGCTGCTGGCGGGCGGTGAGGGCGCCGAGGACGTGGAGGCGGCCATGTTCGCCGTCTGCCGGTCGTACGGCCTGGACCGCTGCGAGCCGAACGTCACCTTCACGCTGCTGGCGATCTCGTACCAGCCCTCGCTCGTCGACGACCCGGTCACGGCGTCCCGGACCGTGCGGCGCCGGGGCACCGACTACACCCGGCTGGCGGCCGTGTACCAGCTGGTGGACGACCTCAGCGACGAGGAGACGGCGGTCTCCCTGGAGGAGGCCTACCGGCGGCTGGCGGAGATCCGCCGTAACCGGCACCCCTACCCCGGCTGGGCGCTGACCGTGGCGAGCGGGGCGCTGGCGGGTGCGGCCTCCGTGCTGGTCGGCGGCGACCTGCTCGTCTTCGTGGCGGCGGCGCTCGGCGCGATGCTCGGGGACCGGCTGGCGTGGCTGTGCGCGGGGCGTGGGCTGCCGGAGTTCTACCAGTTCACGGTGGCCGCGATGCCGCCGGCCGCGATCGGGGTCGCGCTGACGGTGGGCCACGTCGACGTCAAGGCCTCCGCGGTCATCACCGGTGGGCTGTTCGCGCTGCTGCCCGGGCGGGCGCTGGTCGCGGGCGTGCAGGACGGGCTGACCGGTTTCTACATCACCGCGTCGGCGCGGCTGCTGGAGGTCCTGTACTTCTTCGTGGGCATCGTCGCCGGTGTGCTGCTGGTGCTGTACTTCGGCGTGCAGCTGGGCGCGCGGCTCAACCCCGACCAGGCGCTCGGGGCCTCCGACGACCCGGTGATGATGATCGGCGCGTCGATGCTGCTGTCACTGGCGTTCGCGGTGCTGCTCCAGCAGGAACGATCCACCGTGATGTGGGTGACGCTGAACGGCGGTGTCGCCTGGGTCGTGTACGGCGCGATGCACTACGCGGGGGACATCTCGCCGGTGGCGTCCACGGCCGCCGCTGCCGGGCTGGTGGGGTTGTTCGGGCAGTTGCTGTCCCGGTACCAGTTCGCTTCCGCCCTGCCGTACACGACCGCGGCGATCGGGCCGTTGCTGCCGGGTTCCGCGACGTACTTCGGGCTGCTGGCGATCGCGCAGAGCGAGGTGGACGAGGGGTTGGTGTCGCTGTCCAAGGCGGTGGCGCTGGCCATGGCCATCGCCATCGGGGTGAATCTGGGGTCCGAGATCTCGCGGATGTTCCTGCGGATCGGGTCTGCGGAGAAGCGGCGGGCCGCCAAGCGGACCAGGGGGTTCTAGCGCCCTTTGCCTGTGGGGTCGGGGCTGTGAGCCCCGCGCCCCTGAGAAGCAGGTCCGCTCAGTAGCCGTTGTTGTGCGGGTACTGGCCGCTGTTCTGCTGCTGGCCGTAGCCCGGGGCCTGCGGGTACTGGTTGTAGTACTGCTGGTCGTTGTACTGCTGGTCGTTGTACTGCTGGTCGTTGTAGCCGTTCTGGTTGCCGTACGGCTGCTGCTGCGGCTGCTGCTGGTGGGGCGGCTGGGTGTCGGGGGTGATGCGGCGGAGCTGGGTGGTGGCGTCGTCCATCATGGGGGGCTGCTGCGCCTGTGCCGGGGCCTGGGCCGCCGCGCGCTTCTTCTTCGAGCGTTCGCGCAGGTACTCGATGAGGATCGGGACGACGGAGATCAGGACGATCAGGACGAGGATCGCCTCGACGTTCTTCTTGATGAAGCCGATCTGGCCGAGCCAGTAGCCCGCGAGGGTGACGCCGGTGCCCCAGGCGATGCCGCCGATGACGTTGTACGTGAGGAACGTGCGGTACTTCATACGGCCGGCGCCGGCCACGATGGGGGCGAAGGTGCGCACGATGGGGACGAAGCGGGCCAGGACGATCGCCTTGGGGCCGTACTTCTCCATGAACTCGTGGGCCTTGTCCAGGTTCTCCTGCTTGAAGAGCTTGGAGTTCGGCCGGCTGAAGAGCTTCGGGCCCAGGAACTTGCCGATCATGTAGCCCACCTGGTCACCGACGACGGCGGCGAGCACGATCAGCGTGCAGACCAGCCACAGCGGCTGGGTGATGTAGGTGCCCTCGGCGACGAAGAGCCCCGCGGTGAACAGCAGCGAGTCGCCGGGCAGGAACGCGAAGAGTCCCGACTCGGCGAAGACGATGAGCAGGATCCCGGGCAGGCTGAACGTGGAGATCAGATAGTCCGGGCTGAGCCACTCGGGGCCGAGCGCAAGCGTGGTCACGGGGATGTGGCTCCTGCTGCTGGGGGGATACGGGCTGGGGCTGGCTGCTTCAAAGTATCAACGCAGCCGTCATGGCCCAGGTTCCACGGGCGTACTCAGGATGCACTGTGCGCGGTCCCGGTCAAAGCTGAGAACCATGGGCATCGATGAATACGGCGGCGGACAGGGCCCCCGGCCCGACGTCCTCGTCGTCACGACGAACGACGTACCCGGCTATCGCGTGCGTGAGGTGGTCGGCGAAATCTTCGGCCTGACCGTGCGCTCCCGGCACCTGGGGAGCCAGATCGGTGCCGGGCTGAAGTCGATGGTCGGCGGTGAGCTGCGCGGGCTCACCAAGACTCTCGTGCAGACCCGCAACCAGGCCATGGAGCGACTCGTCGAGCAGGCACGCGCACGGGGTGCCAACGGTGTGCTCGCGTTCCGCTTCGACGTGACCGAGGCGGCGGACGTGGGCACGGAGGTGTGCGCGTACGGGACGGCCGTGGTGCTCGAGCCCGTGCAGACGGGGTGACCCGGTCTTTTCCCGCGGTGGCCGGAGCCCCACCGGGTGCTTCGTGGGAGTCCGGCTCGCCGCACTCGTCCGTACACCTGTGTTACTTGGCGGCCGCTGCCGCGGGGGCGATGGCCGCGAGGGTCTTCCCGGCCAGTTCGGCCGCCCGCTTGTCGCTCTCGCCGAAGACGTAGAGAAGCGCCGGGTGGGTGGCGCCGAAGGCCAGCACGAAGCGGTTGAGGCCCATGAACTGGCCGATGCCGAGGTGGAACAGTGTCATCGAGCCGAGGAACGCCTTCGCCGCGGGCTTGGGCAGGACGAAGACCAGCGGGAAGGAGACCTCCGCCGCGATCGTTCCCCAGGTCACGAGCTTGCCCACGGTGGGGTACTTGTGCACCAGCCGGTAGACGCGCTGGTCACCGTAGTTGCGCGTGCGGATGACTCCGCTGAACGCCTCTCCGCTGAGCCACACCGGGGACACGAGCTTGACCACGCCGGAGGCGACGTAGGAGATGGTCGTCTCCAGGGCCAGCGCGCGCATGGCCACGTCGCGGGCCTTCTCGCCGTCCTTGAAGGTGCCGGTCGAGGCGAGGACGACGTTGATCACTTGCTGAAGCTGGTCGGCACCGTCCCCGCCGAAGGGGGTGCGCAGCCGCCCGGCCGCGCCCGTCACCGCCAGGACGGCACTGCCGGCCGTGCGTACTCCGCGCTTGTGGGCCCAGATCAGCGTGGCGGCGGAAGCACCCGCCTGTACCCCGTACAGGGCGACGGCGGCCTTCTTGGACTCGAGGGCGCGCGTCAGCCGGGGAAAGCGCTTGGCGAATTTGGGGCGCATGTTGGCCAGTTGGCCGCTCAGCATTTCGCCCTCTTCGAACTTACGCGTCTGGCTCAGCATTTCCAGTGCGGAGACCAGCGTGCCCAGCGAAGCCACTCGGCGTGCCGTGACCTCGGGTGGAGCGCTGAGGAACATGGATGGGTGCTCCCGTTGGTGTGATGCGAGTACGGTGGATACGGCAAACGGCGGCACGGTATGCGTATCGGGCGTACCGTGCCGCCGCTTTCATCGAACGGAGCTAGCGATGCCGGTCAGCATCGCCTGCCGGCCCGTTGTTCAGCCGGCGAGGTCGTTCGTGACCTCGTTCAGGGCGTAAGCGGTCGCGGCGGTCACCGCGACGCCCTCCGGGGTGGCGAGGGCGGCCAGCGGGGTGAGCATGGTCGGGGTCGCGTCGTTGCCGATGCGGCCCGGGGTGACGTCGGCAAGCTCGGTGTTGGCGAAATCAGCCACAACAGACATTGTTGTCCTCTTTCTGTAAGGGATTCGCAGAGCGAGTTCTCCAGCCGTTCGGCGGGAGGGCGCGGACTCACGCGGCACGCGGTGCCGAGTGAGCTCGCAGCTTCCAGTCGAGAGGGTCGGTCTACTCGCTACGCGGCGATGCGCGATGGCGCTTCAGCGGGGGTGACGTCTCCCTCCAGGGGGAATTCCATGGAGACGAAGACGGGTTCGATGTGCCGGTCCTCCGGGCTCGTGGGGTACGAGTGCAGCAGCATGAACTGGCTGTGCGTGGCGCCCTCGGCGTGCGGCAGGTGGAGCTGGATGTGGCGCCCCAGCAGCCGGTATCCGGTCGCCGTCGTCACGGGGAGGACCGCCGATCCGAAGGCGACCGCGTGGGCGAGGGCGTGCTGGGTGGCGTCGAACAGGGCCTTGGGGCTCCGGTTGCGGGCGTTCCAGGCCAGTGCGTACCACGGCCGGTCCTGGACGATCGGGACTTCCGTCCACTCGCCGGGCTTGCCGTCCGTGAGGTCGCGGTAGAGCAGGTGGTTGTCCTTGACGCCGGGGTTGGGCCCGAAGAAGCGCCAGTTCGGGGTCGGGATGCGCAGCTTCCCGCGGTGCAGCAGACCGTCGAAGCGCTGCTCGGGGATCTGTGCCACGGCCGTCGCGATCAGCCATGCGGCCAGTGACGTGGTGACGGCGGCGGTCTTCACCCGTTCGGTGTTCATCTTCGTGATCACGCCGGTTCCTCCTCCCGTTCGGCGACGCTCTCGGCGGCGGCTCGGCGCACCTTGGTGGACGGCCGCCACGACGTCCCGAGCGACTCGGAGGGCGGTTCGCCGACGATCAGTTCCGCCACCTCCTCGGCGTGCTTGCGCACGGAGAGCAGGGACTCGTGGTCGGAGCCGGCGACGAAGTGGTGCCGGCTCCGCTCGGAGATGACGGCCAGCCTGGCCTGGATCCCGGCGTGCAGGGTGTTGTCGCCGATGTTGTTCTCCGCCGTGACGACGGTCAACGGGCAGTCCAGCCGGGTCAGTTCCGGATAGGTCTGGGCGTCCCGGTACTCCTGGTGGGCCGTGGCCCACGTGTGGGGGGTGGCCAGGAACGCCCGGTAGCTCCGGTTGATGTCCGGGCGGTACTGCTGGTGCGCGTTCATGGCGGGGCGGAAGACCGAGAGCCCCGTGGCGGCGAACACCTGCTCCATCATCATCCGCTGGTGGGACCAGCGGTCGACGTCGGTTCGGCGGGCGTGGCGCAGGCTGACCACTTCGGTGGCGTCGATCATGACCACGTGGGTCACGCCCCGCACCGCGTCCGGGTGCAGCGACGCGTAGGCCGCGACGAAGTACCCGCCCAGGGAGTGACCCGCCAGGACGACCGGAAGGCCGGCGATGTAGGTGTCGCGCAGCTCCTGCACCAGCTCGAAGTGCGCCTCCAGGCCGTAGCGCGTGCCGGGCGTGCTTAGTCCGTAGCCGGGGCGGTTGAACCGCACGTATCCCATGTCCGCGGGAAGTGCGCCGCACACCCAGTCCCAGTATTCCTGGGGTGCGCCCATTCCGTTGTCCAGCAGAACGGCGCGCTGTGCCTGCGGAGGAATATGAACATCGACCTCGACGAGGCTGCCGTCCGGCCGTTCGTGCAGCTGATAGCGACGCGCACGCTCGCGTTTACCGGTGAATCGAGTTACTGCACCGGTCAGAAGGCTTGCGCCGGCCAATCCAGCAATGCCGACGGCAAACTGGCGCTCCAGAGACGCCACATTCCCTCCCCCGTGATGTGAAGTGACTGTCTGCCCGAAACACTAACAGGTGATGCCGGGCTCAATTAATGAGTTAATTGACCAGCCGCCCCGGGCGGACCCTGCCACGCTGCTGCGGCGGGCGAACAGCCGAGCTCCGGCCGTACTTCCGCAGTTCCAGGTAGAGTTCACCGATCGTTGTCTTCAGCATCGCGTTTTCTTTGGCCAGTTCGGCCATCCGGGACGCTTCTTCGGTGTCTCTTCCGCCTTCGCCGGCCAGGCCGTTACGGCCGCCCTCAATAAACTGTCTGCGCCAGTTCGACACCGACTGCTCGGACACTCCTGCTTCCCGCGCTGCTTCTGCCGCTGTGAGCTCACCGCTCATCACTCTGACGACCAGGCCGAGTTTCTTGTCTACCGGAAGTACTGGCGGACGCCCCACGTGCAACCCCCTTATAGCCAACCGTGTGCAGTGTGTAGTGCGCTCAGGGTTTGACGTAGCAGCACATGAACAGGGGTGCCTGTTCGCTGTATGGGGTGCCGTCCCAGCGGGACATGCGGGCCTCGGGCTCCAGCCCGGCGGCGCGGGCATAGCCGTCGACGTCGTCCGGCGTGGTCAGCCGGGTGAGTTCGTTGCCGACCCTGGTGGTGCCGTCGCTCTGGTACAGGATGTGCGAGCACTGCCACAGACCGCCGTCGAGCAGGGTGGAGTGGGTCTGCACGCCCGTCCCCGGCTCGGGGTAGGGGACGAAGTAGGTGGTGCGGGTCAGGCCCTCGTGGAGGCGCACGATCGCCGGCTTGTTGTGCGTCTCGATGACCAGCCGGCCGCCGGGGACCAGGAGGTCGGCCGCGCACTGGACGGCCCGCTGCTGGTCCTCGGGCGTGGTGAGGCACGACAGGGTCGCGCATACGGAATACACCATTCCGTAGCGGGATTCCGAGGTGTAGTCGCGTATGTCCCCGTGCACCGGGGTGACGTCTCCGCCGTCCTTCAGCTTGACGCGCAGCGCGTCCAGCATCTCGGGAGAGGAGTCCACGCCGGTCACATGGCCGACACTCCGGGAGAGCGGGATGGCGATCCGCCCGGTGCCGACTCCGAATTCAAGGGTTCCCGCCTCGGGGGCGGGGTGGCGGGCTTGCAGCCCCTTTACGGCTTCGGCGGTCAGCCGGTCGTCCGGGATGAGCCGGTCGTACCAGCCTTCGAACTGTCTGCCGTAGCCTATGTCGTCGACTCCGGTATCCACAGATATTCCCCCTAGCGCTGTCCCCAGGGACACACCGATGGGAGCGTCATGAAGCCGAGGAGCCGGAACCGGGCATGACGAAATGCCGGCTGCATCGGTCGCGGAAAGCTCCGCAACCGCCCGCGTGGTTAGTCAGCCATCATCGCGGTAACGCCTCAACGGAGCCCGTGGGGAGACTTCGTTACCTACACCGTACCAAACGGGATATGAGCAGTTCCATGGATTTCCGGGCGGGAATTCGTCACACCAGGCCGGAGCGGTTCCCGAATTCACGTGACGGGTCGTGCGCCAAGTCGGGTGCGTCATATATCCCGAAACAATGGCGGAGAGCGGATAGTGCGGACAGGTATCCAGACATTCCGTGCACACTGGGCCCCGGTGGCGTGGCCGAGGAGCACAGGAAGACTCCGGGCAGCGGGGTCCGGTAGGGGTCGAGGCGCGGTACGGGCCGCGCGATCGTCTGATACAGCGTCATCGCTCCCGAACCGATGTCCCCGCCGACGTAGTTGGGGTTGTAGTCCTCGTACGCGGCGGCGGCGACGGAGCGGTGGGCGATCACGGTGTCCCCGAACCCGGGGGCGTAGCGCTCGATACGCGCCCGGACCAGGTCGTAGGGGTCGGTCGGGTCGCCGTTCGGCACGTGCGCGTACGCCCACACCGGGCGCTTGCCGGGCAGGGCACGCCCGGGGTCGACCGCCGCCGGGTCCACCACGAGGACGAACGGGTCCCCGGTCCGCACTCCGCGGGCGTTCGCCGTCTCCTGCCGCACCATCTCGGCGTGGGTGCCGCCCAGATGCACGGTCCCGGCGCGGCCGACCGCCGGGTCGGTCCAGGGAATCGGCTCGGAGACCAGGAAGTCGACCTTGGCGGCGCCCGGACCGTAGCGGTACCGCTCCAGACCGCGTGCGTAGGCGCGGGGCAGCCGGCCGCCCGCGAGGGCCAGCAGGCCCTTGGGGCTGGTGTCGAGCAACACCGCGCGTGCGCCGCTCAGTTCGGCGAGGTCCGTCACGTGGTGCCCGGTGTGGAAGACACCGCCGTGCGCCGTGATGTCCTCGGCCAGCGCCTGCGCGATCCGGCCGCTGCCACCGCGCGGCAGCGGCCATCCCGTGCCGTGCGCCAGATGGCCCAGCAGCATGGCCACCCCCGCGGACGCCACGCTCGGCAGCTTGCCGACCGCGTGCGCGGCCACACCGGTGAGCAGGGCGGGCGCCTCCTCGCCCCGGAAGCGTGCCGCGCCGAGCCCACTGGCGTGGACCGCCACCCGGCTCGCCAGCCGCAGGGCCGCCACGGGATCCCGCGGCAGCCTGCGCAAGTCGGAGAGGACGAGGTCGACGACCGCTTCGCTGCGCTCCAGCAGCGGGCCCATCAGCCGGCGCCAGCCGGGCCCGTCGGCGCCCAGGTGCTCGCAGGTCTTGTCCAGCGAGCGGTGGGCCAGGGCGGCAGGGCGCCCGTCCAGCGGATGGGCGTAGCTGATCTCGGGCTGCAGGAGTTCGACCCCGCGGGCCGGCAGGCCGAACGCGCGGAAGAAGGGCGAGGCGGCGGCCATGGGGTGGACGGCGGAGCAGATGTCGTGCTCCACGCCGGAGTCGAAGAGCGAAGCGGTGCGCAGCCCTCCCCCGATGGTCTCGGCCGCCTCGTGCAGTTCCACGCGCAGTCCGGCACGGGCCAGGACCACCCCGGCCGCGAGGCCGTTGGGTCCGGTGCCCACGATGGCGACGTCGGTGGTGCTCACCACTGCTCCTCACTCGTGATGGGCCGAAGCTGCAACGTCTGCTCGGTGAGCCCGGCGTACGACGGCCAGCCGACGGCGATGGAGGGCGGGGGCGCCCAGGGCTCCACCGGTCGCGGACGGGGCGTGGGGGCGACGGGGCCGGGTTCGGCGTGCAGTTGCGAGCCGGCGAGGCGCCGGTAGAGCTCGTCACGCTCCATCAGGTCGTGGTGGACGCCGGTGGCCCGGACTCTGCCCCCTTCCATCACCACGATCTGGTCGGCGTCGATCACCGTGGAGATGCGGTGGGCGATGGCGATGACCGCGCACCGCCGGGAGACCCGGCGCAGCACCTCGCGGAAGTCCCGCTCCGAGTCGGAGTCCAGGTTGGAGGTGGCCTCGTCCAGCAGCATGACCGCGGGCTGCTGGAGCAGCGTGCGGGCGATGCACAGGCGCTGGCGCTGTCCACCGGACAACCCGCTGCCCTGGTCGCCGAGTTCGGTGTCGAGGCCGTGCGGGAGCTGGGCGATCACCGAGGTGAGGCCGGCCATCTCCACCGCCTCGCGAATGGCGTCGTCACCGGCATGGGGATTGGCGTAGGTCAGGTTCTCCCGGATGGTGCCGCGCAGGGCCGTGCTGTCCTGCTGGACGTAGCCCACCAGTCCGCGGACCGTGTCGAGGGGCAGCGCCTCGACGTTCTGCCCGCCGAGCCGGACGAGTCCGCCGTCGACCGGGTAGAAGCGTTCGATCAGCTGGAACATGGTGGTCTTGCCCGCGCCCGAGGGCCCGACCACCGCCGTCAAGCCACGCGTCGGCACGCTGAACGAGACGCCGTCGAGGACCGGCGTCCGCTCGCCCTGCCTCCCTCGCCGGTAGCCGAAGCGCACGTCGTGGAACTCGACCGCGGGCCAGTGCGGGGCCAGTTGCCCGAGGAACGCGGGGCCCGCCGCGCCGGCCGGTGCGTCGCCCTCCTGGGGCAGGCGGGCGAGCTCGTCCACCCGCTGGATGGCGGCCCGGCCCTGGACGAGCTGGCCCACGCCCATGAAGAGCATCACCAGCGGCGACACCAGCTGGAACAGGTACATGATGAACGTGGTCAGACTGGCCATGTCCATCTCGCCGCGGGCCACCCAGGACATCCCGACGCCCACGACGACGGCCAGGGCGCCCTGCGTACCGACGTTCATGGACGGCATCAGCAGGGCGTTGTAGGAGTTGACCCGGATGCCCGAGCGCCGCGTCCTCGCGGCCAGTTCGCCGATGCGGGCGGCCTCACGGGACTCGGCGCGGGACGCCTTGACCGTGGGCAGTGCGGAGAGCACGCGCTGGATGCCGCCGGCGAAGGCGCCGGTGTCGTCCCGGTTCTGCAGAGCGGCCTTGCGCAGCTTCCGGGCGAGCGTGACGGAGACGACGCTGGCGGCTCCCAGGCAGCTCATGGTGATGACCATCAGCCACAGGTCGATGAGGAACATCAGCACGATGCCGCCGATGACGGTGGCGCCGCTGACGATCAGCTGGGCGAGGCTCTGGGCCAGGGCGATTCTCGCCAGGGAGGTGTCGGTGACCGTGCGGGTGAAGATGTCGCCCTGGGACTCTTTCCCGAACGCGGTGAGATCGGCGCGCAGCAGCCGTCCGACCAGGATCTGACGGACGTCGAAGACGATGTTCTCCCCGGCCCGCCCGATGACGTAGGCCTGGAGCGAGGAGAAGAGGGCGCCCGCGCAGAAGAGACCGACGAGCTGGGCGACGGGGCCGGTCATCGAGGCTCCGCCGCCCGCCGCCTCGATCAGGTTGCCGATGGCCCAGGGCTGGGCGAGTGAGGCGCCCACCCCCAGCAGGCCGAGCAGCACGCCGGTGAGCAACAGCCCGGTGTGCGCTCTGGCGACGCTCGCGACCGACGCCGCGCCGTGCGGGCCCCCCGATTCCGGGCTCGCGTTTTTCACGTGACTCGCCACAAGCGCTCCCCCCGCTTTGCCGACGGCCACCGCGCATCAGCACACGCCGTGAATACGGCTCTGCGGCACGAGTCCCGTCGTCAAGACGCTCGAAGCTAACACGCAGGTCCGGCCTAAAGTTATGAGTAAATTGACCGGTGAGCGGGTGGCCGTCGCAGTGCGGGAAGAGGCGAGCGGACCCGCGCAAGTTAAAAGCTCGCCTTCTTACCTGACTTCTTACGTGACTTCTTACGTGACTTCTTACGTGACCTCTTACGTGACCTCTTACGTGCGTCCTCACCCGGCGCGGTGGCGGTCCGCGTTCGCGGCGATCGCGTCCTTCAGGTGCTCGGCGAGACCCGGGCGCATCTGGTCGTAGAACGCCTTGAAGCGTTCGTCGGAGACGTACATCTCGCCGAGGCCCGTGTGGATCTCGTACGAGCACTCGTAGTACCAGCGGCAGATGTGCTGCCGGTGTTCCTCGGCCATGTCCATGGCCGTCTCGGCGGCCGGCGGCTCGCCGGCGGTCATCAGGGCGTCGTAGCGCTCCCCCCAGTCGGCCATCTCGGCCTGGATGCGATTCCAGTCCTCCTTGGTGTAGCGGGCGACGCGGCGCTGGGACTCGGCGTACTCCTCGGTGCCGCCCCAGCGCTGTTCCGCCTCCTCGGCGTACTGTTCGGGGTCCTTGTCCCCGAACACCTCGAACTTCTCCTCCGGCGTCAGGTTGATGCCCATCTTCCGTGCCTCCATGGCGTGCTCCACGGCCTCCGCCATCTTCCGCAGCTTCTCGATCCGGGCGGTCAGCAGTTCGTGCTGGCGGCGCAGGTGTGCGCGCGGGTCCGCGTCCGGGTCGTCGAGCAGGGCGGCGACCTCCTCGAGCGGGAAGCCGAGCTGCCGGTAGAACAGGACCTGCTGCAGCCGGTCGAGGTCGGTGTCGCTGTAACGCCGGTGCCCCGCGTGGCTGCGTTCGCTCGGGACGAGCAGGCCGATGTCGTCGTAGTGGTGCAGCGTGCGCACCGTGACGCCGGCGAAGCCCGCGACCTGTCCCACGGAGTAGCTCACTTCCGCTCCCTTCTCGGTACGCGCTCCACGGTCGGGCCTCACGCCACGTGAGGTGCAAGCGTGTCTCCCGTTTGTCATCATTTGTCCGTTTATCGTGAGCCCGTGGTCCAGGACTCCGCGCAGCAGGCACCCTCCGTCGCCCCCGCGACACCCGCCCGCACCCTGCTGCCGTCGATCGTGCCCGCCGTCGCCGTGGGTGTGATCTCCAGCCTGCTCCTGATCGGGGTGGAAGTCGCCGCCGAGCACCTCGAGGACGTGCTGTGGCAGACCGTGCCGGACGCGCTCGGGGTCGGCCGGTACTCGGTGGCGTGGATGTTCGCGGTGCTCTTCGCCACCGGAGTCGCGGTCGGTCTTGTGGTGTGGAAGGTGCCGGGACACGCGGGCCCGGATCCCGCCACCGTCGGTCTGAACGCTCCCGTCCTGCCGCCCGCGGTGCTGCCGGGGCTGCTGCTGGCGGCCGCGCTGATGCTGGCCGGTGGGCCCAGCCTCGGCCCCGAGAACCCGGTCATCACCGTGAACATCGGCCTGGCGGTCTGGCTGGGCGCCAGGGCCCTTCCCCGCGCGCCGGGCCGGATCTGGCCGGTCCTGGCCGAGACGGGGACCATCGGCGCGCTGTTCGGCACGCCGGTGGCGGCCGCCCTGGTGATCTCCGAGGCGCTGGCCGGGCGGACGATGCGCGGCCAGTTGTGGGACAACGTGTTCGCGCCCCTGACCGCCGCGGCTGCCGGTTCCCTGACCGTGATCCTCCTCGACCGCCCGAGCTTCGACCTGGGCCTGCCGTCCTTCGGGCGTCCCGGTTGGGGCGACCTGGCGGCGGCGGTCGTGGTCGCCTCGGTGGGCGCACTGCTCACCCTGTGCGCCGTGTACGCCTTCCCCTTCGTGCACGGTGCCTTCCGCCGGCTGCGGCACCCGATGCTGATGCTCCCCGCCGGCGGCATCGTGCTGGGCTGCCTCGCGGCCCTGGGCGGCCATCTGACGTTGTTCAAGGGGCTCGACGAGACCGCCACACTGGCGCACGACCCGAACGGCTGGTCGGCCGGGGAGTTCGCCGTCATGACGGTGGTGAAACTCGCCGCCCTGCTCGTCGCCGCGTCCTGCGGTTTTCGCGGCGGGCGGATCTTCCCGGCCGTGTTCGTCGGCACCGCCCTCGGCCTGTGCGCGCACGCCCTGGTGTCCGGGGTGCATCCCTCGGTGGGCGTGTCCGCCGGTGTGCTCGGAGTGCTGCTGGCCATCACCCGGCAGGGCTGGCTCAGCCTCTTCGTCGCCGCGGTGCTGGTCGCCGAGCCCGTGGTCATCACCCTGCTCTGCATCGCCTCGCTGCCGGCCTGGCTGCTGGTGACGGGCCGGCCGCAGATGCAGCTGCGGCAGGACGGGAGGCCGGTCCGATGACTTCCCCTTTCCCACCGAACCGACCCTGGAGGCTCCCTTGCCGCTCCACGAAGGCCCCCGTCAGTCCGGCGAGCGCCGGATGTCCGTCAACCCCTTCTACGGCCCCGCCAACCCGCTCGGCGACATGACCGAGGCCCCGCCCACGCACCGGCTCCCGGACCAGCCCATCGCGCCGGCCACCGCCCACCAGCTGGTGCGCGACGAGCTGATGCTCGACGGCAACGCGCGGCTGAACCTCGCCACCTTCGTCACCACCTGGATGGAGCCGGAGGCCGGGCTGCTGATGGCGGAGTGCCGCGACAAGAACATGATCGACAAGGACGAGTACCCGCGCACCGCCGAGCTCGAGCGGCGGTGCGTGGCGATGCTCGCCGACCTGTGGAACGCCCCCGACCCGGCGACCGCCGTCGGGTGTTCGACGACCGGGTCGAGCGAGGCGTGCATGCTGGCCGGGATGGCGCTGAAACGGCGGTGGGCGCGGCGCAACGCCGACCGGTACCCGGGGGCCCGGCCCAATCTGGTGATGGGCGTGAACGTGCAGGTCTGCTGGGAGAAGTTCTGCAACTTCTGGGAGGTCGAGGCCCGCCTGGTCCCCATGGAGGGCGAGCGGTTCCACCTGGACCCGCAGGCCGCGACCGAGCTGTGCGACGAGAACACCATCGGGGTCGTCGGGATCCTGGGCTCGACCTTCGACGGGTCCTACGAGCCGATCGCGGACCTGTGCGCGGCGCTGGACGCGCTGCAGGAGCGGACCGGGCTGGACGTCCCGGTGCACGTGGACGGGGCGTCCGGCGCCATGGTCGCGCCGTTCCTCGACGAGGACCTGGTGTGGGACTTCCGGCTGCCGAGGGTGGCGTCGATCAACACCTCGGGGCACAAGTACGGCCTGGTCTACCCGGGCGTCGGCTGGGCGCTGTGGCGGGACGCGGAGGCGCTGCCGGAGGAGCTGGTGTTCCGGGTGAACTACCTGGGCGGTGACATGCCGACGTTCGCGCTGAACTTCTCCCGGCCGGGCGCGCAGGTCGTGGCGCAGTACTACACGTTCCTGCGGCTGGGCCGGGACGGCTACCGGGCCGTCCAGCAGGCCGCGCGGGACGTGGCCACGGGCATGGCCGCGCGGATCGAGGCGCTCGGCGACTTCCGGCTGCTGACCCGGGGCGACCAGCTGCCGGTGTTCGCCTTCACGACCGCGCCGGACGTGACGGCGTACGACGTCTTCGACCTCTCCCGGCGGCTGCGCGAGAACGGCTGGCTGGTGCCCGCCTACACCTTCCCGGCCAACCGCCAGGACCTGTCCGTGCTGCGGGTGGTGTGCCGCAACGGCTTCTCCGCCGACCTCGCCGAGCTGCTCACCGAGGACCTGGAACGGCTCCTGCCGGAGCTGCGCCGGCAGCCGCACTCCCTGATCCGGGACAAGAGCGCGGCCACCGGGTTCCACCACTAGCGGCTCAGCCGCCCGAACCTCCGTACCGCCAGCGGGAAGAACACCGCCAGCAGGGCCAGGGGCCAGATCACCGCCGCCCACGCGTGCCCGGACTCCGCGCCGGGCACGCGGAACAGGTCCCGTACGGCCGTGGCCGTGTGGGACATCGGGTTCCACTCGACGACCGTGCCCAGCCAGCCGGGCATGGAGCCGGGGGTGGCCAGGGCGTTGGAGAGGAAGCCGACCGGCCAGACCAGGATCTGCACGGCCTGGACCATTTCCGGTTTCCCGGCCACCAGTGCCAGGTGGATGCCGATCCAGAGCATGGCGAAACGGAACAGCAGCAGCAGGCCCACGGCTCCGAGGAGCGCCGCCGGGCCGCCGCCGGGCCGCCAGCCGAGCGCGGCGCCCACTCCGATCAGCACCGCCAGGGCCATCGCCGACTGGAGCATGTCGGCGGCCGAACGGCCCACCAGCACTGCCCCGTTGGCCATCGGCATCGAGCGGAAGCGGTCGATCACGCCCTTGTTGAGGTCCTGCGTGACGGCGAGCATCGTGCCCTCGAGGCCGAATGCCATGGTGAGCGCGAGCATGCCCGGGATCAGGTAGTCGCGGTACTCCCCGCTCACCCCCCGGCCACCGCCGACCAGGTAGCCGAACATGAGCAGCAGCATCACCGGGAACACGAGGTTGACGACCAGCTGGACCGGCTGCCGCCCCCAGCGGGCGAGCTCCCGGCGGGTCATGGTCCAGGAGTCGGTCAGGGCGTAGGCGGTCACACGGCCTCCTTCACTCGGCGGTCGTCTCCGGTCAGGTGCAGGAACACCTCGTCCAGCGTCGGGCGCCGCAGGGCGACGTCCTCGGCCTCGATACCGGACTCCTGAAGGGTTCGTACGACCCCGGAGAGCGCCTCCATGCGGTCGGTCACCGGGGCGCTCAGCAGACGGCGGTCGGCGTCGACGCTGATCCCCGTGAGGGGCAACAGGGCGACGGCGTCGCTCAGTTGACCGGCGTGGCGCAGGACCACGTCGATGCGGTCACCGCCGATCCGCGCCTTCAGCTCGTCCGCCGTGCCCTCGGCGATGACGCGGCCGGCGTCGACGACCGAGATACGGTCGGCGAGCTGGTCGGCCTCCTCCAGGTACTGCGTGGTGAGCAGGACCGTCGTACCGCCGCCGACCAGGGAGCGGACGGAGTCCCACACCTCGGCGCGGCCCCGCGGGTCGAGGCCGGTGGTCGGCTCGTCCAGGAAGAGCACCTCCGGTTCGGTGATCAGGGAGGCCGCGAGGTCGAGCCGGCGCCGCATGCCGCCGCTGTACTGCCGGACCGCCTTGCGGCCCGTGTCGGCCAGGCCGAAACGCTCCAGGAGCTCGTCGGCACGCGTGCGTGCCCGCCTCGCGCCCAGGTGGTGCAGCCGGCCGAACAGTTCCAGGTTCTGCCGGCCGCCGAGTTCCTCGTCCAGTGCTGCGTGCTGGCCGAGCAGGCCGATGCGCAGGCGCACCGCGTAGGCCTGGCTCAGCACGTCGTGTCCGGCCACCTCGATCCGGCCCGCGTCCGGCCGCAGCAGCGTGGACAGGACCCGGACCAGGGTGGTCTTGCCCGCTCCGTTCGGACCGAGCACTCCGTGCACCGTGCCGCGCGCGACCCGCAGGTCGAGCCCGTCCAGCGCCTTCTTGCCGCCGTACTTCTTCTCCGCGCCTTCGACGGTGATCGCCGCGTCGGCCACTGAGCCTCCCTCGTTAGTCAAACTTGACTACAGCCACGAAAGTAAGCCCGCCGCCTTCATTCGTCAAATTTGATTAGCGGCCGTCCTCCGGGTGCCGCTCTCCGGTCCCGTACGGGTTCTCCTCGTCATCGGCCAGGACGCCGACGAACGGATCGCCCTCGTCCGCGAAGGTGTAGGCGCCGCCCTCGATGCGCTCGATCAGACCGCGGGTCCACTCCCCCTCGGAGTCGGCCGTGTGGACCCACATGTTCATGATCTCGCCGATGTGACCGAGCTGTCCGGGCCCCTCCTCGGGGACGTAGTGCTCGAGGACGGCGGCCCGCCACTGCTCGATCCGCAGGGTCCGCTCCTTCAGCAGCGCGACGGCCTCGGCCCGCGGCAGGTCGACGACGAAGCCGACGGCGGCCGTCTTCACGTCCCCGCGCTGGTCATAGGTGACCAGCGCCTCGCGCAGCAGCCGGTAGTACTCCTCGGTCCCCTGCTCGGTGATCTCGTACTCCGTGCGCGGCGGGCCGCCCGCCGTGGACGGGGCGATCTCGTGCGCGTGCAGCAGCCCCTGCTTCGCCATCTGCTTCAGGGCGTGGTAGATCGAGCCGGGCTTGGCGTTGGACCACTCGTGCGCACCCCAGTACTCCAGGTCGTTGCGCACCTGGTAGCCGTGGGCGCGGCCGTGCATACGGACCGCGCCGAGCACGAGGAGACGGATCGCTGACATGCGGTCCAGGTTATGACCCGGCCGTCACCTGCTGTTCCTCGGCCACGAGCTCGAAGGCCGTCCTGCCGTCCAGCGACTCGCGGACGATGTCGGCGTGGCCGGCGTGCCGGGCCGTCTCGCGGATCAGGTGGAGGCAGAGCCAGCGGTGGGAGACCCGGCCGTCCGGCGGGAACCAAGGCTGGGCCGGCAGCGCGAAGGTGTCGTCGAGGCTGGGCACCGAGCGGATGTACGCCTCCGTCTCGGCGGCCACCTTCTCCCAGTAGGCCAGCTGTGACTCGACGGTCTCGCCCTCGACCAGCCGGAAGCACTCGTGCCAGTTGCTCTGGTCCCGCACGACGGCCGGCGGCTCGCCCTTGGCCAGGGAGATCCACATCTGCTCGACCTCGGCGACATGCTTGACCAACCCGGCGAGAGACAGCTCGCTGGCGCTCGGCCGCGACGAGGCCTGCTCGTCCGTCAGCCCGAGCACCGCCCGCCGGAGGCCACCGCGCTGCTCGGCGATGAAGGACAGAAGCGCTCCGCGCTCGTCGCCGTGTGCCTCCGCGGGAACGTGAGTGACCATGACCGCCGCCTTTCGCCGGACCGGGGGCGTCTCCCCCTGACACCGACGAAGCTACGGGCCCTTGCGGTCAGATTCTGTCCGCAAGGGCCCGCCGTGCCGTACGAGGCCGGAACGGCTAGAACGGGAACCCGCTGCGGCCGTGCTGCACCGAGATCCACTTGGTCGTGGTGAAGGAGTCCAGCATCGTCTCGCCGTTCAGCCGGCCGAGGCCGGAGTGCTTCTCGCCGCCGAAGGGGACGATCGGCTCGTCGTGGACGGTGCCGTCGTTCACGTGGAACATGCCCGTGTCGATCTGCTTGGCGAAGGCGACGCCCCGCTCCACGTTCCCGGTGTGGACGGCGCCGCTCAGGCCGTACGGCGAGTCGTTGACCATGGCCACGGCCTCCTCCTCACCGTCGAACGGGACGAGGAAGACCACCGGTCCGAAGACCTCCTGCCGCAGCAGCGCCGAGTCGGCGGGGACGCCGGTCAGCACGGACGGCTCGACGAGGTTGTCGGTCCGGCCACCGCGCACCAGGGCCGTGGCGCCCTCGGCGAGGGCCTGCTCGACCACACCGGAGACGGCGTCCGCCTGCGAGGAGTTGATGACCGGGCCGATGACGGTCTCCGGGTCACGCGGGTCGCCCGCCTTGAGGGTCCTCACCTTGGCGACGAACTTCTCGGTGAAGGCGTCCGCGACCGAACGGTCCACCAGGACGCGGTTGGCGGCCATGCAGACCTGGCCCTGGTGGACGTACCGGCTGAAGACCGCGGCGTCGACCGCGTAGTCGAGGTCGGCGTCGTCCAGGACCACCAGCGCGCTGTTGCCGCCCAGTTCGAGCACGGACCGCTTGAACTGCCGGGCGCAGACGGTCGCCACGTGCCGGCCGACCTGGTCGGAGCCGGTGAAGGAGATGACCTTGGGGACCGGGTGCTCGATGAAGGCGTCGCCGATCTCCGCGATGTCGGTGATGACGACGTTCAGCAGACCGCCGGGCAGCCCCGCGTCCTCGAAGATCTTCGCGACCAGGGAGCCGCCGACGACCGGCGTGTTCTGGTGCGGCTTGAGCACCACGGCGTTGCCGAGCGCGAGCGCCGGGGCGACGGACTTGATCGACAGCAGGAACGGGAAGTTGAAGGGGCTGATCACGCCCACCACACCGACCGGCACGCGGTAGACGCGGTTCTCCTTGCCGTCCACCGGCGAGGGGATGATCCGGCCCTCGGGGGCCAGCGCCAGATGCACCGCCTCGCGGAGGAACTCCTTGGCGAGGTGCAGCTCGAAGGCGGCCTTCAGACGTGTGCCGCCGAGCTCGGCGATGATGGCCTCGGAGATCTCCGCCTCGCGCTCCTCGATGAGCCTCAGGGCCTTCTCGAAGACCGCGCGACGGGCGTAGGGGTTGGTCGCCGCCCACTGCTTCTGGGCGCGGGCGGCCGCCCGGTACGCCTGATCGACCTCGTCGGCCGTGGCTATGGTGATCGACGCGAGCTTCTCGTCGTCGTACGGGTTGAAGTCGATGATGTCCCAGGAACCGGTACCCGGGCGCCACTCACCGTCGATGTACTGCTGTGCAAGGTCGGTGAAGTAGGACGGCGACATGTGTGATCCCTCGATCCCTGGCAGACCTCTGATCGCGCCTTCACGATCTGATCACACGTCATCGTACTTGCGTTCCGGACGAGTTGGAGGAGGCCTTCGGGAGAGTTGCCGTCAGGATCAGGAGAGTTGGAGGAGCCCTCGGAGAAGGTCCCGGCTCTCCGAGGGGCCCGGGCTGTCGCGCTGGAGCTCCTTGAGCGCCTTCTCGTACTGGGCGACGTCCTCGGGCTTGTCCAGGTACAGCGCGCTGGTGAGCTGCTCCAGGTAGACGACGTCCGACAGGTCGGACTCCGGGAAGCTGAGGATCGTGAACGCGCCACTTTCGCCGGAGTGGCCGCCGAGGCTGAACGGCACGATCTGGAGGCGGACGTTGGGCCGCTCGGAGATCTCGATGAGGTGCTGGAGCTGACCGCGCATCACCTCGCGGTCGCCGTAGGGGCGGCGCAGGGCGGCCTCGTCCAGGATGATGTGGAAGTCCGGCGCGCTCTCGGCGACCAGGTGTTTCTGCCGCTCCAGCCGCAGCGCCACCCGCCGTTCGACGTCGGCCTCGCTCGCGCCCTGCATGCCCCGCCGGACCACCGCGTGGGCGTACGCCTCGGTCTGCAGCAGGCCGTGCACGAACTGCACCTCGTAGGCCCGGATCAGCGAGGCGGCGCCCTCCAGGCCGACGTAGGTCGGGAACCAGCTGGGCAGCACGTCGGAGTAACTGTGCCACCAGCCCGCGACGTTGGCCTCCTTGGCCAGCGACAGCAGGGAGGCGCGCTCCTGCTCGTCCGTGATGCCGTACAGCGTCAGCAGATCCTCGACGTCCCTGGTCTTGAAGCTCACCCGGCCCAACTCCATCCGGCTGATCTTCGACTCGGAGGCGCGGATCGAGTAGCCCGCCGCCTCGCGCGTGATGCCCCGCGCCTCACGCAGACGCCTGAGTTGTGATCCGAGCAGCATGCGCCGCACCACCGATCCCGGCTCTCCCGCGCTCACGTTCGCCAGCCTCCCCAACGTCTTAGGGGCCGAAGTCTGCCACTAAATCACTCCGAGCAGTACTCGTCCGGTTACGGAAACGGAATCGGGCCCGCGGACGCTCGCGCGCGGAAGGAAGAAAGGGGCGGGCAAACGGCCGGAGTTGAGCGCGAAGACGGGGAAAAATTGGCCAACAAGCGGTACGGGACATCTCATTCCGGTCACGTGCACGTGCATCTGCCCTTGCATCTGCTGTACGCATCCGAAACCATGGTCTCGCACCACCGCCGCATCGCACCGACCGCGAATTCCCGGGAGTGCCTCGCATGGGGACGAATGGATCGACCATGCTCGAGCCGTTACGGCAGGGCCTTCCGCCGCTGGATCCCGCGGCCGTGTCCGACGCCGCCTCCTGCGCCCTGCCCGCCCGCTACGAAGCGGTGCGCGAGGCGCGGCGGTTCACCCGCGGAACCCTCGACCAGTGGGACATGGGCGACAGCTTCGACGACGTCTGCCTCGTGGTCTCGGAACTCGTCACCAACGCCCTGCGGCACGGTCTGCCGGGCAGCGCTCCGGGTGGCAACGGTCACGAGCCCGCCGTGCGGCTGCATCTGATGCGGTGGACCGAGCGACTGGTGTGTGCGGTGCGCGATCCCAGTCACGACAGTCCCGTCGCCCGGGAGACCGACGACTTCTCCTCCGAGTCGGGCCGCGGGCTGTTCCTCGTCGACTCCTTCAGCGACAGCTGGGGCTGGCATCCGCTCGCCGGCGCGCTGAGCGGCAAGGTGGTCTGGGCGCTGTTCCGGCTGCCGCGGACCGGCTCGGACCCGCACGCGGAATGAGAAACCGCGACGCTTCCTCGCGTCGCGGTTCTACGCGCGTTACAGCACGTTGAGTCCCTGATTGCCCCGGTTGTCCGGGGATCTCCGGGCCTTCAGCCACCCACCAGGTGGTCGAACTCGCCGTCCTTCACCCCCAGCAGCATGGCCTCGATCTCCGCACGGGTGTAGACCAGCGCGGGGCCGTCGGGGAAGCGCGAGTTGCGTACGGCCACGTCCCCGCCCGGCAGCCGGGCGAACTCCACGCACGAGCCCTGCGAGTTGCTGTGCCGGCTCTTCTGCCAGGCCACATCGTGCAGCCTGGTGGCAGCCATCCCGTTGTACGCGTCGTGGTCCACAGGTCGCTCCCCGGTGGTGCACTGGCTGGTGTGGCCATTGATGCAGTGGTCAACTGACCCGGATCATAGCCCTGTTCATGTGCAGATGCATGGGCAGATGCACGTGCACGCGGGGTGGTCCTGCGGTTACAGCTTTGACGACCGCTTTACCGAAGCTCTTGCCTGTTTGACGGAGCCGTGCCGCCTCGCGTTCCCGGGGCGCGGCGCCGAAGTCGGCGGGTTCGGGGGAGGTCCGATGGAGGCGGAGCATCCGCAAGGCGGCGACGGCGGGTGAGCGCGCCGGAGAAGCGGGAGCTGAGGGTGGGCCGGTGCGGGTCCGCTGCCGGGCCGGCCTGCACCTATACGGAAGCTCGCGGCGACGG
Source organism: Streptomyces sp. NPDC006372 (assembly GCF_040612515.1). Taxonomy (NCBI): domain Bacteria; kingdom Bacillati; phylum Actinomycetota; class Actinomycetes; order Kitasatosporales; family Streptomycetaceae; genus Streptomyces; species Streptomyces sp. NPDC006372. Next base: position 385,255 of record NZ_JBEXQJ010000004.1, on the reverse strand, counting down.
GCGGGAGCAGGGAGAAATGGTGCAGAGGGTGGAGGGCCAGGTCGTCCCCGAGTACGGGACCCGGGTCGCACCATCACCCGACGGCGGGTCGGCCGTCCCGCCCCTGACGGGCCGTCAACTCGACTGAACGGCAGGTCGGCAGGGCCCTTCGGCCGACCGGACGACGCGCATGAGGTTCCCCACCCGTCAAGCGTGGGGAACCTCACCCGGACGAGGCGCGCTCAACGGGCGGCGTACGGCAGCAGCGCCATCTCGCGCGCGTTCTTGATCGCCCGGGCCAGCTGCCGCTGCTGCTGGGACGACACCCGGGTGACACGGCGGCTGCGGATCTTGCCCCGGTCGGAGATGAACTTCCGCAGCAGGTCGGTGTCCTTGTAGTCGACGTAGGTGATCCCGGCCTGGTCCAGGGGGTTGGGCCGGTCCTTGGCGGGCTTGCGGTCGGGCTTGCGGGGCATGGCGGGTCAGACCTCCAGGAGGGTGTCGAAGGCGTGCGGCAGGCGCTGCCAGGCGTCCGGCCCGGCGGCGTACTCGGCGTCGGTCAGCAGGCAGGACTCCAGCAGCCGTTCCAGGCCGTCCCGGTCGAGGCCGGGCGAGGTGAAGACCAGGTGCTGGCCGCGGTCCCCGTGCTCGGGGTGCCAGTCCAGCGCGGCGGCGGCGCGGCGCACCGGCGGGACCATCTCCCAGGCCGCGTCCGGCAGGGAGGCCAGCCAGGGCCCCGCGCTCTCCACGCACAGGGCACCGCCCGCCGCGTCCCAGTGGAACAGCGTGTCGGACTTGTCGGCGAGCCAGAACCGGCCCCGGCTGCGGGCCGCCGCGCAGGTCAGGTCCTCCAGGGCGGCGTAGAGCCGTTCCGGGTGGAAGGGGCGGCGCCGCTGCCAGACCAGCGTCGAGACCCCGTGCGCGTCGGCCTCCACGGGCAGCAGGGCGCAGGCCGGGTGCTGGGCGGCGGCGGCCGCCTCGACGTCGAAGCCGGCCAGGGCCGCTTGCGCGAGGGGCGGGAGCCGACGCCGGCGAGGGGGCGGCACGGTCAGGCCGTCGGCCGCCGCTTCCACCGCGTCGGACACGCCGGGCACGTCCGCCGCGCCCTCCGCGCCCGCCGGGCCGTCGGGGCCGATCGGGACCTGGCGGGCCGTCGGGTGGAGCTGTGCGAGGAGTGCGCGGTCCTCGTCGTCGGCCTCCGGGGACTCGGCGACCGCGAGGACGGGGGCGTACTCCAGCTGGCGGGCGAAGGTGTCGGCGACCGTGCGCTGGTCGGTGGCGGCGGCGGCGAGACCGCCGTCGGCGAGATCGTCGCCGTTGCCGAGGTACGGCAGTACCAGGGCCGGGTCGACGGCGGTGATCACCCCGGTGACGGTGAACCCGCCGGCCGTGACGACCTCGGCCATGGCCTTGGGCTCGACGGAGTCCCACAGCTCGACGACGGCCAGCGGCGTCCGCCCGGCCCCCGCGAGCCGCTCCAGCTCCGGCACCAGGTCCTCGCGCAGGGCACAGCAGGCACAGTCGTTGACGAGCGGCGCCTCATCCGCGTCCAGGACGCCGGTGGCGTCCTGGACGGTCCGTACGACGGTGCCAGCCGCGGCGGTGGCCAGGTCGTGGTGGAGCACGACGCTGCCGGGCACGTCGGCGAGGAGCCGCGCCACGGCCGTCCGGCGGGCGTCGGCGTGCAGCCCGCCGACGATCACGACGGGGAGCCCAGGAGGGGCAGCCATGGGGTCAGCCACGGGGTCAGCCCTTCTTTCCGTACCGGCGCTCGAAGCGCTCCACGCGGCCCGCGGTGTCCAGGACGCGGGCGGTGCCGGTGTAGAAGGGGTGGCTGACGTCGGAGATCTCGACGTCGACGACGGGGTAGGTGTGGCCGTCCTCCCACTCGATCGTCTTCTCGCTCGTCGTGGCCGACAGAGTCGAGCGGGTGAGGAAGGCGTAGTCCGCGGCACGGTCGCGGAAGACGACGGGGCCGTACTCCGGGTGGATTCCCTCGCGCATGGTCAGCGCTCCTCTCGGAAGTCGACGTGGCGGCCGGCGACCGGGTCGAACCTGCGCAGGGTCAGTCGGTCCGGGTCGTTGCGGCGGTTCTTGCGGGTCACGTAGGTGAAGCCGGTCCCGGCGGTGGACCGGAGCTTGATGACCGGCCGGAGTTCGTTGCGTGCCATGCCGCTATGCTACTGAAAATGAATTCCATTTACATCACCTGAGGCAGAGAGGTACGTCACCACCCATGTCCGCGCACTGCATGCTGACCGGCACCCGGCCGGGCTTCGGCAACCGCGTCTCCCACTCCCACCGGCGCACGTCCCGCCGGTTCGACCCCAACATCCAGTCCAAGCGCTACTGGCTGCCGAGCGAGGGCCGGTACGTACGCCTCCGGCTGAGTGCCAGGGGGGTCAAGACCGTCGACGCGATCGGGGTCGAGGCGGCCGTCGCCCGGATCCGCGCCCGGGGAGTGAGGATCTGATGGCGAAGAAGAGCAAGATCGCGAAGAACGAGAAGCGGCAGGAGATCGTCGCCCGGTACGCCGCCCGGCGGGCCGAGCTGAAGGAGATCGTCCGGCGGCCGTCCTCGACGGAGGCGGAGCGGCTCGCCGCCCAAACCGAACTACGCAGGCAACCGCGCGACGCGAGCGCCACGCGCGTACGCAACCGGGACCAGGTGGACGGCCGACCGCGGGGGTACTTCCGGGCGTTCGGACTGTCCCGGGTGGGTCTGCGGGGGCAGGCGCATGCGGGGTATCTGCCCGGGGTGCGGAAGGCGTCCTGGTGAGGGGGCTTGGGTGATTGCCCCGGGCGTCCTGATGGGAAGCCGGGGTTGATCTGCTGCGGGGCGGCGCCTCGGTGCTGAGCGGAGGGGAATCGTTCCCCTCCGGTGGAGGGACCGAGGCTGCCCCTTGAGAGCCGGCCGTCCCGTGGCCGCCGCGGCAAGCCGGTCACGTCGGTGGGAAGCCGGGGCTGATCCCCTGCGGGCTCGGTGACGCCGGGGGCGAGGTCCCCGGGCGGAGGCCCCCCGGGGACCTCGCCCCCAGGGGGCCTTGACCGGTCCTGGTAGCTTGCTGCGATCGTTCCGGCAAGGGTCGGTGGGTCCGATCCGGGCCGGTCGGCCGGCTACAGCTTGGGGGCTTGCAGTGACTTCGGTGATCTTCTCGCACCGCCCGGGAGCCCGTCGGCGGCTGCGGGTAGCGGCAGCGGCCGCCGGCCTCGCGGGCGCGCTCGCGCTGACCGCGTGCAGCGGTGACAGCGGCGACGGCGGCTCCGGGGACGACACGGCGGCCAGTCCGTCCCCCTCGGCCGCGTCGTCCGCCGCAAACGGCGGCGGCTCGGCCGACTCCGGCTCAGGTTCCGGATCTGACGGATCGGCCGCCGGCAAGCTCGCGGGCAGCTGGCTCGCGACGACCGACGGCAAGGCCGTCGCCCTGGTCGTCACCGGCAAGCAGGCGGCGCTCTTCGCCACCGGCGGCAGCGTGTGCACCGGCACCGCGGGCGAGCAGTCCGGGATGCAGATGATCCGCCTGAAGTGCACCGACGGCAGCAAGGACCGGACGACCGGCATGGTCGACTCGGTGACCGGAAGCACCCTGAAGGTCACCTGGGAAGGCGGCCGGGGCGAGGAGACCTACACCAAGGCCGAGGGCGGCAAGCTGCCGACCGGACTGCCGACGGGAGGCCTCGGCTAGGCCCCGCCTTCGAGGCCGTCCTTCGAGCCGCCCCCGCGGGCCGCCCTGCGGGGCGTTCGTGCGGGGCGTTCGTGCGGGGCGTTCGTGCGGGGCGTTCGTGCGGGCAGCCTCACGTTCAGGGCGTCTCGGCCTGCCCGGGTGCGTGACGGCCCTCGCGTCGGAGATGATCCACGCATCGGAACCGCTCTTCGCCATCACGCACCAGAGGTCCCCATGCGCACCCTTTCTCCCCTCACGCTGGCCGCCGCCCTCACCGCGACGCTCCTGCTCACCGCCTGCGACGACGGCAAGACCGCCGGCGGCGACACCAAGAACGCCGACCGGCCGGCCGGCTCGGCGTGCGCGATCGGCGACATGGACGTGGAGGTCGGGGCCGGCGCCGCCCCGGCCGCCGGGGACACCGGCACCGTCACCGTGACGCTCACCAACAAGGGCGCGCAGTGCACGCTGAAGGGCTTCCCCGGCGTGGACCTTATGGCCGACGACAGCACGACGTCCGTGTCTCCGGACGAGGGCGCGAAGGCCCAGTCGCTCACGCTCGGGAAGGGCGGCACCACGTCCTTCACCATCACCTATGTCCGGGGCGAGGCGAACTCCCCGAAGAGCCTCCCCGTGCGGAAGGCGTCCTTCACCCTGCCCGGCGCCACCAGGGACGCGCACACCCTGACGTGGTCGTACGGCGAGGTCGCCCGGAGGGACGGGGAGAGCGGCGCGGCACAGGCCTCGGTGAGCGGCTTCGAGTCCTCGGGCGACTGACGGGACGTCAGCGCAGCGGCGGCCGGTGCCCGACCTGGGCGCGGTCCGCCGCCTGCGCTCCCTCGGTCCAGCCCGCCGCGTCGTGCACGCCGCGCAGCCGGGTGGTGGTCGTCTCCGGGAACATCCGGTCCAGGCGGCCGGTGACGGCGACGTCGCGGGAGGCGAGAACCGGCAGCAGGTCGTCGGAGACCTGGCTCTCGGCGGCTTCGGTCAGCCTCGTGCCGATGCGGTGGGCGTAGGCCGCGAGGAAGGACTGCCGGAACGTCTTGGTGCGCTTGCGGCCGCCGGCGCGCTGCGCGGCCTCCGCCTTCGTCATGGCCGTCGTGGCCTGCACGAGGAGTGAGGCGTAGAGGAGCTCGACCGCTTCCAGGTCCGTCTCGAAGCCGACGACCGTGGTGAAACCGAGGGGCTCGTTCCACACCGCCCGGCAGTGGTTGGCGGTGGCGACGGCGTCCAGCAGCACCGCCTTGGCCTGCTCGTAGGGCGGTTCGACACCGACCCGGCAGGCGCCGGGTGTGCCGGGCGACGGTGCGCGGGACGCGAGCAGGGCCTCGTCGACGCTGTGCCGTGCCATCAGCTCCTGCGCCTTGGCGCTGAGCGCCTCGGCCTCCTCCGGGAACCCGGTGGCCTCCGCCTTGGCGAGCAGCGCGCGGATGCGGGTGAGCATGCGGGACTCGGTCCTCGGTTCCCCGGGCGACTCGTCGAGGGCCTCGAGCGTGGGCAGGCGCAGCAGCAGGCGGTAGAGCTCCAGTGCGGCGGTGGCGTACGAGAAGCGGTCGGTGCGGGGCGGGGCGTCGGCGGGGAGTTCGACGAGTTGCGCGCTCCAGCGGCGGCCACGGGGCCGGTCGTGCCCGGACTGCGCGCGGATCAGCGCCGCCGCCAGGCGTATGTGGACGTCGTCCAGCTCGCGCCGGACGATCCGCACGAGGTCGGCCGGCTGCCAGCCACGCCGCCAGGCGGTGGCCACGAACTCCTCGCCGCGCCGGGTGAGTTCGGCGTCCGCCGCCGGATCGGACGCGAGCAGGGACGCGCCGGCGTCGAGGGCCGTCTCGCCGGTCTCGTACAGGGCCGCCTCGAACGCGCGGTCGACGGCGCTGGAGGTACTCACGGGCCGATGGTGCCACGCCGCCGCACCGCCGCGCCGGGTCCCGCCCACCACCCACCGGGCCCGTGACCTCGTCCGTCTCACTCCCCGGAATTGGGTCGTCCGGGCGCGGCGGGGATTCGAGCATGGCCCTCATGGTGGACATGTCTCTGTACGCGGCGTTCCTCGTCGCCGCCTTCGCGCTCTGCATCACGCCCGGCCCCGACATGATGTTCATCGTGGCGATGGGCGGCCGGGGCGGACCCACCGCCGGGGTGATGGCCGCGTTCGGCGTGGCCTGCGCGATGCTCGTGCACGCGATCGCGGCGGCCCTCGGCCTGTCGGCCCTGTTCACGGCACTGCCGACGCTGTATCACGTGCTGCGCTGGGCGGGTGCGGCGTATCTGCTCTACCTGGCGGTGAAGGCGTTCCGCGACAAGTCGGTGCCGGGCGAGGACGGGGCGGACGCCGAGGGGCCGGGGAAGCGGCATTCGGGGAAGGGGCGGTCCAGGATGCGGCGGGCGTTCTGGCAGGGCGCGATCACCAACCTGCTCAACCCGAAGGTGATCCTCTTCAACGTGGCGTTCCTGCCGCAGTTCGTCGACCCGTCGCTCGGCCATGTCCCGGGGCAGTTGCTGCTGCTCGGCGCCACGATCGTGGTGATGGGCTTCCTGTGGGACGGCAGCGTCGGTCTGCTCTCGGGGCGACTGGCCTCGCTCCTCAGGCGCAGCGCGCGGGTCAACCGCTGGCTGAACATCGTCTCCGGGACGGTCTTCACCGGGCTGGCGGTGCGTCTGGTGGCGACCTCGCCGAAGTAGACGGGAACTGTCAACTCGCGGTTGACACCCGCAAGGGCGCAACCTACGGTTGACACCATGACGACGAACCCCAACATCACGTCATCCGTACGCCTCGACGACCTGATCGCGGCGATCAAGAAGGTTCACCAGGAGCCCCTCGAACAGCTCCAGGACGCGGTGATCGCCGCCGATCACCTCGGCGAGGTGGCCGACCACCTGATCGGCCACTTCGTGGACCAGGCCCGGCGCTCCGGCGCCTCCTGGACGGACATCGGCAAGAGCATGGGGGTCACCCGGCAGGCTGCTCAGAAGCGCTTCGTGCCCAAGGAGTCGGCCGACCTCGACCCGAGCCAGGGCTTCAACCGCTACACACCCCGCGCCCGCAACACGGTGATGGCCTCGCACAACGCCGCCAAAGCCGCGCACAACGCCGAGGGCCTGCCCGAGCACCTCGTCCTCGGTCTGCTGGCCGAACCCGAGGGCCTCGCCGCGAAGGCGATCGTCGAACAGGGCGTCTCCCTCGACGCGGTGCGCGAAGCGGCCACGGCGGCACTCCCGCCGGCCGTCGAGGACGCCCCGGAGCTCGTGCCCTACGGCCAGGCCGCCAAGAAGGTCCTGGAACTCACGTTCCGCGAGGCCCTGCGCCTCGGCCACAACTACGTCGGCACCGAGCACATCCTGCTCGCCCTGCTGGAGCACGAGAACGGCGAGGGCGTGCTCAGCGGCCTGGGCGTAGGCAAGGAGCAGACCGAGCGGTACCTCGCCAAGGTGCTGGAGAAGATCGCGCAGGCCCAGAAGGACGTGCTGGACGAGTCCTGACTCCCCCACGTGGGCGCCGGCAGGGGGGCGTTGTCAGACCCCCCTGCCACACTCGCGACATGACCGACCGGTGGGCGCTCGCCCCGGCCGAGGACGGTGGCGTGGACGTCGCCCCCCTCGGCCCGGACGGGCTGCCCGCCGGGCCGGTGACACGGGAGACGGATGCCGCCGAGGCCGTGCGGAGCCGACCCGGCGTCACGCGGTGGGTGTGGCGGTCCACCGCCGAGGTCTACCCCCGCCTGCTCGCCACGAGCGTGCGGGTCGAGCGGTGCTACGACATCGAGGCCGCCGAGACACTCCTCCTCGGCCACGAGGGCCGGTACGGGGAACCCCGCTCGGCCGCGGCCGCCCTGGCCCGGCTGCGCGGCGGCCCCGTACCGCCCGATCCGCCGCAGCGGTCCGCCGAACCGGGCTCGCAGTCCTCCCTCTTCGAACCCCAGGGCGCCCACCTCCCCCTGGCGGACCTCCTCGCGGTCTACGCCGAGCAGCAGCGGCGGCACGAGAGAGCCGAGCACCCCGACCGCATGCGCCTGCTGACGGCCGCCGAGTCGGCGGGCATGCTGGTGGCCGCCGAGATGAACCGGGCCGGCCTGCCCTGGCGCGCCGAGGTGCACCGCGCACTGCTGCACGACCTGCTGGGCGAGCGGTACGCGGGCCGTGGCGAGCCACGCCGCCTGGCCGAACTCGCCGACGAGGTGTCCGCAGCCTTCGGCCGCCGGGTCCGCCCCGACCTGCCCGCCGACGTGGTCAAGGCCTTCGCACAGGCCGGCATCAAGGTCTCCTCGACCCGCAAGTGGGAGATCGAGTCCGTCGACCACCCGGCCGTGAAACCGCTGCTCGAGTACAAGAAGCTGTACCGCATCTGGGTCGCCCACGGCTGGTCCTGGCTCCAGGACTGGGTGCGCGAGGGGAGGTTCCGGCCCGAGTTCCTCGCGGGCGGGACGGTGACCGGGCGCTGGGTGACCAACGGCGGGGGCGGGCTCCAGATCCCCAAGGTGATCCGGCGGGCCGTCGTCGCCGACCCCGGCTGGCGGCTCGTCGTCGCCGACGCCGACCAGATGGAGCCACGCGTCCTCGCCGCGATCTCCCGCGACCCCGGCCTGATGGAGGTGGCCGGCCGGGAGAGCGACCTGTACCAGTCCGTCTCCGACCGCGCCTTCTCCGGCGACCGCGCCCAGGCCAAACTCGCCGTGCTCGGCGCGGTCTACGGCCAGACCTCCGGCGACGGCCTGAAGAACCTCGCCGCGCTCAGACGCCGCTTCCCCAGGGCGGTGGCGTACGTCGACGAGGCGGCCCGCGCCGGCGAGGAGGGGCGGTTGGTGCGGACCTGGCTGGGGCGCACCTGTCCCCCCGCGGCCCGGGCGACGGACGACGCCGCGGAGGAAGCGGGCATCCCGCTCTCGGAGGACGACACTCGGCAGGACGCTCAACAATGGGTGCCCGGGTACGCCTCCACCAACGCCCGCGCCCGGGGCCGCTTCGCCCGCAACTTCGTCGTCCAGGGCAGCGCCGCGGACTGGGCGCTGCTCCTGCTCGCCGCGCTGCGGAGGACCTGCGCGGAGCTGTCGGCCGAGCTGGTCTTCTTCCAGCACGACGAGGTGATCGTGCACTGCCCCGAGGAGGAGACGGCAGCGGTCGTGACGGCGATCCACGAGGCGGCGGCCCTGGCGGGGCGGCTCACCTTCGGAGAGACGCCCGTGCGGTTCCCGTTCACGACGGCGGTGGTGGAGTGCTACGCGGACGCCAAATGAGGGGAGCTGCCCCGAACCCTCGTTACTGCCCGAGCGCCGGACGCAGCACCGCACGCCGGTCGCTGGTCACTGGTCGCCACAACGGATCACCGGACACTGCGACGGATCGGATGACGCCGCGGCGGATCAGATGACGGGCGGCCGCCCCAGCCGGGTGAGCCGCCACACCGTGCGCCAGCGCATGGGCCGCCGCTCCCCGGCCGGCTCCCGCACCCCTTCCGCGAACCCGCCGAACCATGCCCGCAGTCCGGCACCCGACCGGTTCCGCAGGAGGGTGAGCAGCACCCACACACCAAGGTGGACGGGCACCAGCGCCACCGGCAGCCGGCGGCGTGCCAGCCAGACCCGGTTGCGGGCGTTCACGCGGAAGTAGATGGCGTGCCGGGCGGGCGAGGTCTTCGGGTGCTGGAGCAGCAGTTCGGGCGCGTACAGGATGCGCCACCCGGCATCCGCGGCGCGCCACGCGAGGTCGGTCTCCTCGTGCGCGAAGAAGAACTCGGCGGGCCAGTCGCCGACTTCGTCGAGCATCGCCATCCGCAGCGCGTGCCCGCCGCCGAGGAACCCGGTGACGTACCCGCCCCGCAGGGGGTCCGACTTGCCGAGCCGTGGCACGTGCCGCTGCTGCGTCTCGCCGAGCTCGTCGGCGATGCGGAAGCCGACGATGCCGAGCCGGTCGTCGGCGGTGTACAGCTCGCGCACGCGGCGCAGCACATCGGCGTCCACGAGCAGACCGTCGTCGTCCAGATCGACGACGACGTCGACGTCGCCGAACTCCCGCAGCCGCGCGAGGGCCGCGTTGCGCCCGCCGGGGCACCCCAGATTCTCGTCGAGCTCGATCGGGGTGACCTCGCCGGGCAGGGACAGCCGCTCGGCGAACTCGGGCAGCGGGCAGCCGTTGCCGACGATCACGATCCGCTCGGGCGCCACGTCCTGCTTGGCCACGGACCGCAGCAGGGCGTCGACCTCCTCCGGCCGGTTGCCCATGGTCACCACGGCGACGGCGATCCTGGGCGCCCCCATGTCCTCACCTCGTCCCGGTCGGCAACTGACGGGTTGACGGGCGATGCTATCCGTTCACGTTAAAAACCCTTTAAGTACTCCTGGCGGACGGCGGTTCGCCTACGCCGTTCGGCGGACGCGGCACCCGACCGGATCGGGCACAGGATGTCGGGTGCGGGAGCGCACGCGCCGCCTAGCGTGCGGACACGAACGGGAAGAAAGGCCGAACGTGCTGGATCGCCTCAACCAGGCCATGGCGCACATCGAAAGCCGTCTCGACGAAACCCTCGACGGGGCGGACCTGGCCCGCACGGCGTGCACCTCGGAGTACCACCTGCGCCGCATGTTCTCCGCCCTCGCAGGCATGCCCCTGTCGGAGTACATCCGGCGCCGGCGGTTGACGGTGGCGGGCGCGGAGGTGCTCGCGGGGGACGAGACCCTGCTGGAGATCGCGGTGCGCTACGGCTACGGCTCGGGCGAGGCGTTCGCCCGGGCGTTCCGCGCGATGCACGGAGTAGGTCCGGGCGAGGCCCGGCGCACCGGCGCCGCGCTCGTCTCCCAGCCCCGGCTGACCTTCCGCCTCACCGTCGAAGGGAGCAGCAGCATGCACTACCGAGTGGTGGACCGCCCGGCTTTCACCGTCACGGGCTTCAAGGCCCGGATCCCACTGATCCACTCAGGCCCGAACCAGGCGATCACCGACTTCGTCCGGGGGCTCGACAAACAGGCCCTGGAGCACCTGAGGAACCTGTCCGACCAGGAGCCGCACGGCATCGTCGCGGTCTGCGACGACCTGGACCCGAGCCGGACGGAGGGCACCGAACTCGACTACTACCAGGGCGTGATCACCTCAGCTCCCGCCCCCACCCCGGACCTCGAAGGCACCACGACCCTCCCGGTCCCACCCGGCACCTGGGCGGTCTTCACCACCTCCGGCCCGGCTCCCCAGGCCGTCCAGGAGCTCTGGCGGGACGTCTTCACGGAGTGGTTCCCGTCCAACCCGTACCGCAGCCGCCCCGGCCCGGAGATCCTGAGGACGGACCTGTCGGCGGACGGGTCCGAGGCGGACGCGGAGCTGTGGCTGCCGGTGGAACGCGAGACGAGTCGCTGACCGGGCGAGCTGACCGAAGGCCTGCTCGCTCGAGGGGGAGGAGAGTAAGTGACCACTCTGATCAACGCTGTTGATGTCCGCCCGCGCGTGTACTACAGGACCATCCAGATCGGCCCCATCCTCTTCGAGCAACCACCGGCGGAGGACGAGATCGTTCAGATCCCCGGAGAAGGCTGGAGCCTCACCTCAAGCGACAACGATTTCTACCCTCTGGTCCGCCTGGAGGTGTGGGACGGCCCCACTCCCCGGCCCTCAGGATCTTGGGAGTACGAACGGGCCTTCCATTCCCCGATGGCAGATCGCCTCGCGGTGTACGACTTGAACGGCGTCCGCTACGGCGAGATCGAGCTGCGCCCGGGCCGCTACCACCTGCGCTTGCTCTGCCGAGGGCGAGAACATGTCGAGGCTCTGCTGGCTCTCGATCCCTTCCCTCCAGAAGGACCGCACGAGGATCCCCTTGAGGTCTGGGTCGTCCAGATGTGGCCCAGTACTGACTGAGGAGCCGCACAACGACCGGCCTTGGAACGCGGCTTCTGGAAAAGCCCCAGGTCAGACTGTTCTGACCTGGGGCTCCAGTGTGAGCCGCCTTCGGGATTCGAACCACCGCGCGGCTCAGTGGTCCCTCGACAGCCGACGCAGGGGAAAGCGGGCGCGAGTTGGTGGTTCGGCTCGTTGACTGACGGGTTCCTCCCTATGCTGAATTTCTTGTCCATTGATGCGTGGGGGTGTTGTCGTGTTGGTCGAGGGACTGATCGCGGTGGCGGCGGCTGGTGGCGGGGCGATCGTGCAGGCGGCGGGGACGGATGCGTGGGCCGGGATCCGCAGCGGTGTCGCGCGGATCCTCGGTCGTGGCGAGGCAGGGCGGGAGCAGGCCGAGCTGGAGCGACTTGATCAGACCCGCGCCGAGCTGCAGTCGGCGGGCGACGGAGGCGGGTCGGAGCGGGTGCAGACCGTCTTGGCGACCCGCTGGCAGACTCGTCTGGAGATTCTCCTCGAACAGCTCCCGGAGGAGGAGCGGCACCAAGTGGCAGCTGAGCTGCAGGCTCTGGTCCAGCAGGCGCACGCCCAGTCACCGGTGCAGAGCACACACAACGACTTCAGCAACGCGACGTTTACCGACAGCCAAGTTCTGGGCAGTGGCACGCAGAACAACACGATCAACCGTTAGCGGTACGGGCGGCAGGCATGGGGGCACGGAAATCGTCCGGCAAGGGCAAGAGCGGCGGGAAGAAGAACAAGCGTCCCGGGCTGGGACAACGCACCGGTAGCAGTTTTGCTGGGGCGTCGTTCGAGCGCAGTCAGGTGCTTGGTAGCGGGACGCAGACCACGAAAATCAACGTGCACGCGTATGCGGCGGTGCCGACGGCGTTGAACTCTCTGCCGGGGTTGCCGCAGGAGTTCACCGGCCGCGACGACGAGATCGCCAAGATCCTTTCCATGCTCGACCCGGGGAGCGGTTCGGGTGCGGCGGTCGGGTCGGTAGCGGGGCTGCCGGGTGTGGGCAAGACCACCCTCGCCCATGCCGTGGGACATGCCGCGCTCGACAAGGGCTGGTTCACCAAAGTGCAGATGGTGAACTTGCGCGGCTACGACCCGACCCCCGTCCCACCGGAGGACGCACTGGAGGCTCTGCTGCGAGCCCTTGGTGTCCCGGCGGAACACATTCCGCCCACGCTGGACGAGCGGGAAGGGCTCTACCGGTCCCAACTCGATGCTGTGAGGCGGGAGGAGGATCGAGTTCTGATCCTGGCGGACAACGCCTCGACCTCGAACCAGATCCACCCGCTGCTTCCGGCCAGTCACCACGCAGTGCTGGTGACCTCCCGGCACACCCTGCCCGGACTCGGCGCCCGCCTGTTCAACCTCCACCCTCTCCAGCCGGATGCCGCCGTCGACCTCCTGCACCAGCGGCTGGAGGTCGCCGACCCCGACGACCGGCGGGTGGAGGACGAGCCCGCGGCCGCGGAGGAACTCGCCGCGCTCTGCGGCTACCTTCCCCTGGCGCTGCAGATCGCCGCCGCTCTCCTAGCCGACGACCCCGACCAACCGCTGTCCGAGCGGGTGCGCTTGCTCACCGACGCAGGCACCCGCCTTGGGGGCCTCGACGACGGCGAACGCAACCTGCGCGCCGTCTTCGACGAATGCCTCACCCGCCTCTCCCATCAGGAGGCCGACCTCTACCGCCTCCTGGGGCTCCACCCCGGCCCGGACATCTCCACCCCCGCCGTTGCAGCCCTCACCGGCCAGCCCGCCGACAAGATCACCCCGGTGCTGCGACAGCTCGTCCGAGCACGCCTGCTCACCCAGAACAGCCAGGCACGCGACCGCTGGTTCATGCACGACCTCCTGCGCGTCCACGCCCAGGAACAGGCCCGCACCACCATGGACCGTGACCGTGCCCCCCGCCGACGTTACGAACAGGCCCGGACCCGACTCACCGACCACTACGTCCGTCACGCCGAAGCAGCCGACACCAACCTCGCGCCGCCCGGCGACGCCGTGTCAACGCTGTTCGCCGGACGGGATCAGGCGCTGGCGTGGTTCGACGCCGAACGCGAGAACCTCCTCGCCACCACGCACTCCTACGCCCGCACCCAGACAGCCCTGGACCTCGGGTTCGCTCTCGGCCGCTACCTGAAGTGGCGACGGCGACTCCAGGATCTAGTGACCGTCCGCTCCCAGGCACTCGAAGCCTGCCAGGCACTCGGTGACGCTAAGAATCTAGCTGGCGCCTGGAACAACCTTGGCGGCGCCCTTCAGGACCTCCGGCGCTACAGCGAATCGCACGACGCCTACCGAACCGCACTCGACCTGTCTCAGCAGGCCGGCGACACCGAGGGCGAAGCCGGCACCTGGACCAACCTCGGCTCCACGCTCCAGGAGCTGAAGCGCTACACCGAAGCACACGACGCACAGCGAACCGCACTCGACCTGTTTCAGCAGGCCGGCGACACCCACGGCCAAGCCGGCACCTGGATCAACCTCGGCTCTGCGCTCAAGGCGCTCCAGCGCTACACCGAAGCACACGACGCCTACCGAACCGGACTCGACCTGTTTCAGCAGACCGGCGACACCCACGGCCAAGCAAGCGCGTGGAACAACATCGGCACCGCGCACAAGGAGCTAGAGCGCTACACCGAAGCACACGACGCCTACCGAACCGCACTCGACCTGTTTCAGCAGACCGGCGACACCCACGGCCAAGCAAGCGCGTGGAACAACATCGGCACCGCGCTCCAGGAGCTCCAGCGCTACACCGAAGCACACGACGCACACCGAACCGCACTCGACCTTTACCAGCAGACCGGCGACACCCACCGCCAGGCCAGATCCTGGAACGCCATCGGCACCGCGCTCCAGGAGCTCCAGCGCTACACCGAAGCACACGACGCACACCGAACCGCACTCGACCTGCACCAGCAGACCGACGACACCCACGGCCAAGCCGTCGCCTGGAACAACATCGGCACCGCCTGTCGAGGCCTGGAGCGATACGCAGAGGCGATCGCAGCTGGGGAAAGTGCGATTGCCATGCTGACCCAAGAAGAAGACTGGGTGCGTACCGGAGAAGCATGGGCGGAGTTGGCCGCCACCCTGAACGCATCCGGTGCCGAACCGTCCCGAGTTTCGAAGGCATGGGAACAGTCCGCCACCGCGTACGTCCGCGCCGGCGACGACGAAGCAGCAGCCACATCGCGCGCGAATGCCGAGAACCCACCACCAGGCACCTGACGACAGGCGCCTGCCTGAACCTATTCACCGTGCCCAGAGAGGACATCAGCGTGAGCGGGCGGGATCTCGTCGCCGCGTCGAGGCAGGCTCTACCGCAGCGCGCGGCACGAGACGGGTAACCCGCTATTGAGACCAGAAGGGACACCACGGACAGCCGCGCGGCACGCGCCCGCCGCGTCGCCGCATCCGCTGAACGAAAAAGCTCAGCTCAGACCATGTCTGAGCTGAGCTTCAGTGGAGCCGCCTTCGGGATTCGAACCCGAGACCTACGCATTACGAGTGCGTTGCTCTGGCCATCTGAGCTAAGGCGGCGCGCTGTCCGCACTATGGTGCGATCAGCAACGACGGTAAGTCTACACAGTTTCGAAGGGTGCTCCGTACCAGCCCCGGAGGCGGGCCCTCCGGGGCTGGGAGCAGGGGCTATGAGCAGCGCTTTCCGTCCTGGGGAGGGGTGCCGCGGAGGAGGTAGGCGTTGATCGTGCGGTCGATGCAGGAGCTGCCGCGGCCGTACGCCGTGTGGCCGTCGCCCTCGTAGGTGAGGAGGCGGGCCGAGGAGAGCTGGCCGGCCAGGGACCGGGCCCAGCGGTACGGCGTCGCAGGGTCGCGGGTGGTGCCGACCACCACGATGGGCGCCGCGCCCTTCGCCTCGATGCGGTGCGGCTCACCCGTGGCCTGCACGGGCCAGTACGCGCAGTTCAGGGCGGCCCAGGCGAGACCCTCACCGAAGACCGGGGACGCCTTCTCGAACGCGGGGAGCGCCCTGCGCACCTCGTCCGGGGTGTCGAAGGCGGCCGGCAGGTCCAGGCAGTTCACCGCCGCGTTGGCGAACATGAGGTTGCTGTAGCGGCCGTCGGCGTCCCGCTCGTAGTAGCTGTCCGAGAGGACGAGAAGCCCGGAGCCGTCGTTCTCCTTCATCGCGGAGGCCAGCGCCGCGCGCAGCTGCTGCCACGCGTCCTCGTCGTACATGGCCGCGATCACGCCGGTGGTGGCGAGCGACTCGGTGAGGCGGCGGCCGTCGGGGTCGCCCGTGCGCACCGGCCGTGCGTCCAGCCTGCCGAAGAACGCCTTGAGGTTCCGGCCGACCTGCTCGGGCGAGGTGCCCGCCTTGCCCAGCGGGCAGTCGGTCCGCCGCACGCAGTCCTTCGCGAACGACCGGAACGCCGTGTCGAACCCCGCGGTCTGTTCGAGGTTCAGCCGCCGCGCGGGCAGTGACGGGTCCATCGCGCCGTCCAGCACCAGCCGGCCCGCCCGGCCCGGGAAGAGCCCGGCGTACGTCGCCCCGAGGAAGGTGCCGTAGGAGGCCCCGACGTAGTTCAGCTTCCGGTCGCCGAGCGCCGCCCGCACGATGTCCATGTCCCGGGCCGCTTCCACCGTGGACACATGGCGCAGCAGCCTGGGCGAGCCGGCGCCGCAGCCCTCCGCGAACGTCCGGTACGCCGTGACCAGCCCGGAGGTCTCCTTCCCGTTGTCGGGCGTGATGTCCGTCCGCGTGTACCTGTCCATGGCCGGACCGTCCAGACACTTGACGGGCTCGCTGCCGGCCACGCCGCGCGGGTCGACCGCCACCATGTCGTAGCGGGCACGGACCTCGGCCGGGTAGCCGATGCCGGCGTACGACTGCACGTAGCCGATCGCCGAGCCGCCCGGCCCGCCGGGGTTCACCAGCAACGAGCCCAGCCGCTTCCCGGGGCCGGTGGCCTTCTTGCGGGCGACGGCGAGCCGGACGTCGCCCGCGGACGGCTTGGTGTAGTCGAGCGGTGCCTTGACGGTGGTGCACTCGAAGCCGGGGACGCCGCAGCCGCGCCAGGCCGGCTTCTGGCTGTAGTACGGCTTGAGCGCCGCCGGTGTGGACGGCGGCAACGCGACCAGTACCGCCGCCTCCGCCGCGGCCGCCGCAGTGGCGGACGTCGACGGGCTCCCGGAGGAGCACGCGGAGACGAGCACCGCGGCCGTGGCGAGGAGGCCGGCCGCGGTCCTGGCTCCGCCACGGTTCCTGCGGTGGGCGCCGCCGGAGCCTACGCGGCGGGGAACGGGACCGGGGACCGCGCCGGAGGCGGTGCTGTGGGTGCGCCTTGTGTCCATCCAGCGAGCGTAACTCTCAGCGATGGGTTAGGTGCCCTGCGTGCGTGTCGCGCCTCGTACGGGTTACCAGGTCAACCATTCCTAGAGACTGAGGGGGAGTGAGTCCTGGTGCCAGGGCTCATGCTCAGCCGGACGCCCCGAACGGTGTTGGGTGTCCTGGTTGCCCGCTTTCGCTCCGCGTCCGGCGCGCACGGATCGTGTCCGTGGTCCGGGGATGCGGGGGCGGGGTTCCTCACGCCCCGGGGCCTCCGTTCCGGCCTGGACGGTCCGATGCCCCTGCTCATCACTCCGGTGAGCAGGGGGCGGTGCCGTCCGTCGCCGGACCGGGTGTCCCAGGGCGCGTCTGCCGATCGCCACGGCGGCTGCGTCGTGGCGAGTGGGTTTTCTGGTGGTGCTCGTGAGGGGCTTCTGCCAGTGCTGTGCGCCCCACCGGGAGGTGTAGGCGGGGTCGACGGCGACGATGGTGATGCCGAGTTCGGCCGCCATCGACACCAGCCGGGCCCGCAGCCGGGCCACCGGCATGCCGGAGATCAGCTTGCGGAACTTCCTTCGGCGGCCGTGCTTCTCGCGGGTCTTCTCGGCAGTGAAGTCGAGGTCTTCGACAGCGACGGCGAGGTGGCGGCGCTGGGCGAAGTGCAGCAGGCGGATCAGGGCGTGGCGGATCTGGGCGTCGCGGTGCTGTGCGGTGCCCGTGAGGTCGTAGTCGAAGCGGATCGGCTCGCCGACGGGGTTGCCGTGGGTGTCCAGGCGCCAGGCGGCCAGGTGGTCGGCGTTGGTGTCCACCCCCATCAGCCCTCCTGCGCGGACCGTGGCCAGGGGCACGGTCTTGACCGGGGGGATCGTCCAGGACGCGGTCAGGTACCAGCGCCCGCGGCTCGTGTCTTCGTGGATGCGGTAGGCGACCGCCCGGTTGGCGGTGACCCGGTCGGCCCACTGCTCACCCCGGTGCGAGAACGCCACCGTCGCGGCGAGCACATACCGGCCGTGCGGGGCGTTCGCCAGATACGCCAACGGGGCGGGGAGCTTGAGCGAAACCTCCCCGCCGGGGGAGACGCGGATGGTCTCGTTGCCGAACCGCTTACCCGACTCGCCGTCGGCCTGGAGGAACCGGCGCCCGGCCCGCCACCGCACACGCCACTGCTCCGGTGTGAGCCCGGCGGCATGAAGGTGGTGGCGGGTGTTCAGCAGCCGCTTCCCACCGCGCACTACACCCACGCGCCCGGCTTCCCAGTCCGCCCGCGCTGCCTGGAGCCGGTCAGTGAGCATGTGCAGGCGGCGCGTCTTGGCGAACCACTCCCGCTTGCTTCGGTAACCGCCCGGAGCCCGCTTGCTGCCCGCCTCACCCACCGGCAGTGACAACCGGTGCGCGATCGTACGCACCCCGGCATCCAGGCTCTGGATGTGCGCCAGCTGACTACGCCGGGCCAGCGCCCACTGATCATGGGAGGCCTTGGTGATCGACCCGGCCCAGCGGGAGGACGACTCCACCGTCAGAGCCCGCTTACGCCCGGCCCACAGCTCAGCGTCATGGGCTAGCCCGGCCGCGCACCGCGCCTTCAGATACCGGGAAGCGAGCGCGCCCAGATGGTCACCGACCAGGCGCAGCACTCGTTCGTCCTCGGCGGTCAGGTGCTTGAGCCGGTCCCGGACCGCGACTCCGGAGGGACCGGGCACCACGAACGGTGCCCCCATCTTCCGCAGCCCGCTCAATCCTCTCACCGCTCGCCATGCGCCAGCCGACCAATCCCTCAGCACGTCTCAACGACCACCACCAGCAAAGGTCACACATTCGACAAAGGAACCTTCGTTCACATCCATGGAGCCACGCGTGCCGCAGACACGGACACTCACTCACACGCGCTGGAACACACATGTGCGCAGCCAACCGCCAGCAGTTCACAACCCCTGTGCGCCAGTCGGACGGGGCTCGCAGAGGTGGATCGGGGCGCCTCAGCCCGCTCTGAGGGCCATGGTCATCGCCTCCACCGCCAGCAGCGGTGCCACATTGCGGTCGAGGGCGTCGCGGCAGGCGGCGATCGCCTCGATGCGGCGGAGGGTGGCCTCCGGGGAGCTGTCGCGGGCGAGTCGCTCCAGGGCGTCCTCGGCGTCCGCGTTGGCGATGGCCACGCGTGAGCCGAGCTGGAGGGCGAGGACGTCCCGGTAGAAGGCGGTGAGGTCGGTCAGGGCGAGGTCGAGGCTGTCGCGCTGCGTGCGCGTTCTGCGGCGCTTCTGCTTGTCCTCCAGGTCCTTCATCACGCCTGCGGTGCCGCGCGGCATGCGACCGCCCTGGGCGGCGCCGAGGGCGGCCTTCAGCTCCTCGGTCTCCTTGGCGTCCGTCTCCTCCGCGAGCTGCTTGGCGTCCTCGGCGGCCGCGTCGACGAGCTCCTGGGCCGCCTTGAGCGCTCCGCCGATGTCCCCGACCCGCTGGGGCAGCCTCAGCACGGCGGCGCGGCGCTCGCGCGCGGCCGGGTCGGTGGCCAGCCGGCGTGCCCGGTCGACATGGCCCTGCGTGGCGCGGGCCGCCGCGGCGGCGACGTCCGGCTCGACGCCCTCACGGCGTACGAGCATGTCGGCGACCGCGTCGACCCGCGGCGTGCTCAGGTTCAGGTGGCGGCAGCGGGAGCGGATGGTCGGCAGGACGTCCTCGATGGAGGGGGCGCACAGCAGCCAGACCGTGCGTGGGGCCGGTTCCTCCACGGCCTTGAGGACGGCGTTGGCCGACTTCTCGTTCAGCCGCTCGGCGTCCTCGACGAGGATGATCTGCCAGCGGCCGTTCGCCGGTGAGGTGAACGACTTGCGGACGGTGTCGCGCATGTCGTCGGCGAGGATCTGCGTGCCGACCGCGGCGACGGTGGTGACGTCGGCGTGTGTGCCGACCAGGGCGGTGTGGCAGCCGTCGCAGAAGCCGCAGCCCGGGGCCCCGCCGAGGGCCCGGTCGGGGCTGACGCACTGCAGGGCCGCCGCGAACGCCCGCGCCGCCTGGTTCCGCCCGGCGCCGGGCGGGCCCGTGAACAGCCACGCGTGCGTCATCTTCGACGCCTCGGGCGGCGGGGTGTCGGCGGCGGCCGCGGTGACCAGGGCGTCGGCGTCCCGAGCGGCGGCGTCCAGCTGCTCGCTCACCCGCTCCTGCCCGACGAGGTCGTCCCACACGGTCATGGGTCACGCCGCCCTTTCCTCAGGTCCGCGTCTTGCGGACCGCACTGCCGCTGCGAGATCCATTGTGGGGGCGACCACTGACAATCGGGCCAGTGGCCGGGGGGCCGGGGCCGCTGAGGCCTCAGCGGCCCCGGCCCCTGCCCCGGCCCCCGCGGCCACGCCCCTCGTCCGGCTCGTCCTCGTGCGGGCCGAGCAGTTCGTCCGCCAGGGAGGGCAGGTCGTCCAGCGGCGTCTCCTCGGCCCAGTCGGACCGCCGGCGGGGCCTCCCCTCGGCGTCCACCTGGGGCAGCTCACGCGTCCGGTCCTCGGTCCCGTCGGGGCGGGCGGCCGGGGCGTCGTCGCGGAAGTAGCCGGGCGGGAAGCGGTCCGCCGGTTCGTCACCGCGGCCCTCGTCCCCGCGGCCGTCGCCCCCGCGCACCGGCGGCAGGACGGCCGTTTCCTCGGCGTCCCCCGGCCGGACCGGAGGCAGCACGGCCGTCTCGTCCGCCGCCCCGGGCGGAAACGCGGGCAGCACCTCGGTCCTGTCGTCCGCATCGGTCACGTCGCCCGCGTCGTCCGCGTCAGGGCGGACCGGCGGCAGAACCGCCGTCTCCTCCCCCGCACCCGGCGGGACCGGCGGCTTCGGCAGCTCGGCGGTCCGCTCGGCCTCGGAGGTGCCCGAGGACCGGCCCGGGGCGTCCTCCGGCGACACCACCGGTGTCGGGACGGTCGCCGCGTCCGGAGTGGCCGACGGGCGGGACGAACGCCGCGCACCGGATTCCGGAGTGGTGCTCTTCGGCCCGGCCTCCGCCGCCGCGGCCGCCGCCTCCGCCAGACGCCGCGCCTCCTCGGCCCGCAGCAGGGCGTCCTCGGCCTTTCGCTGCTTCTCCAGGCGGAGCGCCTCGGCCTCGGCCCGCAGCCGGGCCTCCTCCGCCTGCCGTTCGGCCT
Organism: Streptomyces sp. NPDC006372; assembly: GCF_040612515.1. Classification (NCBI taxonomy): domain Bacteria; kingdom Bacillati; phylum Actinomycetota; class Actinomycetes; order Kitasatosporales; family Streptomycetaceae; genus Streptomyces; species Streptomyces sp. NPDC006372. Next base: position 364,374 of record NZ_JBEXQJ010000004.1, on the reverse strand, counting down.
CGCGCCGCTGCGCCTCCTCCAGCTCGCGCCGCTTGCGCTCCTTCTCCTCGGCGCGCAGCTTCGCCAGCTGCTCCTGGCGCTCGCGCTCCAGGCGCTCCTCCTCGGCCTTGCGGGCGGCCTCTTCCTCGGCCTTGCGGCGGGCCTCCTCCTCGGCCTTCTTCCGCGCCTCTTCCTGGGCCTTGATCTCGGCCTCGGAGAGCGGCAGCACCTGGTCGAGCCGGTGCCGGATGACGGTCGTGACGGCCTCGGGCTCCTGGCCGGCGTCCACCACGAGGTACCGCCCGGCGTCGGCCGCGGCCAGGGTCAGGAAACCGGCCCGGACGCGCGCGTGGAACTCGGCGGGCTCCGACTCCAGCCGGTCCGGCGCCTCCGTGAACCGTTCGCGCGCGGTCTCCGGCGCGACGTCCAGCAGGACGGTCAGGTGCGGCACGAGCCCGTTGGTGGCCCAGCGGTTGATGCGGGCGATCTCGGTCGGCGACAGGTCACGGCCCGCGCCCTGGTAGGCGACGGACGAGTCGATGTACCGGTCGGAGATGACGACCGCGCCGCGCTCCAGGGCGGGCCGTACGACGGTGTCGATGTGCTCGGCCCGGTCGGCCGCGTACAGCAGCGCCTCCGCGCGGTGCGACAGCCCCGCGCTCGACACGTCCAGCAGGATCGACCGCAGTCGCTTGCCCACCGGTGTGGCCCCCGGCTCGCGCGTCAGCACGACCTCGTGGCCCTTGCCGCGGATCCACTCGGCGAGCGCCTCGGCCTGCGTGGACTTCCCGGCCCCGTCGCCGCCCTCCAGGGCGATGAAGAAGCCGGTGCTCGCGGGCGCCTGGTCCGGGTCGTCGCCGCGCAGCAGCGCGTCCCGCAGGTCCTGGCGCAGCGGCACGCCGGAACGGTCGTCGACCTTGGCCAGCACCAGTGCGGCCACCGGCAGCAGCAGGGCGCCGGCCAGCATCAGCGTGAAGGCCGCGCCGCCGTGCGCGAAGACGAACTTGCCGCTCTCCAGCCGGTGCGGCCCGATCCCCGCCGCGACCAGCGGGGCGATCACCGCGCCGAGCGCCACGCTGACCCGGACGACCGCGTGCAGGTGCTCGGTCGTACGGGACCGCCGGTACTCCTCGGTCTCCTGGTCGAGCAGGGTGTGCCCGATGTTGGCGGCTGTGCCCGCGCCGACGCCGGCCAGCGCGAGGATCAGCAGCACGGTGGTGACGTCCGGGACGAGCCCGCCGGCCAGCAGCGCGACGCCGGTGAAGGCGATCGTCAGCGCGAGCAGCCGGCGGCGCGAGAAGGCGGGCAGCAGGGCGGGCGCCGTACGGATGCCGATGACGACACCGCCGGTCAGCGCGCCCACGAACAGCCCGTACAGCACCGGGCCACCGCCCAGGTCCTTGGCGTGCAGCACGGCCACGGCGACGGCGGCCGACACCGCCGCGGCGACGGCCGCGCACGCCAGCACCAGCAGCGGCATCGCGCCGGTGCGGCCCTTCTCGGCGCCGGTGGTGGTCTTCGGGCGGCGCAGTCCCTCGAGCGGCGACCGGGCGCGCGGGGTGCGCGTGCCGGGCAGTTCCAGGAAGGTCAGTACGGACAGGGACGCGGCGAACAGTCCCGCGGCGACGTACGAGGCGAGGGCCGCCTGGTGCTGGCCGAACCAGTCGATGCCGGCGCCCAGGAGGTTGTTGAACAGGGAGGCGATGACGAGGACGGCGGCCGCGAGCGGGATCGCGACGAAGCCGGTGCGCAGCGACAGGCGGCGCAGGGCGTCCATGTGGTCGGGCAGCGGCCGGACCGTCGCGCCCTCCGGCGGCGGAGCGGGCAGCAGGGCGGGGGCCGCGCTCTCGCGGCACACCGTCCAGAACCGCTCGGCGACGCCGGTGACGAAGGCCGTGACGAGGAGGACGGCCAGCGCGTTCTCAGGCGTCCAGTCGATCCACAGCGGCGCGACGATCAGCAGCGCCGCGCGCAGTCCGTCCGCGCCGACCATGGTCCAGCGGCGGTCGAGCGGGCCGTCCTGCGAGGTGAGCGCCGTGAGCGGGCCGAGGAGCACGGCGCCGAAGAGGAGCGTCGCCAGGATGCGCACTCCGAAAACGGTCGCCACTGCGAATGCCACGCCCCGGTAGCCGCCCCCGAAGGAGCCCTCGGCGACGGACGCCTGGAGAGCGAGGAGGACCAGCACGAGAAGGGACAGGGTGTCGCCCACGCCGCCCACGAGCTGTGCGCTCCACAACCGCTTCAACTGCGGACGGCGCAGCAGGGCGCGGACGGCACGCTCGCGGGAGTCCGCGACCAGGGCGTCGTCGGGGGCCGGCTGAGGGGCCGTAGGGTGCTCGGCTCGCGTCATGCATTCAGCCTATCGGGAGCCACCGACACACTGGGGAGCACGGCCTGGCATGTCCACGCTCCGACATCGAAGTGTTGCCGGGGCGTTCGCTTTCCGAACCCTGGGCGAAGACCCGGGCCTTGGCGGCCCGGGTTCCGACCAGGTTCTGAACGGACCTCAGTCCTCCGTCGACTTCGAGGCGGTCGCCGTCTTGGCGGCCGTCTTCTTCGCCGTCGTGGTCTTCTTCGCGGTCGTCTTCTTCGCGGCGGTGGTCTTCTTCGCCGCGGTCTTCTTGGCCGTCGTCTTCTTCGCGGGCGCCTTCTTGGCCGCCTTCTTCGCGGTCTTCTTCGCCGGCCCCTTCGCCCGCTTCTCGGCGAGCAGTTCGAAGCCGCGCTCCGGGGTGATCTCCTCGACGCTGTCGCCGGAGCGCAGGGTCGCGTTGGTCTCGCCGTCGGTGACGTACGGCCCGAAGCGGCCGTCCTTGACGACGACCGGCTTCTCGCTCACCGGGTCGGTGCCGAGCTCCTTCAGCGGCGGCTTGGCGGCGGCCCGGCCACGCTGCTTGGGCTGGGCGTAGATCGCCAGCGCCTCCTCCAGCGTGATCGTGAAGAGCTGTTCCTCGGCCTGGAGGGAGCGCGAGTCCGTGCCCTTCTTCAGGTACGGGCCGTAGCGGCCGTTCTGCGCGGTGATCTCCTGGCCCTCGGCGTCGGCGCCGACCACACGGGGCAGCGACATCAGCTTCAGGGCGTCGTCGAGGGTGACCGTGTCCAGGGACATGGTCTTGAAGAGGGACGCCGTGCGCGGCTTGACCGCGTTCTTGCCCGTCTTCGGGGTGCCCTCGGGGAGGACCTCCGTCACGTACGGGCCGTAGCGGCCGTCCTTGGCGACGATGGTGTGGCCGGTGGCGGGGTCGGTGCCCAGCTCGTAGTCGCCGCTCGGCTTGGCGAGCAGTTCCTCCGCGAGGTCGACGGTCAGCTCGTCGGGCGCCAGGTCGGCCGGGATGTCGGCGCGCTGGTGCTGCTCGGTGTCCTTCTCGCCGCGCTCGATGTACGGCCCGTAGCGGCCGACCCGCAGCACGATGTCGTTGGCCACCGGGAACGAGGACACCTCACGCGCGTCGATCGCGCCCAGGTCGGTCACCAGCTCCTTGAGGCCGCCGAGGTGGTCCCCGTCGCCGTTGCCGGCGTCGGCCGCGGCGCTGCTGACCCCCGCGGCGAAGCCGCTGTCAGGCCCTGTTTCGCCGAAGTAGAACCGCTTCAGCCACGGCACGGACTGCGCCTCACCGCGGGCGATGCGGTCGAGGTCGTCCTCCATCTTGGCGGTGAAGTCGTAGTCGACGAGCCGCCCGAAGTGCTTCTCCAGGAGGTTGACCACGGCGAAGGACAGGAAGGACGGCACCAGGGCCGTGCCCTTCTTGAACACGTAGCCGCGGTCGAGGATCGTGCCGATGATCGACGCGTACGTCGACGGGCGGCCGATCTCGCGCTCTTCCAGCTCCTTGACCAGGGAGGCCTCGGTGTAGCGGGCCGGGGGCTTGGTGGCGTGCCCGTCGACCGTGATCTCCTCGGCGCTCAGGGCGTCGCCCTCGGAGACCTGGGGCAGCCGGCGCTCGCGGTCGTCGAGCTCGGCGTTCGGGTCGTCGGCGCCTTCGACGTAGGCCTTGAGGAAGCCGTGGAAGGTGATCGTCTTGCCGGACGCGCTGAACTCGACGTCCCGGCCGTCGGCCGCCGTGCCGCCGATCTTCACCGTGACGCTGTTGCCGGTCGCGTCCTTCATCTGGGAGGCGACGGTCCGCTTCCAGATCAGCTCGTACAGCTTGAACTGGTCACCGGTCAGTCCGGTCTCGGCGGGAGTGCGGAAACGATCACCCGAGGGGCGGATCGCCTCGTGGGCCTCCTGCGCGTTCTTGACCTTCCCGGCGTACGTCCTCGGCTGCGGCGGCAGGTAGTCGGCGCCGTACAGCTGCGTGACCTGGGCGCGGGCGGCGGCGACCGCCGTGTCGCTCAGGGTCGTGGAGTCCGTACGCATGTACGTGATGTAGCCGTTCTCGTACAGCTTCTGCGCGATCTGCATCGTGGCCTTCGCGCCGAAGCCGAGCTTGCGGCTGGCCTCCTGCTGCAGCGTCGTCGTACGGAACGGGGCGTACGGCGAGCGGCGGTAGGGCTTGGACTCGACGGACCGGACGGCGAACCGCGTCTGCTCCAGGGCGGCGGCCAGGGCACGGGCGTTCGCCTCGTCGAGGTGGAGGGTGTTCGCGCTCTTCAGTTGTCCCAGGGAGTCGAAGTCGCGCCCCTGCGCGACCCGCCTGCCGTCGACGGTCTGCAGGCGCGCGACCAGCGACGACGGGTCCGACGGGTCTCCCGCGCGGCCGGTCGCGAAGGTACCCGTCAGGTCCCAGTACTCAGCCGAACGAAAGGCGATGCGCTCGCGTTCCCGCTCCACGACAAGACGTGTGGCGACCGACTGGACACGGCCCGCGGACAGCCGCGGCATGACCTTCTTCCACAGGACCGGCGAGACCTCGTAGCCGTAGAGGCGGTCGAGGATGCGGCGGGTCTCCTGGGCGTCGACGAGCTTCTGGTTGAGCTGGCGCGGGTTGGCCACGGCGGCCTGGATCGCGGCCTCGGTGATCTCGTGGAAGACCATCCGCTTGACCGGGACCTTGGGCTTGAGCACCTCCTGGAGGTGCCAGGCGATGGCCTCGCCCTCGCGGTCCTCATCGGTGGCGAGGAAGAGCTCGTCGGATTCCTTCAGCAGGTCCTTGAGCTTCTTGACCTGGGCCTTCTTATCGGCGTTCACCACATAGATCGGCTGGAAGTCGTGTTCGACGTCCACACCGAGGCGGCGTACCTCGCCGGTGTACTTCTCCGGCACCTCGGCGGCGCCGTTGGGAAGGTCGCGGATGTGCCCGACGCTCGCCTCGACGGTGTATCCGGGGCCGAGATAGCCCTTGATCGTCTTCGCCTTGGCAGGCGACTCGACGATCACGAGTCGGCGGCCGCCCTTCGCGGTCTCGCTGGTCGGGGACAACTTCGCTCTTCTCTCCGGTCGACGCTGGGGCCTCCCCAGGGGTTCGTCCCGGGGCTGGGTCGTGGTGACGCTGCGGAGTGTGACGGTACAGCCCGCCCCCGTGTCAAACGGGAAAAGCCCGCAACGGCCACTCGAACGGTAACCCGACTACCACCATTCCTGCCGCCCGGAGTACCGGGAGCAGGCCCGGCCCTGTGCGGAGCGCGACCCCCCGGTTACCGGCCGGGACGTCGCCGACGCGGGCTTCAGAGGCGTGTGAAGCACCATGTCGCGGCCGCCAGGGCGAGCACTCCGGCGACGCTCGCGAGGGTCGCCGAAGCGACGGGCCGGACCCCCACGGCGACCGGCCGGTGCCGGCGCACGCACGACACGGTCCACGCCAGCAGCCCGCCTCCGAACAGGGAGAACACCGTCCCTGCGAAGATCGCCGGTTCGCTCTCCATGACCCGCCGTGCCCCTTTTCCGCCGTGGGCGTCTCCCCGGCTTCGGGAGGCTGCCACGTGCGGGCGGCGGGCAGGCGAACCGGAGGTGAACGACCGGGCGACACGATCGCGGACCGGGGACGTCCGGCCCCTCACGGACCGTTCTGGACGAGGTGTTCAAATCGACTCGAATTTGTTGGCGAGCTTCCTCGGAGACGCCCCGGCCGCCCCCTCATGAGCCCCTCAGCGGGCCGCCTCCAGGAACCCCTGCTCGACCAGAAGCCGGATCTGCGCCGGTGTGCGGTCGCGCAGCAGGACCGGGTCCTCGCCGACGAGCTGGGCGATGGCGTCCAGGATGACGCCGGCGCTCATGGTGCCGTCGCACACACCCGCGAAGCCCGCGGCGACGGTGTCCACCCGGGTGGCCCGGCGCATGCCCCGGTTCTGGCGCAGCACGACATGCTCGGGGTCCTCCGCGCCGGGCAGCCCGACCTGCTCCTGCACGACCTCGGCGGCGAGCCGGAAGCGTCCCGCGAGCAGGGCGGCGTCGTCGTGCTCGCGCAGGTAGTCGAGCCGGTCGAAGTGGGCCCGGATGGTGTCGCCGAGCGGCTGCTCCACCGGATGCGGCCACTCCTCCACCGTGACGGAGGGCACGGCAGCGCCCGTCCTGCGCAGGGTGATCCAGCCGAAGCCGACGGCCTTCACCTTGCGCGCCTCGAACTCGTCGAGCCATGCGTCGTACCGCGCCTGGTACTCCGCCGCGTCCTCGCGGTGGTCACCCGCGTCGCGCAGCCACAGCTCGGCGTACTGGTTGATGTCCTGCACCTCGCGCTGCACGATCCAGGCGTCGCAGCCGCGCGGCACCCATGACCGGAGCCGCTCCTGCCAGTCCTCCCCTTCCACGTGCTGCCAGTTGGCGAGGAACTGCGCGAACCCGCCCTCGTTCAGCCGCTCCCCCGCCTCCTGAACGAGCGTGCGGCACAGATCGTCCCCGCCCATGCCGCCGTCGCGGTAGGTGAGCCGGGCACCGGGCGAGATCACGAACGGCGGGTTGGAGACGATCAGGTCGTACGTCTCGTCGTCCCGGACCGGATCGAAGAGGGAGCCCTCGCGCAGATCGGCGGCCGGGGCACCGGACAGCGCCAGTGTGAGGGCGGTGATGTGCAGCGCACGCGGGTTGAGGTCGGTGGCCGTCACGCGCGTGGCGTGCCGGGCGGCGTGCAGCGCCTGGACACCGGAGCCGGTGCCGAGGTCGAGCGCGGCGGCGACGGGCCTGCGGACGGTGATGCCGGCGAGTGTCGTCGAGGCACCGCCGACTCCCAGGACGACTCCCTCGTCCCGTCGGCCGATCCCACCGGCGCCGCCGACCGCGCAGCCCAGGTCGGACACGATGAACCAGTCCTCGCCGTCGGGCCCGCCGTAGGGCCGGACGTCGACCGTGGCGGCGAGATCGTCCCCGCCGCCACGCGTCAGCCAGCCGCTCTCCAGGCAGGCGTCGACGGGCAGCACGTCCGCCAGGCGTGCGTGCGGCACGGGTTGCTGGAGGAGGAACAGCCGGACGAGCAGCTCCAGCGGAGTGTCCCCGCGGGTCGCCCGGAGCGCGGGCACGGTCTCGCTCCGGGCCAGCGCCGCGTACGCGGGGGCGCCGAGCAGTTCGAGCAGTCCGTCGGCGGTGAAGGAGGCCCCGAGCAGGGCGTCCCTCAGCCGGGCGGCGACTTCGGGGCGGTCGGAGGAGGGCAGCGGGGGCAGGGGTGACTGGCTGGCGTTACTCACGCCCCCCATTGTGGCCGCCGGTGCGGGTATCGCACGTGGCCGTGCCCGGTCGCGTGCACGCCTGCCTGCCGGGCCCAGCAGCCCACCTCGACTCACAGCGCCACTCGCGGCTCACGGCGGCCACTCCCGGCTCACGGCGGCCGCACTCGGCACACGGCGGCCGCCCTCGGCCCAAGACAGGCGCCTGCGGCTCACGGCAGTTACCTGCGGCTCACGGCAGCAACCCGACCCACAGCAGCAACCCCACAGCCCAGCAGTCACAGCCGGCACCAGCCGAAACCAGCCGGGCCTTCACCGAGCCGGCGCGGCCGCCGCCCCCGTTCAGCCCTGCGTGGAGGCCGGAGCTGTCGCCGCCTTGCAGCTGGACTGGCGGGACATCGCCTGGCCGACCTCGCCCTCCTCCAGGGTCCGGAGCGCGTCGTTCCCGCTCTTGCCCAGCTTGTCGAGCTCGGTGGCGATGTCCTTGAGGCCGTCGGCGAACTTGCCCTGGTCCTTGGTGTCGAGGTCGTCGACCTGCTTCTTCAGGGAGGCGTACGCGGCGGAGATCGAGTTGAGTTCCTTGACCGCGTCCTGCTGCTTCTTCTCGCCGTTCTCGACGTCCGGCGGCCCGGCCTTGGTCACCGCGGACCCGATGGCCTTGTAGGCGTCGGACATGTCCTGGAAGGCCTTCGCGTCGGTCTTCTGGACGTCGTCCGGCTTGCTGTTGTCCGAGGTCTCCTTCTGGATCGAGGCATTGGCCGACTCGATCTTCTTGGCCTGCGGCTGCACCGCGTCGCAGACCTCCTTGGCCCAGGAGTCCAGCTTCTCGTTGTCGTCGCCGCCACACCCCGACAGCGCCAGTACCAGTACCGCACCGCCGGACAGTGCGGCCGCGAGCTTCTTGTTCACCGGTTTGGTCCCTTCCATGGCTCTCGGCCCCGGAACATACACGCCAGATGCACGACAGCCCCACGCCGGGAGTCCATTAAGACCTTTTCGTAACCTTTTGCACCAAGCGAGAGAAGGCTCACGGTGTTGATCGCGTGACGGCACAGAGCGGGCGGGCGACACGCCAACGCGCGCCGCCCGCCCGCACCTTGAGCTGGGGCTCGGAGACCTCCCTACGAAACCACCGCCGGATCGGCCGACTTGGGCTCCGACTCGGCGTTGTCTTCGTCACCCATCGCGATTCCGCGCCGCTTTGACACGTACACCGCGCCGGCGATCACGACGAACGCGAGCGCCGCGATCAGGATCCGCACCCCGACGCTCTTGTCGGCGCCGTAGGAGAACTTGATCACCGCGGGCGCGATGAGCAGCGACACCAGGTTCATGACCTTCAGCAGCGGGTTGATCGCGGGACCGGCGGTGTCCTTGAAGGGGTCGCCGACGGTGTCGCCGATCACGGTCGCCGCGTGGGCCTCACTGCCCTTGCCTCCGTGGTGGCCGTCCTCGACGAGCTTCTTGGCGTTGTCCCAGGCGCCACCGGAGTTGGCCAGGAACACCGCCATCAGCGTGCCCGCACCGATCGCGCCCGCCAGGAACGCGCCGAGCGGACCGACACCGAGCGTGAACCCGATGAAGATGGGCGCCATCACGGCGAGCAGACCCGGCGTGGCGAGCTCCCGCAACGCGTCCTTGGTGCAGATGTCGACGACCTTGCCGTACTCCGGGGTCTCGCTGTAGTCCATGATCCCGGGTTTCTCGCGGAACTGCCGCCGCACCTCGAAGACCACGGAACCCGCGGACCGCGACACGGCGTTGATCGCCAGCCCCGAGAAGAGGAAGACGACCGCCGCGCCCGCGACGAGGCCCACGAGGTTGTTGGGCTGCGAGATGTCCATCATCAGGCTCATCGGGGCACCGTCCCCGCTGAGCTTCTCGCCGACGTCCCGCGCGCCGGTGAAGATCGCGTCGCGGTACGACCCGAACAGCGCCGCCGCCGCGAGCACGGCCGTGGCGATCGCGATGCCCTTGGTGATCGCCTTGGTGGTGTTGCCGACCGCGTCCAGGTTGGTGAGCACCTGCGCGCCCGCGCCCTGGACGTCGCCGGACATCTCCGCGATGCCCTGCGCGTTGTCGGAGACCGGCCCGAAGGTGTCCATCGCGACGATCACCCCGACCGTGGTGAGCAGACCGGTGCCGGCCAGTGCCACCGCGAACAGCGCCAGCATGATCGACGTACCGCCGAGCAGGAACGCCCCGTACACGCCGAGGCCGATCAACAGGGCGGTGTAGACGGCGGATTCCAGGCCGACGGAGATACCGGCGAGGACGACGGTGGCCGGACCGGTCAGCGAGGTCTTGCCGATGTCCCTGACCGGCCGTCGGGTGGTCTCGGTGAAGTAGCCGGTCAGTTGCTGGATCAACGCGGCGAGCACGATGCCGATGGCGACCGCGACGAGGGCGAGGATCCGCGGGTCGCCGTCCTTGCCCTGGATCGCGGCGTCGGTGACACCGTCGAGCTCGGAGTACTTCCCCGGCAGGTAGACGAAGACCGCCACCGCCACCAGCACCAGCGAGATCGCCGCTGAGATGAAGAACCCGCGGTTGATGGCGCTCATGCCACTGCGGTCGGTGTACCTGGGCGCCACGGCGAAGATGCCGATCATCGCCGTGATCACACCGATCGCCGGCACGAGCAGCGGGAAGCCGAGCCCGGCGTCGCCGAAGGCCGCCGAGCCCAGGATCAGCGCCGCGACCAGGGTCACGGCGTAGGACTCGAAGAGGTCGGCCGCCATGCCCGCGCAGTCGCCGACGTTGTCGCCCACATTGTCGGCGATGGTCGCGGCATTGCGCGGATCGTCCTCCGGAATGCCCTGTTCGACCTTGCCGACCAGGTCGGCGCCGACGTCGGCGGCCTTGGTGAAGATGCCGCCGCCGACACGCATGAACATCGCGATCAGCGCGGCTCCGAGGCCGAAGCCCTCGAGCACCTTCGGCGCGTCGGCCGCGTACACCAGCACCACACAGGAGGCACCCAGCAGGCCGAGGCCCACGGTGAACATGCCGACCACACCGCCCGTGCGAAACGCGATCTTCATCGCTTTGTGCGAGACGGCGGTCAGGTCCTTTTCCGGCTCGCCTTCCGCCGGGGTGGCTTCACGCGCCGCCGCGGCGACACGCACATTACTGCGTACGGCGAGCCACATGCCGATATAGCCCGTGGCCGCCGAGAACGCCGCTCCGATCAGGAAGAACACCGAACGTCCGGCCCGCTGATTCCAGTCGTCCGCGGGAAGCAGCAGGAGCAGGAAGAAGACGACCACGGCGAATACGCCGAGCGTGCGCAGCTGACGTGCCAGATAGGCGTTCGCGCCTTCCTGGACCGCCGCCGCGATCTTCTTCATGCTGTCGGTGCCCTCGCCGGCCGCGAGTACCTGGCGTACCAGGACGCCCGCGACCACGAGCGCCGCCAGGGCGACGACCGCGATGACCGCGATGAGTACGCGGTTGCCATCGGTCAGTACGGCGGCTGCGAGGTCTGTGGGATGGCCCGACTGTTGTGAGATGGAAAGCCCCGCCATTCGTCCTCCTTGACGCTTGGGCTGAGCTCAAGATGTGGACGGGATTCTAGGTACCGGAACCTGATCAAAACAGAGCGCGATAAACGGAATTAGCCTGCTGAAGTAATGCCCTGAAAGCATTCTCGATCGGCCGTGGAGCACACGAATGATCGTGAACGAATTCACGCGATGAACAGCACAGCACCCACTGTAAAGGCGGGCACCGACAACCGCACATGACGAAGGGCCCCACGGGTGGGGCCCTTCGTCGGAAACGCTGTGGGTGGTGGCCGGTCAGACCAGGATGGTCGGCGGCGGTGTGGTCGGCCAGGTCATCTTGATCGAACCGCCGTGTTCTCCCGCACTGACCTCGACGTCGTCGACGAGCCCGCTGATGACCGCGAGGCCCATCTCGTCCTCCTCGGCTTCACTGTCGGGGTCGCCGGGCCCGGCGCCGTCGGCGCGCTCTCCCGGGACCGCGTGCGGCGCCTCGTCGCCGACCTCGATGGAGAACTGCTTCTCCTCCTCGATCAGCAGCACCTTCACCGGTGCCGAGATCCCGCCGGTCTGATGCAGTCCGACGGCCCGGGTGCAGGCCTCGCCGACGGCGAGCCTGACCTCGTCGAGGACGGCCTCGTCCACTCCGGCCCTGCGCGCCACCGCTGCCGCCACCAGCCGGGCGGTCCTGACGTGCTCGGGCAGCGCGCTGAAGCGGAGCTCAACGGTGGCCATGCATCCCCCTCGCAACTACGGGCGTGCTGTCGAGGGGCTCCGGGCCGCCGAAAGCCCGGGCCCCCTCGGTCTTCACTTCTGCCGAACTCTTGCCGCACATCGGCCGACCCGGGCGCGAGGGCCCGGGTCCGGTGGTCAGTCGGTCGCCGCCACCGCTTCCTCGACCGAGGTGTGAATCGGGAACACCTTGGTGAGGCCGGTGATGCGGAAGATCTTCAGAATGCGCTCCTGGTTGCAGACCAGGCGCAGGGAGCCCTCATGGGCCCGCACGCGCTTCAGGCCGCCGACCAGTACGCCGAGTCCGGTGGAGTCGAGGAAGTCCACGCCCTCCATGTCGACGACAAGGTGGAAACTGCCGTCGTTCACCAGCTCGACCAACTGCTCGCGCAGCTTGGGCGCGGTATATACGTCGATTTCGCCACCGACCCTGACGATCGTGCGATCGCCCATGGTTTCGGTCGACAGGGACAGGTCCACGGATCCTCCAGCACCTTGCTATCGAGCGGTCGCCCTCGGGGCATCTCGGCTTCAGCCCTTGGACGCTTCGCCAGCCGCGATGGCATTCAATCACTTACCGGCAGGCGTGCACGACGCCTTGGCTCCATTGTCCGTCACTCCAGTGACACACTCGGTGCCGATGGCCAAGAATCACCGATCCGATCGACGCCCGGCGGACCCCGTCTCCCGACCCGCGCCGGGCGCGGTCCTGGACCGGCTCGCATCCGGCCCGAGCAGGGCTTCGCGCATTACTCATACGGAGCACTTGCCCCCGCGCGAGGGTCGGCATGCCGTCTGGCCGGACCGGATCCGCGCCGAGGTGGTGGCCGCCGTGCGGTCCGCGGGAATCGAAGATCCCTGGGCCCACCAGGCACGCGCGGCCGAGCACGCCCTGGACGGCGAATCGGTCGTCGTGGCCACCGGCACGGCCTCCGGCAAGTCCCTCGCCTATCTCGTGCCGGTCCTGTCCACTCTTCTGGAGGGCGCCGAGGCCCCCAGCGGACGGGGCGCGACGGCCCTCTACCTGGCCCCGACCAAGGCCCTTGCGGCGGATCAGTGCCGCTCCGTGAAGGAATTTTCACATCCGTTGGGCCATTCGGTGCGCGCGGCCGTGTACGACGGCGACACGGCGTTCGAGGAACGCGAGTGGATCCGCCAGTACGCCAACTACGTCCTGACCAACCCGGACATGCTGCACCGCGGCATCCTGCCGTCCCATCCGCGCTGGTCCTCCTTCCTGAAGTCACTGCGGTACGTCGTCATCGACGAGTGCCACACCTACCGCGGCGTCTTCGGATCGCACGTCGCCCAGGTGCTGCGCCGGCTGCGCCGCCTGTGTGCCCGCTACGGCTCCTCGCCCGTGTTCCTGCTGGCTTCCGCGACCGCCGCCGAACCCGCGACGGCCGCCGGCCGCCTCACCGGCGTGCCGGTGGTGGAGGTCGCCGACGACGCCTCCCCCCGCGGTGAACTGGTGTTCGCCCTGTGGGAGCCGCCGCTGACCGAGCTGCACGGCGAGAAGGGCGCTCCCGTCCGCCGCACGGCCACCGCCGAGGCCGCCGACCTGCTGACCGACCTCACGGTGCAGGGCGTGCGCTCGGTCGCCTTCGTACGGTCCCGGCGCGGAGCCGAGCTGATCTCCGTCATCTCCCAGGAGCGCCTGGCCGAGGTCGACCGGTCGCTGGTCCGGCGTGTCGCGGCGTACCGGGGCGGATATCTCCCGGAGGAGCGCCGCGCGCTCGAACGCGCCCTCCATTCGGGTGAACTGCTGGGCCTCGCCGCGACGAACGCCCTCGAACTCGGCATCGACATCTCCGGCCTCGACGCGGTCGTCATCGCCGGCTACCCGGGCACGCGCGCCTCGCTGTGGCAGCAGGCGGGCCGGGCCGGACGCTCGGGGCAGGGCGCCCTCGCCGTCCTGGTCGCCCGCGACGACCCGCTGGACACCTTCCTCGTCCATCACCCCGAGGCCCTGTTCGACCAGCCCGTCGAGTCGACCGTCCTCGACCCCGACAACCCCTACGTGCTGGCCCCGCACCTGTGCGCGGCCGCGGCGGAGCTGCCCCTGACGGACGAGGACCTCGACCTGTTCGGCCCGGCCTGCGAGGACCTGCTGCCCCAGCTGGAGGCCGCGAAGCTGCTGCGCCGCCGCACCAGGGCGTGGCACTGGACCCGCCGCGAGCGCGCCGCCGACCTGGCCGACATCCGGGGCGCGGGCGGACGCCCGGTCCAGGTGGTCGAGACCGGCACGGGCCGGCTGCTCGGCACGGTCGACGCGGGCGCCGCGCACTCGACGGTGCACGAGGGGGCCGTCCACCTCCACCAGGGCCGCACGTACCTGGTGCGGTCCCTGGACCTGGAGGACTCCGTCGCCCTCGTCGAGGAGGCCGCCCCGCCCTACTCCACGGTCGCCCGCGACACGACGTCGATCTCCGTCCTGGAGACGGACGTGGAGATCCCCTGGGGCGACGGACGCCTGTGCTACGGGTCCGTCGAGGTCACCAACCAGGTGGTCTCCTTCCTGCGCCGACGGCTCATCACCGGTGAAGTGCTGGGTGAGTCGAAGCTCGACCTCCCTCCTCGTACGCTGCGCACCCGGGCGGTGTGGTGGACCGTCACCGAGGACCAGCTGGACCGGGCGCGGATCAGCCCGGAGATCCTCGGCGGCTCCCTGCACGCCGCCGAGCACGCGTCGATCGGCCTGCTGCCCCTCTTCGCGACCTGTGACCGCTGGGACATCGGCGGCGTGTCGATCCCGCTCCACCCCGACACGCTCCTGCCCACGGTCTTCGTCTACGACGGCCACCCGGGCGGCGCGGGCTTCGCGGAGCGCGCCTTCCACACCGCCCGCACCTGGCTGACCGCCACTCGCGAGGCCATCGCCTCCTGTGAGTGCGACGCCGGCTGCCCGTCCTGCATCCAGTCCCCCAAGTGCGGCAACGGCAACGACCCGCTGCACAAGAGGGGGGCGGTGCGGCTGCTCACGGTGCTGCTGGAAGGGGCGCCGGAGGAGAAGGAGTCAGCCGACGAGGCTACCGAGCGGGCGACGGGAGACCCGGCCGGTCCGTCGGAGGCCCCGCCCGTGCCCTGACCTGCGCCGTGAAGGGCCCCCGGCCCGACGCCGCCGTCACGTCCGAGATCTCACCGACGACCTCGCACCGCACCAGCCGCACGCCCTGTGCCGAGGCCACCCGGCCGGCCCGGGCACAGGCCGCCGGACCACCCTCGGCCCAGTGGTCCGCCGCCGCGAGCGCCGCGAGATCCGCACCGCCCGCCGCCCGGTGCCGGACCACGACGGCCTGCCCGAGCGCGAGGACGACGCCGAACACCACGCACAGCACGGCGATCGCCCCGACGCTCCAGACGGTGGCCGACCCCTGGTCGGAGGCGGCGCCCCTCCTGACTCGGCGTCGTATGCCCCGGTCCCGCACCTCGGCGCGCCGACTCATGTGCCCACCCCCACCGCCTCCTCCACCGACGCCACGGCCTCCTCGCGCACGGAGAACGGCAGCCCGTGCAGCACCGGCGGCTCGGCCACGACGACCACCCGGACGTGTTCCGCGCCCCGGCTGACGGTGACCTTCGCGCCGCGCGGTGCCGCCTCGCGGGTCAGCCGTACCACCGCGCCGGGTGGGTCCTGGCGGGCCGCCGCGCGGGCGCCGGTCCGTGCCGCGTCCACGCACTGGATCTGGGCGGCCACGACCAGCAGCCCCCAGACCAGCGCCATCGCGAACATCACCAGGACGGGCAGTACGACCGCCGACTCCGCGGTGACGAACCCCCGGTCCGCACCCCGCTCACATCCGCGCATTGAGGGCTTCCTGCACGATGCCCTGCAGCTCCGCGCCGACGGCACCGCTCGTGACCACCTTGTAGAGCACCACGGCGAACGCCACCGCCGCGACGATGCCCACCGCGTACTCGGAGGTGACCATCCCCGCGTCCCTCCGCGTCGCACGCATTCCGCACACCTGGGCACACAGCCGTGCCCGTACCGCCTGATACATCTCAACCCCCGTAGGAAAGAGTTCGAACTTCTGCTGGTCGTCGTTGACTTGTCTCGTCGGCCTCGTCGGCCTCGTCGGCCTCGTCGCCTTGTCGGCCCGTGTCCGCCCTCAGCCACCACCCCCTCCGAGCACCCCGCCCGCGAGCCCGATCACCACGGGCAGCACCCCGACCGCGATGAACGCCGGCAGGAAGCACAGCCCGACCGGTGCGCTGACCATGACGCCCGCTCGGCGTGCCCTGGCCGTCGCGGCGCGGCACCGGTCGGCGCGGGCCTCGGCGGCGATCCGTGCGACCGGCGTGGCGGCGGGCAGTCCGGACACACCGGCCCGTTCGAGCAGCCGGGCCAGGCCGTCGGCGCCCGGGACGGCGGCCAGCCTCCGCCAGGCGGACCCCGGTTCGCCGCCCAGCCGTACCTCCGCCGCGCCATGGACCAGCGCCTCGCCCACGGGGCCGCCCAGGGCCTCACCCACCGCTCGCGCCGCGATCACCGGGTCGGCTCCGGCGGCGACGCAGGCCGCCAGCAGGTCGGCGGCCAGGGGCAGTTGCCGTGCCGCCTCGGCGAGGTCGGGTGCCCGTGCGTCCGTGCCGGCAGCCTCCTGCCGCAGTCGCCACCGCCACATCCCCACCGCACCGGCCAGTCCCACCGCGACACCGGCGGGCCCGCCGACCAACGCCCAGCCGGCGCACGCCACGCCGACGGGAGGGAGCCACCTGCGCGCCGCACCCCGTAACGCGAGGCGCTGGACGGGGGCGGCTGCTTCCCGGGCCGACAGCCCGGCCAGCCTGCGTCGCAGCCTCCTACGACGTCGGGCCGCCATCAGCCACCGCACCGACCACCCGAGGCCCAGCAGCATCCCCACGGTCACCCCCAGCCTGTGGACAACTTCCCCGCTCATGCCACCTCCTCCGCGCCCCGCACGATCCGCAGCACCCACCACAGGCCGAGTCCCTCCAGCGCCCCGCCGGCCACCAGGCAGCCCAGGCCCGCCGTGGTGTGCAGCAGGACATGAAGGGGGTCGGCGCCCAGGGCCGTGCCGATGAGGAGCCCCAGGGCCGGGAGCCCGGCGAGCATCACCGCTGTCGTGCGGGCGCCCGCCAACTGGGCGCGCAGGTCCGAGCGTTGGTCCCGTTCGGCACGCAGGGCGGTGGTGAGCCGGTCCAGTCCGGCCGCGAGGCCCGCGCCTTGGTCCACGGCCACCCGCCAGCAGGCCGCGAGTCCCCGCAGCCCTTCCGCGCCCGGTTGCCGTGCGGCGGTCGCGAGCGCGCCCGGCACATCGCCGCCGAACCGGGCCGCCGCCAGCACCGTCGCCTGTGCGTCCGCGAGTCCGCCACAGTCCCGCGTGGCCCGCAGCAGAGCCTCGCCCGGCTGGCGACCGGCCCGCACCTCCCCGGCGAGCGCCCCGCACAGCGCGATCACCGCATCGGCCCGGCGCTCCCGGGTCCGGCGGGCCAGGCCGGCCAACCGGGCCCTCCGCACCAGCGGCAGCCCGGCCGCCCCCAGGACGGCCGGCAGCACCGACGCCCCGAGCACCGCGAGCACCAGCCCGGCCACCGGAGCCCACCACTCGGCCCGCAGCCGTCCACGGACGCGCCGCAGCCCGTCGGTCGTCCACCACCACCCGGGCGGCCCGCTCCCGACGGTCTGGCCGCCCGCGAGCAGCAAGCGCGCCCGCCGGGCCACCGAGTTCCGCTCACCCAGCAGCCAGGCCGCCGTCCCCATGCACACCACGGCCGCCCCCACCGACACCTCAGCCATCCCCGCCATCACTCGGCCCCCTCACAGTTCACTCCGCCACGCGGCCCCTCGGCCCCCGCCATCCAGCGCCCCCCGTCGCCGCCACCCGGCCGGTGCACGGCGCCGGTCTCCGCCCCGCTCCGGCTCGCTTCGTCGCGGAGCAGCCCCCGCAGCCGCTCCCACCCCCGCTCCCGTACGAAGGCTTCCGCTCCCCACCGCAGGGCCGGCACCGTCCGCACCAGCCCCGTCGGGTCCCGCTCCAGCACGTGCACCTCGGCGATCCGCCGCCGCCCGGCCCGGTCGCGCACGAGGTGAAGCACCACGGAGAGGGCGGCCGCCGCCTGGCTGTGCAGCGCGGCCCGGTCGAGCCCGGCGGCCGTGCCGAGCGCCTCCAGCCGGGCCGGTACGTCGGCGGCGGCATTGGCGTGCACGGTGCCGCAGCCGCCCTCGTGGCCGGTGTTCAACGCGGCCAGCAGATGCACCACTTCGGGTCCGCGCACCTCTCCCACGACCAGCCGGTCGGGCCGCATCCGCAGCGCCTGGCGCACCAGGTCCTCAAGGGTGACGAGGCCCGCTCCCTCCTGATTGGCGGGTCTGGTCTCCAGCCGCACGACATGCGGATGGTCGGGCCGCAGTTCCGCCGAGTCCTCGGCGAGCACGATCCGTTCCTCCGGTCCGACCAGCCCCAGCAGGGCGCTCAGGAGCGTCGTCTTGCCGGTGCCCGTGCCCCCGCTGACGAGGAAGGACAGCCGGGCGTCGAGCAGCGCGCGCAGCACCCGGTCACCGCCCGGCGGCACCGTGCCCGCCGCGACCAGCTCGCCGAGCGTGAAGGCCCGTGGCCGTACGACCCGCAGCGAGAGGCAGGCGCAGTCCACGGCCACCGGCGGCAGCACCGCGTGCAGCCGCGTCCCGTCGGGCAGCCGGGCGTCGGCCCAGGGGCGGGCGTCGTCGAGACGGCGCCCGGCCACCGCCGCGAGGCGCTGGGCGAGCCGTCGTACGGCCGCCGCGTCGGTGAAGCGCACCGACGTCAGTTCCAGGCCTCCGCCCCGGTCCACCCAGACCCGGTCCGGGGCCGAGACCAGCACGTCCGTCACCGACGGGTCGGCCAGCAGCGGCTCCAGCGGTCCGCTGCCGATCAGCTCGGACCGCAACTGCGATGCCGCTCCCAGGACTTCCGCGTCCCCGAGCACCCGGCCCTGCTCCCTCAGGGCCTGTGCCACACGCGCGGGTGTCGGCTCGGCGCCGCTCTCGGCGAGCCACCGCCGCACCCCGTCGAGCAGCCCGGCACCCTCGGGTCCGGCCGCCGTGCCCGCCGCCGCGCTCACGCGGCACCCGCCTCGACGAGCGCCCGCTCCCAGAACTGCCTGCAGAACCGGGCGAGCGGTCCGCGCGGGACGGCACCGGGAGGTGCCGTGCCCTCGTCCGGGCGCAACAACCCCGGCTCGACGGGCACTTCGCCGACCAGGGGGAGTCCCAGCAGCCGCGCCACCTCGCGTTCGTCGAGCCCCGGCGGGTACGGCCCACGGACCGCCACCCGCAGGTCGCGCAGCACCATGCCGACGGCGGACGCCACCCTCCCGGCGGCCGCGACGGCCCGCAGCTCGGCCGGCACCACGAGCACGCCGATGTCCAGCTGGGTGAGGATCTCCGCGACGCCGTCGTCGATGCGGCGCGGCAGGTCGACCACGACCGTGCCGCCCCGGCGCCGGGCCGCCGCGAGCACCGCGCGCACCGCATGCGGCGGCACGGCGATCCGGTCGCCCCGGTCCCAGCTGAGCACCCGCAGCGAGTGCAGCTCGGGCAGCGACTCCTCCAGGGCCCCGCCGCCGACCCGCCCGCGGGAGGACGCGAACGCGGGCCAGCGCAGTCCGTCGGCCGTTTCCCCGCCGAGGAGTACGTCCAGTCCGCCACCCAGCGGATCGGCGTCCACGAGGAGGGTGCGCAGTCCTTCCCGCGCGGAGGTGACGGCGAGCGCGCAGGCGAGCGTGGACGCTCCGGCCCCGCCCCGGCCGCCGATGACGCCCACGGTGAGGGCGGGCCGGCCGACGCCCTCGGCCACGTCGGCGATGCGGTCGACCAGCCACTGCTCGCCGTCGGGGAGCATCAGGACGTGCTCGGCGCCGATCTCGACGGCTCGCCGCCACACCCCGGAGTCGTCCTGGTCCTTGCCGACGAGGACGACTCCTCTTCTGCGGGCGGCCCCGCGTACCCGCAGTGCCGCGTCGTCGCCCACGAGGACCAGGGGCGCGGCCTCCCAGCTTCCTCTGCGCTCCGGCACCCCGTGGTGCACCTCGGGTGTCGCGCCCGCCGCCGCGCACAGGCGCAGCAGATCGTCGAGGAGTTCGCTGTCCTCGGTGACGATCAGCGGTCCGCCCTGCCGCCCTCCGGCGGCCGGCGGCGGATCGTGTGTCACGGTTCCGGCCACGGTCGTCCATCCCCCTTCGCTGCCTGACTCGCGCGGCCCTTGCGGCCCCGCGATTCCCAAACGTGGGAAGAGCCGACAAGACGGCCTCCCTATGAACGGCCGACACAATCCGGCCGAACGCCCCCGGCTATCGGAACCGGCCACGAACTCGCCGCGAGCGGGGTGCGCTGGAATCACGGTGCAGCGATCCCGGAAATCGTGTGGATCTTGGTGGATAACTGTGGACGTTCCGCTGGTTGTGAATATCGCCTTCACCCATACCGGTGACCCCCGCAGCCCCTCTGTGCGACTCCCGCAGAGCAGCCCGACAGCTACACACAGTCAACAATCATGAGCATGACAAAAGCCCTCGGAACACCCACGGGATCAGCGCTTCGGGCGCCTGAAGGAAGAAGAAAACCCACCCGGACATGCGACGACCCCCGCCGGGGGGGAGAGCGGGGGTCGTCCCCACGGCCGACTCGGGGGGGGAGGAGTCGGGCCGGGTTAGCACGGTCGCGAACGATCCGTGACTTCCATGGTGTACCCGAGAGCCCTCTCAGGCAAACCCACGCGCCCCACCTTACGCCGAATGGGCTGCCCCTATGCTCAGGGGCGTGGAAAACCACTCCTTGCCCCGCACAGCGGCCTTCTTTGACCTGGACAAGACGGTCATTGCGAAGTCGAGCACGCTCACGTTCAGCAAGTCGTTCTACCAAGGCGGTCTGATCAACCGCAGGGCCGTCTTGCGAACCGCATATGCCCAGTTCGTCTTCCTCGCCGGCGGCGCCGACCACGACCAGATGGAGCGCATGCGCTCGTATCTGTCCGCGCTGTGCCGCGGCTGGAACGTGCAGCAGGTCAAGGAGATCGTCGCCGAGACGCTGCACGACCTGATCGACCCGATCATCTACGACGAGGCCGCCTCCCTCATCGAGGAGCACCACACCGCCGGCCGCGACGTCGTGATCGTGTCCACGTCGGGCGCGGAGGTCGTCGAGCCGATCGGCGAGCTGCTCGGCGCGGACCGCGTGGTGGCGACCCGCATGGTCGTGGGCGACGACGGCTGCTTCACCGGCGAGGTGGAGTACTACGCGTACGGCCCGACCAAGGCCGAGGCCATCAGGGACCTGGCCGCGTCCGAGGGGTACGACCTCAGCCGCTGCTACGCCTACAGCGACTCGGCGACCGACGTGCCCATGCTGGAGACCGTCGGCCACCCCCACGCCGTGAACCCGGACCGTGCCCTGCGCCGCGAGGCACTCACGCGCGGGTGGCCGATCCTGGACTTCCACCGGCCGGTCCGGCTCAAGCAGCGCATTCCCTCGTTCTCCGTACCGCCGCGTCCGGCACTCGTCGCGGTCGCCGCGATAGGTGCCGCGGCGGCCACCGCCGGCCTCGTCTGGTACGCCAACCGACGCCGGACGACGGCCGCTTGACCCGCGACGACCCGAAGTCCTGATTGAACCCAAAAGTAAAGAAGCGCAGGGTGGACTTCCGCTTACTGCACGGCAGGAGTACAAAGGACTCAACGGCCCGCGAGACCAAGGACATCCGAGAGGATCACCTTCAATACGCATTCGGCCCCACGGACCGCGCATGAACACCGGGCACCCACGCGACGTCGACCCGTCGATTACGGGCCAGCCGCACCAGGTGACGGGCAAAGTTCCCGACCTGATGGGCATATACCGAGGACGCTTGGTAACCCGATGCTCATGCCAGCGGCGGTACGAGTTCTCGTACCGCCGCATTTATGTGGCCCCATGGCCCGATAACGTCACGCCGCTCCGCGCTGCAGCGCCTCGCACACGGCTGTCGACTCACGCGCCCCCAGTTCGACCGCCCTGCCGCAGTGGGCGATCCAGGCGGCCATGCCCTCCGGCGTACCCGAGACGTACCCGTCCAGGGCCTCCAGGTAGGCGTCGCGGCCCAGCTCGGCGTGGCCGACCTCGGCCGGGCAGACCGACTTCGGGTCCAGACCGCTGCCGACCAGGACGATACGTCCGGCCGTGCGCGCCACCAGGCCGTTGTGGGACGTGAAAGGACGCAGCGCGAGCAGTTCGCCGTGCACCACGGCAGCCGTCACCAGGGCCGGCGCGGAGCTACCGGCGACGACCAGCCCGCCCAGCCCCTCCAGCCGGCCGTGCGCCTCGGCCGCACCCGGCAACGGCAGCCCGACGAGCGGCTCGTCGACCGGCTCGCCCTCCTGCCGGGGCCGCCCCACCTGGTCCGCCTTGTCGGCCGCCGCGACCAGGTGCAGCCGGGCCAGCACCCTCAGGGGCGACTGCCGCCAGATCGACAGCAGCTGGCCCGCCTCCGCGGTGAGACGCAGGGCGGCCCCCACGACGCGTGCCTCGTCGTCCCCGCTGAAGTCCGTACGCCGGCGCACCTCCTCCAGGGCCCAGTCCGCACCGGACAGCGCCGCCGAGCCGCGGGCGCCGCGCAGGGCCGCCTCCGAGGTGATCTCGTTGCTGCGCCGCCGCATGATGCGGTGCCCGTAGACCCGGTCCACGGCCTTGCGTACGGACTCCACGGACTCGGCCACACCGGGCAGCGCCCCCAGGGCCGCGAGAGGATCGGCGGTCGCGCCTGCTGTACTCATGAGTACGACCCTACGCAGCCCGAGGCCCCGCCCCACGCCGGAGTGGCCTTCCTCACTCGGGCCGCCGGGGAGACGGCCCGTCCGGACTACCCCTTCGCCGCCGGAGCCCCCGGCGCGCCCTTCGGAGCCGGAGTGGGCCGGCCCGCGAGGAAGGACGCCCACCCCTGCTTCGGCGCCTCGCCGACCTTCAGCGTGCGCAGCCTCGCCACCGTCCGGGGGTCCTGGGCGTCCAGCCAGTCCGCCAGCCGGCGGAACGACACACAGCGCACCTCCTCCTTGGTGCACACCGTCTCGATGACCTCCTCGACGGCCCGCATGTAGACGCCGCCGTTCCAGGACTCGAAGTGGTTGCCGATGATCAGGGGCGCGCGGTTGCCGTTGTAGGCCCGGTGGAAGCCCCGCAGCAGGCCCTCGCGCATCTGGTCACCCCAGAAGTCGCGCTTGGCGGGGTTGCCCTGGGTGTCGGTGCCCGACTGGTTGACCATGAAGTTGTAGTCCATGCTCAGCTGCTCGTAGGAGTGGCCGGGGAACGGCACGAGCTGCATCGACAGGTCCCACAGGCCGCGCTTCCTGCCGGGCCAGACCTGGTCGTTGACGCCGCTGGTGTCGTAGCGGAAGCCCAGGTCGCCGGCCGCCCTGATGAAGTTCCGCCGGCCCTCCAGGCAGGGGGTTCGGGCGCCGATGAGTTCCTTGTCGTAGTCGAAGGGCAGCGGTGACGCATTCTTCATGCCGGTGTTGGTCTTCCAGGTCTTCACGAACTGCTTGGCCTGGTTGATCTCGTCCTTCCACTCCTTCACAGACCACTCGCCGACCCCGCCGCCGCTGCCGCAGAAGTGGCCGTTGAAGTGGGTGCCGATCTCGTTTCCCTCCAGCCAGGCCAGGCGCAACTGCTTCACGGTGGCCGCGATGCCGCGGCGGTCGTTGAAGCCGATGTCGGAGCGGCCCGGCGAGTGCTGTGGCGGCCGGTACAGGTCGCGCTTCTCCTCAGGCAGCATGTACACACCGCTCAGGAAGTACGTCATGGTCGCGCGGTTCTCCTTGGCGACCTTGCGGAAGTGCGAGAACAGCTTCTGGCTGTCCTCTCCGGCGCCGTCCCAGGAGAAGACGACGAACTGGGGCGGCTTCTGGCCGGGCCGCAGCCGCTCGGGTCTGGGCAGGTGGGGCTGGGCGCCGGTGTAGGCGGTGGAGCCGTCTCCGATCAGCCGGACCACGCTCTTCGGGGCCTGGGCCGGCTTCGGCTTCCGCGGGGCGGGGGCCTCCTGCCGGGGCGTGCCGGTCGCGCAACCGGCGAGCGATGCGGCGCAGACCGCGGCGATCACCGAGCCCGCGGCGATCCTGTGGGTGGCCATGTGTCGCCCACCTTCTTCCTTCTCTCGGGTGCGACAACGCCGCCAAATTCGCACGAGACGAAGAAGGAATTAGTACGACAAGCCGATGAAATAGCCACTTCACTCTTGGGGGTGATTTATTCACCCATTTGCCCGTAAAGTCTATGCTTGGCCTTTACTCTGCATTACGATCCGTTTACTGAACGTTGATTCATCCCGCCGATGTACGCCGTGACCCACGGCCGCGACCGAACCCCCGCCCCGAGCGGGACCCCCAGTCACGCGACCGCGCAGCCCCGGAGGAGACGGGAAACCATGTCAGCCTGCGTCCCCACACGCGCCGCCGATCCGAACCGGACCGAGCGCACCCATCCACCCCACAGCCCGCCGCCGAGCGGCCCCCGCCGATTCCGGATCGCGGGTGCCGACGTGTCGGCCTCGATCGCGGTCTTCCTGATCGCTCTGCCCCTGTCCCTGGGCATCGCCCTCGCCACCGGCGCGCCCCTCCAGGCCGGCCTCGTCGCCGCCGCGGTGGGCGGGCTCGTGGCCGGACGGATCGGCGGCTCCGCGCTCCAGGTGAGCGGGCCGGCCGCCGGACTCACCGTCGTCACCGCCGACCTCATCCAGCGCTACGGCTGGCGGACGACCTGCGCCATCACCGTCCTCGCCGGCCTCGCCCAACTCGGCCTGGGCTGCCTGCGCGTGGCGCGTGGCGCCCTCGCCGTCAGCCCCGCCATCGTGCACGGCATGCTCGCCGGGATCGGCGTCACCATCGCCGTCGCCCAGCTGCACATCGTGCTCGGCGGCACACCCCAGAGCTCCGTGCCCGACAACCTGCGGGCCCTGCCCGCCCAGTTGGCCCACATGCGCCCGGCATCCGTGTCGGTGAGCCTGCTGACGATGGCGCTGCTGCTGCTCTGGCCGAGACTGCCCGGCGCCGCCGGGCGACTGCTCCGCAAGGTTCCGGCGGCCCTCGTGGCCGTCGCCGGAGCCACCGCGGCCGCCTCCCTCGCCGGCCTCCGCCTGCCCAAGGTAGACCTGCCGTCCTGGAGCAACCACGCCCTGGCCGGGCTGCCCGAGGGCCCAGGGCTCGGCCTCGTCGCCGCGGTGCTGACCATCACGCTGGTGTGCAGTGTGCAGTCGCTGCTCGGCGCGGTCGCCGTGGACAAACTGGTGGCCGGCCGACCGGGCCTGTCCGCCCGCGTCGGACGCTCCGACCTCGACCGCGAACTGCTGGGCCAGGGCGCCGCCAACATCGTCTCCGGCTCGCTCGGCGGACTGCCCATCGCCGGTGTCGCCGTGCGCAGTTCGGCGAATGTGAACGCGGGTGCGGTCAGCCGGAACTCCACGATGCTGCACGGCGTTCTCGTAGTGATCGCCGCGCTGCTGATGGTCCCGATCCTGGAGCTCATCCCGCTCGCCTCGCTCGCCGCCCTGGTGATGGCCGTCGGCATCCAGATGGTGTCCCTGCACCACATCCGCACGGTGACGCGCCACCGCGAAGTGTGGGTCTACGCCGTCACGACCCTCGGAGTCGTCTTCCTCGGCGTCCTCCAGGGCGTGGCGCTCGGCATCGCCATGGCGGTCGGTGTCGCCCTGCACCGCCTCACCCGCACCCGCATCACGCACGAGGAGAGGGAAGGAGTCCACCACGTACACGCCAGAGGACAGTTGACGTTCCTCGCGGTGCCACGGCTGAGCCGGGCCCTGCATCTCGTGCCCCACGGCGCCGACACGGTCGTCGAGCTGGACGGCTCGTTCATGGACCACGCGGCGTACGAGACCTTGCAGGACTGGCAGAAGACGCACACCGCACAGGGAGGCACGGTCGAGATCACCGGCCGGCACCCCGGCACGCGCATCTCCGAGCCCCAGGCCTCCACCGGCTGCCGTTGCCGGCCCTGGACGCCCTGGCGCAACCACCAGTGCGAACGCCCCCGGTCCACTCCCGCGTCCGGGACCGCCCCGGGCAGGACGGACCGCTCCGAGCCGGACCCGACGGGCACCGGCGGAACCAACGGAACCAGCGGGCGTGAACTGGCGCGTGGCATCAGCGCGTTCCAGCGCAACACCGCGCCCCTGGTGCGCAGCGAGCTGGCCCGGCTGGCTCGCGAGGGGCAGCAGCCTTCGCAGCTCTTCCTGACCTGCGCCGACTCCCGACTGGTCACGTCGATGATCACCTCCAGTGGTCCGGGTGACCTGTTCGTGGTGCGCAACGTGGGCAACCTCGTCCCGCTGCCGGGCGAGGAGAGCGGCGACGACTCGGTGGCGGCCGCGATCGAGTACGCCGTGGACGTGCTCCGGGTGCGGTCCATCACGG
The DNA here is from genome assembly GCF_040612515.1 of Streptomyces sp. NPDC006372. NCBI lineage: Bacteria > Bacillati > Actinomycetota > Actinomycetes > Kitasatosporales > Streptomycetaceae > Streptomyces > Streptomyces sp. NPDC006372. Next base: position 338,230 of record NZ_JBEXQJ010000004.1, on the reverse strand, counting down.
TGTGCGGGCACTCGGGGTGCGGGGCCATGCAGGCGCTGCTCAGCTCCGATCCCGGCGGTGCGCGGACGCCGCTCAGGCGGTGGCTGCGGCACGGGCTGCCCAGCCTGGAGCACATGGGCGACGGCAACCGGCCGCCGGCCCGGCTGGGCGGACGCCCGCCCGCCGACTCGGTCGAGCAGCTCTGCCTGACCAACGTGGTCCAGCAGTTGGAGCACCTGCGCGCCCACGACTCGGTCGCCCGCGCCCTGCGGGAGGGCGAGCTGGAGCTGCACGGCATGTACTTCCACGTGGGCGAGGCCCAGGCCTATCTGCTCACCGAAGTGGACGGGGACCTGGTGTTCGACCACGTACGGGAGGCCGAACAGCCGGTGTGAGCAAGGAGCCCCGCTCACGGCAGCGGCCGGGCGGGGCCCCTGCCCAACGGCCCCTGACAGGCCAGGTCGGGCGAAGGCGAGCGGCGACCCCCGTACGTCGCCCGCCGGCCGCCTCAGACGTGGGACTCCGGCACGCAGGGCTTGATCTTGCCCTTCACCGCGTAGAACGACTCGGAGCTGAGCCCGGGTTTGCCGTCCTTGCGGCCGGCGTTCTCCATGCCCAGGGAGTCGCCGGGGCGCAGGGTGACCTGCCAGTTGCGGTGGAAGTCCGGGTCGGTGGGCCCGCCGACGGGGACGGAGCCTTCCTTCGGCGGCTTGCCGATGTACCCCCGTGTCACGCTGCCCGCCGGCATCGTGCCGCGTGGCTGCGCGCATACGTGACCGAAGGGGAGCTTGTCGATGGTCACGTGAATGCCCTCGGCGCGCAGGCGTTCGGCCAGTCGGCGCTGGGATTTCTCACCTATCGCGATCTTCGTGAGGGTGAGCGTGACGCTGCCGTCGCCGTGCCGCTCCACCGCGTACGCCGGGGATTCGGCCGGTGACCCCGGCACGAGCGCCAGCACCAGCCCGGTCACGGCACAGGCACCCGCGGCCAGGGCGAGCCTCCGCCCCGTGAGCACCCCCGCGAGCATGGAGCGTCGCTGAGGGACCGCCGGGGCGGGAGCGGCGGACTCGCGCATCTCGATCTCGTGCCGCAGCTCGGCCAGCAGCCGGTCCTCGAACGTGGTCTTCGTGGTCATGCCTCTCCTCCGGTTCCTCCGGCTCCGCCGGTGACGTACGACAGGGACGGGCGGGGCGGGGTCTCCGTGGCCGGGTCCGCCTCCGCCCGCAGGGCCTTGCGGGCCCGGTGCAGCCGCACCCGGGCCGTGACCTGGCGGATGCCGAGTGCCGCGGCGGCCTCGGTGACCGTGAGCTGGTCCACGGCCACGAGTTCGACGACGGCCCGTTCGCCGTCCGGCAGCCGCTCCAGCGCGGCCAGCGCCCGGCGTCCCGGGCTCTCGGCGTCGAGCTTGTCCTCGAGCCGCGCGATGTCGTCGGGCTCCAGCAGCCGCCGCCCCGAGATACGGAGGTTCCGCGCCGTCTCACGGGCGACCCGGCGGCGCTCGGAGGAGACGATGTTGCGCGCGATGCCGTAGAGCCAGGCCCGTTCGTCGCCCCGGCCCGGGCGGTAGGTGTGGGCGGAGTCGAGGGCCGCGAGGAAGACCTCGGCGGTCAGGTCCGCCACCGTGTGGACGTCGGCGACACGCCGGGCCACGAAAGACATCACGGCGTCCACGTGGCGCCGGTAGAACTCTTCGAAGAGCTGGGGGTCGTGGGCCGCCGCTGCGGGCCCGCCCCGTATGCCGTCCACTCGCCTGTCCTTTCTCGCGGGTGCGCTTCACCTGTACTTGGGCCGGACTGTGAGAGGCGTTACAGAGGCTGAACTCTGCCCGGTCGGCGTCCGTGGGTACGGATGACCGGGCCGCCGCGAGCCACGGGCGGCAGGCCTGCGTAAACACCCCGCAAAGAGGTCTAAACCAATATGTCGTCGGCCCTTGCTATCGGGCCGCCGGTTCTGATGAGCTGTGGCCTGGGACACAGCGGACAACCCTGAGAACGGGAGACGTCGTGAGCAACGAAAGCCTGGCCAACCTCTTGAAGGAAGAGCGCAGGTTCGAACCCCCCGCCGACCTGGCCGCGAGCGCCAACGTCACGGCGGAGGCGTATGAACAGGCCAAGGCTGACAGGCTCGGCTTCTGGGCCGAGCAGGCCCGTCGGCTGACCTGGGCCAAGGAGCCCACCGAGACCCTCGACTGGTCGAACCCGCCGTTCGCCAAGTGGTTCAAGGACGGCGAACTCAACGTCGCCTACAACTGCGTCGACCGGCATGTGGAGGCCGGGCACGGCGATCGCGTCGCCATCCACTTCGAGGGCGAGCCCGGCGACAGCCGCGCGATCACCTACGCCGAGCTCAAGGACGAGGTCTCCAGGGCGGCCAACGCGCTGCTGGAGCTGGGAGTTCAGGCCGGTGACCGGGTCGCCGTCTACATGCCGATGATCCCCGAGACGGCGATCGCGATGCTGGCCTGCGCCCGCATCGGCGCCGCGCACTCGGTCGTCTTCGGCGGCTTCTCCTCCGACGCGCTCGCCACCCGCATCAAGGACGCCGACGCGCGCGTGGTCATCACCTCCGACGGCGGCTACCGGCGCGGCAAGCCGTCCGCGCTGAAGCCGGCCGTGGACGAGGCCGTGGAGAAGGCGGGCATCGTCGAGCACGTCCTGGTCGTGCGCCGCACGGGCCAGGAGGTCGCCTTCGCCGAGGGCCGCGACGTGTGGTGGCACGAGATCACCGACCGCCAGTCCGTGGAGCACACCCCGCAGGCGTTCAACGCCGAGCACCCGCTGTTCATCCTGTACACCTCGGGCACCACGGGTAAGCCCAAGGGCATCCTGCACACCTCCGGCGGCTACCTCACCCAGACCGCCTACACCCACCACGCCGTCTTCGACCTCAAGCCGGAGACCGACGTCTACTGGTGCACCGCCGACGTCGGCTGGGTCACCGGCCACTCGTACATCGTCTACGGCCCGCTGGCCAACGGCGCGACGCAGGTCATGTACGAGGGCACGCCCGACACCCCGCACCAGGGCCGCTTCTGGGAGATCGTGCAGAAGTACGGCGTGACGATCCTCTACACCGCGCCGACCGCGATCCGCACGTTCATGAAGTGGGGCGACGACATCCCCGCCAAGTTCGACCTGTCGAGCCTGCGGGTGCTGGGCTCGGTGGGCGAGCCGATCAACCCCGAGGCGTGGATCTGGTACCGCAAGAACATCGGCGGCGACCGCACCCCGGTCGTCGACACCTGGTGGCAGACCGAGACCGGCTCGATGATGATCACCCCGCTGCCGGGCGTGACCGCGACGAAGCCCGGCTCCGCGCAGACGCCGTTGCCCGGCATCTCCGCGACGGTCGTCGACGACGAGGCCAACGAGGTGCCGAACGGCGGGGGCGGCTACCTGGTGCTGACCGAGCCGTGGCCGTCGATGCTGCGCACCATCTGGGGCGACGACCAGCGGTTCATCGACACCTACTGGTCGCGGTTCGAGGGCAAGTACTTCGCGGGTGACGGCGCCAAGAAGGACGACGACGGCGACATCTGGCTGCTGGGCCGCGTCGACGACGTCATGCTCGTCTCCGGGCACAACATCTCCACCACGGAGGTCGAGTCCGCGCTGGTGTCCCACCCCTCGGTCGCCGAGGCGGCCGTGGTCGGCGCGGCGGACGAGACGACGGGGCAGGCGATCGTCGCGTTCGTGATCCTGCGCGGTACGGCCGCCGAGACCGAGGACCTGGTCTCCGAGCTGCGCACGCACGTCGGCAACACCCTCGGCCCGATCGCCAAGCCCAAGCGGATCCTGCCGGTGGCCGAGCTGCCCAAGACCCGCTCCGGCAAGATCATGCGCCGACTGCTGCGGGACGTCGCCGAGAACCGCCAGCTCGGTGACGTCACCACGCTGACGGACTCCACCGTCATGGACCTCATCCAGAGCAAGCTGCCCGCCGCGCCCAGCGAGGACTGATCAGGCATAGCGCACCAGGCCAAGGGCACCCGGCGGACAGCACGCCGGGTGCCCTTGTGGCGTCCGTGGTGATGACCGCGCGCGTGATCGTCACGTGCGCTCAGCCCTGTCTTTACCTAAACTAAGCAAAACAACTGCTCCATGGTGCGCCGGGAAGTCTGGTCGGCATGCGCTCAGCCCTGCCCACCGACCGGAGGTCCTCCCCGTGACAGCGCCCCGCCCCAGCACCCCCCGCAAGATCCTCGCCCGGCTGTCACTGCCGGAGCGGACCTATGTGGCGGACGCGCTGCGCACCGAGACCGTCGGCGGAGTACTGCTGCTCGCCGCGGCGGTCACCGCACTGCTCTGGGCGAACATCCCGGCGCTCCAGGACAGCTACGAGAGCGTCTCTCACTTCCACCTGGGGCCCGCCGCCCTGGGCCTGGATCTGTCGGTGGCGCACTGGGCAGCCGACGGGCTGCTGGCGCTCTTCTTCTTCGTCGCCGGGATCGAGCTCAAGCGTGAGCTCGTCGCGGGCGACCTGCGTGATCCCAAGGCCGCCGCGCTCCCGGTCGTCGCCGCCCTCTGCGGCATGGCCGTACCGGCGCTCGTCTACACCGTCACCGGCCTCACCGGCGGCGGCTCCCTGGCCGGCTGGGCCGTGCCGACCGCCACCGACATCGCCTTCGCCCTCGCCGTGCTCGCGGTCATCGGCACCTCCCTGCCGAGCGCGCTGCGGGCCTTCCTGCTCACCCTCGCCGTCGTCGACGACCTCTTCGCGATCCTGATCATCGCGGTGTTCTTCACCGCCGACCTGAACTTCGCCGCGCTCGGCGGCGCCGTGGCGGGCCTGGTCGTCTTCTGGCTGCTGCTGCGCAAGGGCGTACGCGGCTGGTACGTGTACGTGCCGCTCGCCCTGGTCGTCTGGGCGCTGATGTACAACAGCGGCGTCCACGCCACCATCGCGGGCGTCGCCATGGGCCTGATGCTGCGCTGCCACCGCCGCGAGGGCGAGGACCGCTCGCCCGGCGAGTACATCGAGCACCTCGTACGGCCCCTGTCGGCAGGTCTGGCCGTACCGCTGTTCGCGCTGTTCAGCGCGGGCGTCACCGTCTCCGGCGGCGCGCTCACCGACGTGTTCACCCAGCCCGAGACCCTCGGCGTCGTGCTCGGGCTCGTCGTCGGCAAGGCCGTCGGCATCTTCGGCGGGACCTGGCTGACGGCCCGCTTCACCCGGGCCTCGCTCAGCGACGACCTCGCCTGGGCGGACGTCTTCGCGGTGGCGAGCCTCGCCGGAATCGGCTTCACCGTCTCGCTGCTCATCGGCGAACTCGCCTTCGAGGGTGACCAGACCATGACGGACGAGGTCAAGGCCGCCGTCCTGCTGGGCTCGATCATCGCTGCGACACTCGCGACCGTGCTGCTGAAGATACGGAACGCCAAGTACCGCCGGCTGTGGGAGGCCGAGGAGCGCGACGAGGACCTCGACGGCATCCCGGACGTCTACGAGGAGGACGACCCGGCGTACCACCTGCGCCTGGCCGCCCTCTACGACCGCAAGGCCGCCGAACACCGCCGGATCGCCCAGGAGAAGGCAGCGACGCGGCACGGGCTTGCCGAAGTACCGGGCGGGGCAGGCGAGGACCACCACCGTCCGGCATGATCTGACGAGACGGTACAAAAGACGGGACCGTACGCAGTCAGGCCGTACGCAGTCGGACGACTGCGGCCGGCCGGACACAGAACGCGAAAAATCGGACCGTACGCAGAGCAGAAGAGCAGAAGAGGGAGACCGCGATGAGCGCACCCGACGGCAGCCCGGTCGGCGCCGAACGCACCATCGGCCAGCTGTTCGCCTCGGCGACGGCGGAAATGTCGGCGCTGGTGCACGACGAGATCGCGCTGGCCAAGGCGCAGCTCAAGCAGGACGTCAAACGCGGCGCGACCAGCGGCGGCGCCTTCTCGATGGCCGGCGCGGTACTGATCTTCTCCCTGCCGATGCTGAACTTCGCGCTGGCGTACGGCATCCGGACCTGGAGCGACTGGAACCTCGCGATCTGCTTCCTGCTGTCCTTCGCGGCGAACGTGCTGGTCGCCGTCGTGCTCGCGCTGATCGGCGTGGTCTTCGCGAAGAAGGCCAAGAAGAGCAAGGGCCCGCAGAAGGTCGCCGCCTCGATGAAGGAGACCGCGGGCGTCCTGCAGAAGGCCAAGCCGCACCCGCGTCCGGAGCTCGCCGAGGACCGCGTCCCCGAGGCCATCGAGGCTGTGGCACGCTCGTCGTCATGACGGACCCCGCCACTCCCCCGGCACAACCAGCCCCGGCCGTACTCCTGGACGGACCCTGGAGCCACCGCGACGTCGCCGCCAACGGCGCGCGTTTCCACATCGCCGAGCTGGGCGACGGGCCGCTGGTCCTGCTGCTGCACGGCTTCCCGCAGTTCTGGTGGACCTGGCGGCACCAGCTGGTGGCCCTCGCCGAGGCCGGCTTCCGGGCCGTCGCCATGGACCTGCGGGGCGTCGGGGGCAGCGACCGCACGCCGCGCGGCTACGACCCCGCCAACCTCGCGCTCGACGTCACCGGCGTCATCCGCTCGCTCGGCGAGCCGGACGCCGCGCTGGTCGGCCACGACCTGGGCGGCTACCTCGCGTGGACGGCGGCGGCGATGCGCCCCAAGCTGGTGCGGCGGCTGGCGGTCGCGTCCATGCCGCACCCGCGGCGCTGGCGCTCGGCCATGCTGCGGGACGTCAAGCAGACCCGCGCCGGCTCACACATCTGGGGGTTCCAGCGGCCCTGGATCCCGGAGCGGCAGCTCACCGCCGACGACGGGGCGCTCGTGGCCGAGCTGATCCATGACTGGTCGGGGCCGCGCCCGCCGGAGGACGAGGCCCTGGACACCTACCGCCGTGCCATGTGCATCCCCTCCGCGGCGCACTGCGCGGTCGAGCCGTACCGCTGGATGGTGCGTTCGCTGGCCCGCCCGGACGGCATCCAGTTCAACCGCCGGATGAAGCGGCCCGTGCGCGTGCCGACGCTCCATCTGCACGGCTCGCTCGACCCCGTGATGCGCACCCGCAGCGCGGCGGGCTCCGGCGAGTACGTCGAAGCCCCTTACCGCTGGCGCCTGTTCGACGGTCTCGGTCACTACCCGCACGAGGAGGACCCGGTCGCGTTCTCCTCGGAGCTCATCAACTGGCTGAAAGACCCCGAACCGGATCGCTGACCGGATGATCGGTAAGCGGTGATTCAGTGATCGGTTACCGAGTGGTCGGTGACCGAGTGAGCGCCTTCGGTGTCCGCCAGTGAACGCTTGTCCGACGCATGGCCAATTGCCTGGCGCATAGGCCAATTGGCCGCGCCGCGAGCGGTTATCGACCATGGGGCGGGGGCACACGTCGGGGTATGGGCTGGACGCACGACTACAGTGACGCAAGCCGCAATCGCCGCTCGGCGGGCGGTGCGAACCCCCACCAGCGAAGCGGCGCACCGCAGATGGTGACCGCGGATCCCAGGGTGGGGATTCCGCGTATCCTCCGCCGCCGGGCCCGCTGGGTCTCCGTACGTCTGCGCCACACACGCGACTGAGGCGCCACTCGTGTGAGTGACGCCCCTGCCCTCCTTCTCCAGGACCTCTCCTAGAGGGCGCAGCTGTCGCTGTCCACCTGCTGGTTGGCGGTGCGCCCCTTGGTGATGTCGTTCTGGATCTCGTCCGCGGTGAGCGCGTAGCCCGTCTGGGCGTCGTCGAGGGACTTGGCGAACACCACGCCGTAGACCTTGCCGTCGGGCGTGAGCAGCGGGCCGCCGGAGTTGCCCTGGCGGACGTTGGCGAAGAGGGAGTAGACGTCGCGGCGGACCGTGCCGCGGTGGTAGATGTCCGGGCCGTTGGCCGCGATGCGGCCACGCACGCGTGCGGCGCGCACGTCGTACGCCCCGTTCTCCGGGAAGCCCGCGACGATCGCGTCGTCCCCGCTGCTCGCGTCCTCCTTGGTGAACCGCAGCACGGGCGCCTTGATGTCCGGCACGTCGAGTACGGCGATGTCGCGCCGCCAGTCGTAGAGCACGACCTTGGCGTCGTACTTCCTGCCCTCGCCGCCTATCTGCACGGTCGGTTCGTCGACACCGCCCACCACGTGCGCGTTGGTCATCACCCGGCGGTCGGAGAAGACGAAGCCGGTGCCCTCCAGGACCTTGCCGCAGCTCGGGGCCGTGCCCATGACCTTGACGATGGAGCGCTGGGCACGGTCCGCCACCGGGCTGTTCGCCAGGGCCGGGTCCGGGGGCTGGACGTCGGTGATCGGCTCGTTCGAGAACGGGCTGAAGACCTGCGGGAAGCCGTTCTGCGCGAGGACGGAGGAGAAGTCCGCGAACCAGGTGGCGGCTTGGTCGGGCAGCGCCTGGGAGACGCCGAGCAGCACCTTGGAGTTGCGGACCTCCTTGCCGAGCGTCGGCAGGGTGGTGCCCGCGAGGGCGGAGCCGATCAGCCAGGCGACCAGGAGCATCGCCACGACGTTGACCAGGGCGCCGCCCGTGGCGTCGAGGGCCCGGGCCGGGGACCAAGTGATGTACCGGCGGAGCTTGTTGCCGAGGTGGGTGGTGAGGGCCTGGCCGACGGAGGCGCAGACGATGACGACGACCACCGCGACGACGGCCGCTGTCGTGTTCACCTCCGCGTTGTCCGTGAGCGCGTCCCAGATGACGGGCAGCACGTAGACCGCGACGAGGCCACCGCCGAGGAAGCCGATCACCGACAGGATGCCGACGACGAAGCCCTGGCGGTACCCGACGACCGCGAACCACACGGCGGCGACCAGCAACAAGATGTCCAGCACGTTCACGGAGGCCACCCTGTCATGCGCGCCAGTCGAGCGGGACCTGCTTCTCGCGGTCCCAGGGCCGCTCCCAGCCCGCGTAATGCAGCAGCCGGTCGATGATTCCGGCCGTGAAACCCCAGACAAGGGCTGATTCGACCAGAAATGCCGGACCTCGGTGGCCGCTGGGGTGGACGGTGGTGGCGCGGTTCGCGGGATCAGTGAGATCCACCACGGGGACGGTGAAGACCCGCGCGGTCTCGTTGGGATCGACGACCCCGACGGGGGTGGGCTCCCGCCACCAGCCGAGGACCGGGGTGACGACGAAGCCGCTGACCGGGATGTACAGCCTGGGCAGCACGCCGAAGAGCTGGACACCGGAGGGGTCGAGCCCGGTCTCCTCCTCGGCCTCGCGCAGGGCGGCGCGCAGCGGGCCGTCGCCCCGCGGGTCGCCGTCCTCCGGGTCGAGGGCGCCGCCGGGGAACGAGGGCTGGCCGGCGTGGGACCGCAGCGAGCTCGCGCGCTCCATGAGCAGCAGCTCCGGCCCGCGCTCGCCCTCCCCGAACAGGATCAGCACGGCGGACTGGCGCCCCGCGCCGTCCTTGGGCGGCAGGAAGCGGCTCAACTGCGTCGGCCGCACCGTCTCGACCGCGTGCACGACCGGGTCCAGCCAGGCGGGCAGCCCCTCCTTGGTGACCGTCACCGGGCCGCCCCGTGTGTTGCTCGCACGCGTCATCGCCACCCCCGTCGTCCTGCCGCGTCCAACGTCCCGCGCGCCCGGGATCGTTCCGCGGACCCCTGAAACCCACCGTTCGGGCGGACCGTCCCGCCGTGCGGATGGCTCACGAGGCCCGGCCGCCTGCGCGGGCGCCCCGTCCCGGTGCCCGGCCCCGTCATCCGGCCCCCAGCGGCGGCGCCGGCCTGCCGCCCGCGTCCAGGTACGCCTGCGGGGGGTTCAGGCGCTGGCCGGGGAAGCCGCCCTTCTCGTACTTGAGCAGCTTCTTCGCCTTCTCCGGGTCGGTCTCGCCCTCGCCGTACGCCGGGCAGAGGGGCGCGACGGGGCAGGCGCCGCAGGCGGGCTTGCGGGCGTGGCAGATACGGCGGCCGTGCCAGATCACGTGGTGCGAGAGGTCCGTCCAGTCGCTCTTCGGGAAGAGCGCGCCGATGGCGGCCTCGATCTTGTCGGGGTCCGTCTCACCGGTCCACTGCCAGCGGCGCACCAGGCGCTGGAAGTGCGTGTCCACGGTGATGCCGGGGCGGCCGAAGGCGTTGCCGAGCACGACGAAGGCGGTCTTGCGGCCGACGCCGGGCAGCTTGACCAGGTCCTCCAGCCGGCCGGGCACCTCGCCGCCGAAGTCCTCCACCAGGGCCTTGGACAGCCCTATGACCGATTTCGTCTTGGCCCGGAAGAAGCCGCACGGGCGGAGGATCTCCTCCACCTCCTCCGGGTTGGCCGCGGCCAGGTCCTCCGGGGTCGGGTAGGTGGCGAAGAGGGCGGGTGTCGTCTGGTTGACGCGCAGGTCGGTGGTCTGGGCGGACAGCACGGTGGCGACCACCAGCTGGAAGGGGTTGGTGAAGTCCAGCTCGGGGTGGGCGTACGGGTAGACCTCGGCGAGCTCGCGGTTGATGCGGCGGGCACGGCGGACCAGGGCGGTGCGCGACTCGTCGCCCGGCGGGTGGACGACGGTCTTGGCGGGCCCGGTGGCCTTGACCCGGGCCGTGGCCTTCTTGGTCGCGACGGTGACCTTCTTCGCGGCGGGGGCCTTCCTCACGGGCGCCGACGCCTCCTGGGCAGCGGACGCCACCCGCTTCGAGGACGCCGCCTTCTTGGCAGCGGCCCCCGCCCGTTTGGAAGCCGCCGCCTTCTTGGCGGGCGCCTTCTTCGCGGGCGCCTTCTTCGCAGCGGACGCGGCCTTCTTCCCCGAACCCGTAGGCGCCGCCTCCTCTGTCGCTTTCGCCGTTTTCCTACCGCCATCGGGGCTCTGTTCGCCCACAGCGGAATCGCGACGTACAACCACCCGCGCAGCCCCCTCGGCCTGTGCTCTCACCGGCGATTTGGACACCCGGCCAGCCTAAGCCCCGGCACCGGCATCCGGCCCGGCCCCCGAAGATCGGCGCCCAATTGGACCCCTGCCGCGTACCCCGGGACATGTGTGCGGCATCCTTGTGACAGATCACACTGTTTGGACCGTCCGGAAAAATGGGCACCTCGGTGCCTTGGTACGCGGGGGATCAAGCTCCCCTGAGCAGGTCGACAAGGAGAGAACTCGTGGACGACGTTCTGCGGCGCAATCCGCTCTTCGCGGCGCTCGACGACGAGCAGGCCGCGGAGCTCCGCGCCTCCATGAGTGAGGTGACCCTCGCGCGAGGTGACGCCCTGTTCCATGAGGGCGACCCCGGCGACCGCCTGTACGTGGTCACCGAGGGCAAGGTCAAGCTCCACCGCACGTCCCCCGACGGCCGCGAGAACATGCTGGCCGTGGTGGGCCCCGGCGAGCTCATCGGCGAGCTGTCGCTGTTCGACCCGGGCCCGCGCACCGCGACGGCCACCGCACTGACCGAGGTCAAGCTGCTGGGCCTCGGCCACGGCGACCTCCAGCCCTGGCTGAACGTACGCCCCGAGGTGGCCACGGCGCTGCTGCGTGCCGTCGCCCGCCGGCTGCGCAAGACCAACGACGCGATGTCGGACCTCGTCTTCTCGGACGTCCCGGGCCGGGTCGCCCGCGCCCTGCTGGACCTGTCCCGCCGGTTCGGCGTGCAGTCCGAGGAGGGCATCCACGTCGTTCACGACCTCACGCAGGAGGAGCTGGCCCAGCTGGTCGGCGCGTCCCGCGAGACGGTCAACAAGGCCCTGGCGGACTTCGCCCAGCGCGGCTGGCTGCGCCTGGAGGCCCGCGCGGTGATCCTCCTGGACGTCGAACGCCTCGCCAAGCGCTCGCGCTGACGCGCACGCCCCCGGCCGTACGTCATCGGGCCCCGTCCCCACCTGGGACGGGGCCCGACGTCGTACCCGGCACGGTCAGATGAGGCCGTGCTCCTCCAAGTAGTCCAGCTGCGCCCGGACCGAGAGCTCCGCCGCCGGCCACAAGGAGCGGTCCACGTCGGCGTAGACGTGGGAGACGACGTCGGCGGGGGTGCGGTAGCCGTCCTCGACGGCCGTTTCCACCTGGGCGAGGCGGTTGGCGCGGTGGGCGAGGTAGTACTCGACGGCGCCCTGGGCGTCCTCCAGGACCGGACCGTGGCCCGGGAGCACCGTGTGGACGCCGTCGTCGACCGTGAGGGAGCGCAGGCGCCGCAGGGTGTCCAGGTAGTCGCCGAGACGGCCGTCGGGGTGGGCCACGACCGTCGTGCCGCGGCCGAGGATCGTGTCGCCGGTCAGCACCGCCCGGTCCGCCGGGAGGTGGAAGGAGAGCGAGTCCGCGGTGTGGCCGGGGGTCGGGACGACCCTCAGTTCGAGGCCACCGGTGGTGATGACGTCCCCCGCGGCCAGGCCCTCGTCGCCCAGCCGCAGCGCCGGATCGAGGGCACGCACGCGCGTGCCGGTCAGTTCGGCGAAGCGGGCGGCGCCCTCCGCGTGGTCCGGGTGGCCATGGGTCAGCAGGGTCAGGGCGACCCGCTTGCCGGCCTGCTCGGCCGTGGCGACGACATGGCGCAGGTGACCGTCGTCCAGCGGTCCCGGGTCGACCACCACCGCCAGGTCCGAGTCCGGCTCGGACAGGAGCCAGGTGTTGGTGCCGTCCAGGGTCATCGCGGACGGGTTGGGAGCGAGGACGTTGACGGCCCGTGCGGTGGCAGGGCCCGAGAGGACCCCGCCGCGAGGCTGTCCGGGAAGGGCTGCTGCGTCCGTCATGCGGTGGCTCCACCGGTCGGGAGGGTCGGGACGTGCTTGGTGAACTCGTCGTGCCCCGGCCAGGACAGCACGATCTCGCCGTCCACCAGGCGGGCGGTGGCCAGCACAGGCGTGAGGTCACGCCCCGGGGCGGCCGCGAGCACCCGGGCGGCGCTGTCGTACGCCGTCAGCTGGCGCAGGGTCGCGATCGTCGGCGGCATCATCAGCAGCTCGCCCTTGTCGTAGCCGGACGCCGCCTCGCCCGGGGCGATCCACACCGTGCGGTCGGCCTCCGTGGAGGCGTTGCGGGTGCGCTGCCCGTCCGGCAGGGCGGCGACGAAGAACCAGGTGTCGTAGCGGCGGGACTCGAACTCCGGAGTGATCCAGCGGGTCCAGGCGCCGAGCAGGTCGGAGCGCAGGACCAGGCCGCGGCGGTCCAGGAACTCCGCGAAGGACAGGTCCCTGGCGACCAGGGCGGCACGGTCGGCCTCCCAGCCGTCGCCGGTGGTGTCGCCGACGACCGAGTCGGGCGTGGGACCGGCGAGCAGCACGCCCGCCTCCTCGTACGTCTCCCGGACGGCCGCGCAGACGATCGCCTGGGCCTGCGTCTCGTCGACGCCGAGCCGCTCGGCCCACCACGCGCGCGTGGGACCCGCCCAGCGGACCTGGTGGTCGTCGTCCCGGGGGTCGACGCCGCCGCCCGGATACGCGTACGCGCCTCCGGCGAAGGCCATGGAGGCGCGTCTGCGCAGCATGTGGACGGCGGGGCCCGCGCCGGTGTCCTTCAGGAGCATGACGGTGGCCGCGCGTTTCGGGGTGACCGGGGTGAGGGTGCCGGCCGCGAGTGCGCGGATGCGGTCCGGCCACTCCGCGGGGTACCACTGACCGTTCGCCATGGGCGCGAGGCTATCTGGTGACGGGCGGATGTTCGAGTGGCCCCCGGGAAAGGATTCCGCAGCTAGAGCCCGCCAGAGCCCTCGAAAAGGGGGCCTACGCGAGCTCCACCTGGATCTCGACCTCCACCGGCGCGTCCAGCGGCAGCACCGCCACACCCACCGCGCTGCGCGCGTGCACGCCCTTGTCGCCGAGGACCTCGCCGAGCAGTTCGCTCGCGCCGTTCAGCACCGCGGGCTGGCCCGTGAAGTCCGAGGCCGAGGCCACGAAACCCACGACCTTCACCACGCGCGCGACGCGGTCCAGGTCACCGGCGACGGACTTGACGGCGGCCAGGGCGTTCAGCGCGCAGGTACGCGCCAGCTCCTTGGCCTCCTCCGGGGTGACCTCCGCGCCGACCTTGCCGGTGAGCGGAAGCTTGCCCTCCACCATCGGGAGCTGCCCGGCGGTGTAGACGTACGGTCCGGACTGCACGGCCGGCTGGTACGCCGCGAGCGGCGGCACCACGTCGGGCAGGGTCAGGCCCAGCTCGGCCAGCTTCGCCTCGACGGCACCCATCACTGCTTCTCCCGCTTCAGGTAGGCGACGAGCTGCTCCGGGTTGTTCGGGCCGGGCACGACCTGGACGAGCTCCCAGCCGTCCTCGCCCCAGGTGTCCAGAATCTGCTTCGTGGCGTGGACGAGCAGCGGCACGGTTGCGTATTCCCACTTGGTCATGCGGCCGACTTTAGCCCCTGCCCGGGGAGGGTCACGCAGCCGACCGTGACCCGGTTGTCCACAGCCTCCCGCGTAGCCCGGGCGCGGACTGGTTAGGCTCGAATACGTGAGCAGGCTCCAGGTCGTCAGCGGCAAGGGCGGTACCGGCAAAACCACGGTGGCCGCTGCCCTAGCGCTGGCCCTGGCCACGGAGGGGAAGCGGACGCTTCTCGTCGAGGTCGAGGGTCGCCAGGGCATCGCGCAGCTCTTCGAGACAGAGGCGCTGCCTTATGAGGAGCGGAAGATCGCCGTCGCTCCCGGGGGCGGGGAGGTGTACGCCCTCGCCATCGATCCCGAACTGGCCCTTCTGGACTACCTCCAGATGTTCTACAAACTGGGGAGTGCCGGACGGGCCCTGAAGAAGCTCGGCGCGATCGACTTCGCCACCACCATCGCGCCCGGCCTGAGGGACGTACTCCTCACCGGCAAGGCGTGCGAGGCGGTGCGCCGCAAGGATCGCAGCGGGCGGTTCGCGTACGACTACGTCGTCATGGACGCCCCGCCCACCGGGCGCATCACGCGGTTCCTCAACGTCAACGACGAGGTCGCCGGCCTCGCCAAGATCGGCCCGATACACAATCAGGCGCAGGCCGTGATGCGGGTGCTGAAGTCGCCGGAGACGGCCGTGCACCTGGTGACGCTGCTGGAGGAGATGCCCGTCCAGGAGACCGTGGACGGCATCGCCGAGCTGCGTTCGGCCCGGCTGCCGGTGGGCCGGATCATCGTGAACATGACCCGGCCGGAGGTGTTGGACGCGACCGACCTGGAACTCCTGCGGTCGGCCCCGCGTTCCACTGTCGCGCGGTCCCTGTCGTCCGCCGGCCTCGGCGGGGCGCGGCGCGGCGGGCACGCCGAGCGGCTGGTGGACCCGCTGCTCACCCAGGCCGAGGAGTACGCCGAGCGGTACACGCTGGAGCACGACCAGCGTGCGGTCCTCGCCGAGCTGGGGCTGCCGCTGCACGAACTGCCGCTGTTCGCCGAAGGCATGGATCTGGCGGGGCTGTACGCACTGGCCCGCGAACTGCGCGAGCAGGGCGTGTCGTGAGCCGGGCGTGCCTCGGACCCCGGCGGAGCACACAGGCAAGGCCCGTCATGAGTCGGAAGCAGGGGATGTCATGAGTCGTCCGGACCCGGCCCACACACACGACCCGGCCCGCCCTCTGGCCCCCGCGCGTGTGCTCGACGTCGATCCGCTGCTGGCGGACCCGGAGACCCGGATCGTGGTCTGCTGCGGCTCGGGCGGCGTCGGCAAGACCACGACCGCCGCCGCGCTGGGGCTGCGCGCGGCCGAGCGGGGCCGCAAGGTCGTCGTCCTCACCATCGACCCGGCCCGCCGGCTCGCCCAGTCCATGGGCATCGACTCGCTCGACAACACCCCGCGCCGGGTGAAGGGCATCGACGACTCCGCGGGCGGCGAGCTGCACGCGATGATGCTCGACATGAAGCGCACCTTCGACGAGATCGTCGAGGCGCACGCGGACGGCGAGCGGGCGGCCGCCATCCTGGGCAACCCCTTCTACCAGTCGCTCTCGGCGGGCTTCGCGGGCACGCAGGAGTACATGGCGATGGAGAAGCTCGGGCAGCTGCGGGCCCGGGACGAGTGGGACCTGATCGTCGTCGACACCCCTCCGTCCCGCTCGGCGCTGGACTTCCTGGACGCGCCCAAGCGGCTCGGGTCGTTCCTGGACGGCCGGCTGATCCGGCTGCTGACGGCACCGGCGAAGCTGGGCGGCCGGGCCGGGATGAAGTTCCTGAACGTCGGGATGTCGATGATGACCGGCACCCTCGGCAAGCTGCTCGGCGGCCAGCTCCTCAAGGACGTCCAGACGTTCGTGTCCGCGATGGACACGACCTTCGGCGGTTTCCGCACCCGCGCGGACGCCACGTACAAGCTGCTCCAGGCACCCGGTACGGCGTTCCTCGTGGTCGCGGCCCCGGAGCGGGACGCGCTGCGCGAGGCCGCGTACTTCGTGGAGCGGCTGGCCGCGGAGGACATGCCGCTCGCCGGTCTCGTCCTCAACCGGGTCCATGGCAGCGGTGCCGACGGTCTGTCGGCCGAGCGGGCGCTCGCCGCCGCGGAAAATCTTGAGGACGCCCGCATTGTGGATCAGGAGGACGGGAAAGCTGGACTTCGTAACTCTCCCGACACGTACGACAGTTCAGACTCTTCCACGTCGGAAACACCAGCTCCCGACCGTGCTGAGGCTCCGGCCCCTGAGGGTGGCTCCCCCACCGAGGACGCCGCGGACGCCGAGGACGCCGAGCGGTCCGTCGACCAGCTGACGGCAGGTCTGCTGAGGCTGCACGCCGAACGGATGCAGCTGCTCTCCCGTGAGCAGCGCACGCGTGACCGCTTCACCGCGCTCCACCCCGAGGTGGCCGTGACGGAGGTGGCCGCACTGCCCGGCGACGTGCACGACCTCACGGGACTGCGCGACATCGGCGACCGCCTCGCTGCGGACGAGCGCGAGCTGCCCGACCCCGCCGAGGACCCCGACCTGCCCGAGGCGAGTGCCTGAGGGCAGCCCGGCGATGGCGAAGAACCCCCGAAGGCCTGTCAGAACTGTGCGGCTCATCAGAACCGCGCAGCCTCCGGAGGGAACCCCTCAGCTCACCGCCGCGTAGCTCTCGTACACCGCGTCGTCGTCGAGCGGCAGGACTCCCGAGCCGCGCTCGTACTCCGAGCGCGCGGTCTCCAGCAGCCGGCGCCAGGAGGTCACAGTGGGCCGCCTGCGCAGCAGTGCGCGGCGCTCCCGCTCCGTCATGCCTCCCCACACGCCGAACTCGACGCGGTTGTCCAGCGCGTCGGCCAGGCACTCGGTCCGCACCGGGCAGCCGGTGCACACCGCCTTGGCCCTGTTCTGCGCTGCTCCTTGAACGAACAGTTCATCCGGATCGGTAGTGCGGCAGGCCGCCTGCGCACTCCAGTCGGTTACCCAGCCCATACCGGCGCCGTCCTCTCCCGAATCGAGGCTCCCCCACGGCGGCAGCGGCATATTCACCGCTGCCAGTTGAGGACGTTACGGAAGGTGGGCACAGCGCAACACCCCCAGCGGGCCCAATCTTGAATGGCCCGAACGGACTATGGGTAAGCGGCAGATCACCCGGGGGAGTGAGCTGGCGGCATACGTAACCTTCCCGGCAAACCGGGACAGTTCAGCTGCGTCACAACGGACGCCGTATGACACACAAGGCGGATTCGGACACGACCCCAACAAAAAAGTTGGGGAACACCCAGAACGATTCGGGTTCGCCGGACGTATTGATACGTGGCCTCACTGCTGTGACAGTTGAGAGCAGCTTAGGCCAATGCCTATACGCCTGTCCGGCGAATGAGAACGTAGGCTGCCCTCATGCCAAAGAAGCGCTCGGGCGGTGGTCTGTCACCCACGCAGCAGGCCGCCAAGTTCCTCGGTGTCAGTGTTCTGGCGGGGGCCGTGCTGGCCGGCATCGCGCTGCCCGCGGTGGGTGCGCTGGGGCTGGCGGCGAAGGGATCGGTCGAGAGCTTCGACGAGCTCCCGGTGAACATGAAGACCCCGCCGCTCAGCCAGCGCACCTCGATCCTCGACGCCGACGGCGGCCAGATCGCCACGGTGTACTCGCGCGACCGCACGGTGGTCCCCCTCAAGGACGTCTCGCCGTACATGCAGAAGGCGATCGTCGCGATCGAGGACTCGCGCTTCTACCAGCACGGCGCGGTCGACCTGAAGGGCGTCCTGCGCGCCCTCGACAAGAACGCGCGCAGCGGTGAGGTCTCCCAGGGCGCCTCGACCCTGACGCAGCAGTACGTGAAGAACGTCTTCGTCGAGGAGGCGGGCGACGACCCGACGAAGGTCGCGCAGGCCACCCAGCAGACCATCGGCCGCAAGATCCGCGAGCTCAAGTACGCGATCCAGGTCGAGGAGGAGCTGGGCAAGAAGAAGATCCTCGAGAACTACCTGAACATCACGTTCTTCGGCCAGCAGGCCTACGGTGTCGAGGCCGCCGCCCAGCGCTACTTCTCCAAGTCCGCCAAGGACCTCGACATCCAGGAGTCCGCCCTCCTCGCCGGCATCGTCCAGTCGCCCAGCCGGTACGACCCGGTCAACGACGAGGCCGAGGCCACCAAGCGCCGCAACACCGTGCTCCAGCGCATGGCCGCCGTCGGCGACATCTCCCGGGCGCAGGCCACGGAGGCGATGAAGGCGCCGCTGGGCCTGAAGGTCAGCAAGCCCAAGAACGGCTGCATCACGGCCGTCAAGGGCGCGGGCTTCTTCTGCGACTACGTGCGCGAGGTCTTCCTGACCGACCCGGTCTTCGGCAAGACCAAGGAGGAACGGGCGAAGGTCTGGAACCAGGGCGGCCTCACCATCCGCACCACCATGGACCCGCAGGCCCAGGAGTCGGCACAGCGGTCCATCAAGGACCACGTCTACAAGAGCGACGAGGTGGCGACCGCCGCTTCCATCCTCCAGCCCGGCACCGGCAAGATCCTCGCCATGGGCCAGTCGCGTCCGTACGGCTTCGGCAAGAACGAGACGCAGATCAACCTCTCCGTCAATGGCTCGATGGGCGGCGGCATGGGCTACCAGCCCGGTTCGACGTTCAAGCCGATCGTGGCCGCCGCGGCCCTCGAGGACGGCATGCCGGCGAACAAGGTCTACTCCTCGCCGTACCAGATGGCGTACCCGAGCCCGGTCTCCGCCTGCGGCGGCAAGAGGTGGCTGAACGACCCCGGCAACCCGGCCAAGCTCGAGAACGAGAACCGGTCGGAGGTCGGCCCGTACGACATGAAGGAAGCGACCGCCAAGTCGGTCAACACCTACTACGTGCAGATGATCAGCGACATCGGCATCTGCCCGGTGACGACGATGGCGAAGAAGATGGGCGTCGAGCGGGCCGATGGCCGCAAGATGGACCAGGCTCCGTCCATCGCCCTGGGCACCCAGGAGATGTCCCCGCTGACCATGGCGAACGCGTACGCCACCTTCGCCTCGCGCGGCATGTACTGCACGCCGATCGCCATCGAGTCGGTGAGCCAGCGCGTCGGCGACGAGAAGAAGTCCCTGGAGGTGCCGAAGTCGACCTGCTCGCGCGCGATGTCGGAGAAGACGGCCGACACCATCAACGCGCTGCTGAAGGGCGTCGTCGAGGACGGCACGGGTTCGAAGGCGGGCCTCGGCGGCCGCCCCAGCGCGGGCAAGACCGGTACGACGGACGAGCGCTACGCGGCCTGGTTCGTGGGCTACACGCCGAACATGGCCGGCGCGGTGTGGGTCGGCGACCCGGCGCACAAGCGGAAGATGTCCGGGATCACCATCGGCGGCCGGTCGTACGGCAAGGTCTTCGGTGGTGAGGTGCCCGGTCCGATCTGGCGCGACATGATGTCCGGGGCGCTGGAGGGCAAGCCCGTCGAGCAGTTCAACACCGTCCACATCCCCGACGGCATCAACCGGGACCGCGGGAACCGGGACGACGAGGACCGCGGCAACGGGGGCAACGGCGGCCGAGGCAACGACGACGGCTTCATCGGCGGCCTGGTCGGCGGCAACAACAACGGCGGCGGAGGCGGCGAGCCCAACCCGGCGCCTACCTTCTCCTTCCCGGAGGGCTTCTTCCGCGGACAGGACAACGGCGGCGGGAACGGCAACGGCGGGCGCTTCGGCTGAGCCGACGCGCGACCGGACACAGGGGCGGCCCCCTCTTCCCTCACGGGTGAGAGGGGGCCGCCCCTTTGGCTGACGGGGTCAGCCGGCGAGCAGCTTCTTCACCGCGGCGGCGACGCGGCCGCCCTCGGCCTGACCGGCCACCTTCGGGTTCACGATCTTCATGACGGCGCCCATGGCCCGCGGCCCCTCCGCACCGGCGGCCTTGGCCTCCTCGACGGCCTGGGCCACGATCTGCTGGAGCTCCTCGTCCGACAGCTGCTTGGGCAGGTATCCGGCGAGCACCTCGCCCTCCGCCTTCTCCCGCTCGGCCTGCTCGGCACGGCCACCCTGCGCGAAGGCCTCGGCCGCCTCGCGCCGCTTCTTCGCCTCCCGGGTGATCACCTTCTGCACCTCGTCGTCGGAGAGCTCGCGCTTCTCCTTGCCCGCGACCTCCTCCTTGGTGATCGCGGCGAGCGTCAGCCGGAGCGTCGAGGAGCGGAGCTCGTCGCGCTCCTTGATCGCGGCGTTGAGGTCGTCGTGCAGCTTCGACTTGAGCGTGGTCATGAGGTTGATTGTCGCAGGTGCGGAAGGAAAGACGCCCCTTGATTTACGGGGCATCGCGGTAAGCACCGGCACCGGCAGGGGGCTTCGCGCTGGCTTCGCGCGGGCTTCGCGCTGGTTTGGAGCACCGCCCGGGCCCGGGCAACGGCCGGGGTCTGACACGATGGACGTATGCGCGCGCGATACGGAGTCCCCCTGGGAATCGCGGCGGCTGGCGCCGCCGGTCTGTTGTACGCGGCGGGCTTCGAGGCCCGCTCCTTCCGCCTCCGCCGGGTCACCGTCCCGGTCCTGCCCCCGGGAATGCGCCCCCTGCGTGTGCTCCAGGTCTCGGACATCCACATGGTCAGCGGCCAGCGCAAGAAGCAGCGCTGGCTCCGCTCGCTGGCCGGACTGCGCCCCGACTTCGTGATCAACACGGGCGACAACCTCTCCGACCCGGAGGGCGTCCCGGAGGTCCTGGACGCGCTCGGCCCGCTGATGGAGTTCCCCGGCGCGTACGTCTTCGGCTCCAACGACTACTACGGCCCCACGCTCCGCAACCCGGGCCGCTACCTCCTCGAGAAGGTCCAGGGCCGCCACGGCCTGAACGGCAACCCGCCGGTCGTCGGCGCGGTGCACAACCCGTGGGAGGACATCCGCGACGGCTTCGACGCGGCGGGCTGGCTCAACCTGACCAACACGCGCGGCACGCTCAAGATCGAGGGCCTCTCGCTGGAGCTCACGGGCGTGGACGACCCGCACATCAAGCGGGACCGCTACGAGCGGGTGGCCGGCGGCCCGTCGGACTCGGCGGACTTCTCGATGGGCGTCGTCCACGCCCCGTACCTGCGCGCCCTGGACGCCTTCACGGCCGACGCCTACCCCCTGGTCCTGGCCGGCCACACCCACGGCGGCCAGCTGTGCATCCCCTTCTACGGCGCCCTGGTCACCAACTGCGACCTGGACACGGACCGGGTGAAGGGCCTGTCGACGCACACGGCGGAGGGCCGTACGTCCTTCCTGCACGTGTCGGCGGGCTGCGGGACCAGCCGCTACACCCCGGTACGGTTCGCGTGCCCGCCGGAGGCGACGTTGCTGACGTTGGTGGGACGGGAGTAGCCGGGCCGACGGTGCGGGCGATACAGGCGATGTGGGCGGGGTAACCCACACAGCCCCGCCCGTATCGCCCCCTATGTCCGTTTCTGTCAGCGTGGGGGCATGACCGCCCCGATACCCAGGGACATACCGGATCTCCCCGCGATCCCGGGCAAGCCCGCACTGAAGCCCTCCCCCGTCCCCGCCACGGCCGTCGTCACCCCGGTCCGCCGCCCGGCGGCCGCGGCCATCCGCCTGCTGATCGCCGTGACGGCGGCACTGGGCGTGACCCTCGCACTGCTCGTGGGCGACTGGTCCCGAACGCTGGGCTACTTCGCGGTCCAGAGCAACATCCTGCTGGCCCTGGTCATGCTCCTGTCGGCCCGCCGCGCCTGGACGGCCGGCCGCCCCCTCCCGGGAGCCCTGCTGGGCGCGACCCTGCTCTACGTCGCCATCGGGGCCCTGGTGCACCACCTTCTCCTGGCGAACCACGCGAGCCCCTTCGCCCTCACGGGCGAGGCGGCGAACCCGACGGGCTGGCAGGCAGTCGCCCAGAACACGCTCGTCACGGTCACGCCGATCGCCGCCGCACTGGAGTGGCTCCTGCTCACGCCCCCCGGCCGGATGCACCTGCGCCAGGCCAGCACGTGGCTCCTCTACCCCATGGCCTACCTGGCCTTCTCCCTCATCCGGGGCGAGCTGCTCCTCCCGGGCACCCACGGCCGCTACCTCTACCCCTTCCTGGACGTCGACCAGGACGGCTACAAGAAGGTCCTCGGCAACGCCCTCCTCCTGGGCCTCTCCTTCTACGCCCTGGCGATCATCCTCGTGGCCCTCGACCACGCCCGCCCGAACCCCGTCCGCCACCGCGGGAAAACCGGATTTCGTCTCTAGCCACAGGTGGGCTAAAGTAAACGACGTCGCCGCGACAGCAGCGACATCGGGGTGTAGCGCAGCTTGGCAGCGCGCTTCGTTCGGGACGAAGAGGTCGTGGGTTCAAATCCCGCCACCCCGACAGAGAAACACCAGGTCAGGGGCCTGATCCACCAAGTGGATCAGGCCCCTGACGGGTTTCTGGAGATCGTTTGGGAGAAATCTGGGAGAAGATCTCGGTCGGCTTCTCCCAGGTGGTGACTGATGAGGCCGTCTGAAGTACGACGGCTGAGGGCACTCGGACCTGCGCGTTCGCGAATCCAGCCCCGCAGTCGGCCGGGAACACCATGCCCGCCCGCCTCAACCGCCCTTAGGATCACGACACATGGCAAGCCATCACTCAGCGCGTCCCCACGACCACACCCGAGCGCTCGCCCAGCGGGTCCGTGCGCTGCGGGAGACCCGTGGGTGGACGCGGGAGCGGCTCGCCAAAGAAGCCGGCATCGCCGCAGGAACGCTGGCCCGTCTGGAGAGCGAGGGAGCAATCCAGCCAGGTTTCTTCACCGTCGGCGCGGTCGCCGAGGCACTTGAGATCTCCCTCGACGAGCTCTTCCGGGAGACCAAGGTCACTCCCGGCCTCTGGTCCGCTGGGTACGAAGGCCGGGACATCGACTCCTTCGTCGCCTCGCTCCTCGACAGCCGTATCGATGTCGTGGCGGACGTACGGCTCACGCCGATCAGCCGCAAGAAGGGCTTCAGCAAGACCCGCCTCGGGCAGGCGCTTGCCGAGGCCGGCATCGAGTACACACACCTGCGTGGCCTGGGCAATCCCAAGGACAACCGAGCACCGTTCTGGGACGGCCGACACGCTGTAGGCAGGGCCCGGTTCCGTGGCGTGCTGCGGTCCCAGGAGGCCCAGTCCGACCTCGATCGCCTCGCCCAGCACGCTCGGCAGTCCAGGGTCGCGGTGCTGTGCTTCGAGAAGGACGAAAGCCGCTGCCACCGGCAAGTCGTCCTGGAGACGGTCCGCAAACGGGCCGCCGTACCTGTAATTCCCCTGGCCTGACTTCATCCCTCGCTCCTGCACGCGCTCTTGCCGATGGCGCATGCCTCTCCTCCAATCGGATCGGGAGATCGCTGGAGGGGGCACCCATGGGATCGGGGAATCGGCAGCGCGCACGGATCATGATCACGGTCAAGACATATCCCGAGCTTTCCAACAAGTACCGCGAGACCAGCTGTGTGGCAGGCATACGCCTGGATCAGGGGACACCTCAGCACGTGCGGCTCTTCCCGGTGCCTTTCCGGCTCCTCACCGAGGACGCCCAGTTCTCCAAGTACTCGATCATCGAGGTCGACGTCGAGCCGCACGGCCGGCGGGACTCACGGCCCGAGAGCCTGCGGCCAGACCTCGACACGCTCGGGATCGTGGGCGAGGTTGCGGCGGGTGGCGACTGGCGGGAGCGGTACAAGTACGTCGAGCCTCTCATCGCACCGTCCTTGTGTGCCATCAAGAGGGATCAACAGGAGTACGGAACCTCGCTTGGCGTTTTCCGGCCCACCGATGTCAGCTTCCGCCTGACGGCAGCCGAGCGCTGGTCCGAGTCCAAGGCAGCACTGGCCGGGCAACTGGACCTTTTGGAGCAGGACTTGGCCCCGCTTGAGTGGGTACCGCTGGAATTCCGTTACCGGTTCCGCTGTGCGGACGCTGGCTGCCCCAGGCATGACATGGCGCTGAAAGACTGGGAGGCCGGTGCGTCGTACCGCAAGTTCCGGCGCAAGTACGGCGAGGGCGCTGTACAGGAAAAGCTCCGGCGTACCTGGCACGACCGCATCTTCACCCCGGACCGTGCCGTCCACTTCTTCGTCGGCAACATCGCGGCTCACCCCAGGACCTTCATGCTGCTGGGCCTCTTCTACCCGAAGGCGAGTGTCGTCGAGTACGTCCAGGACAGCTTGTTCGGCGACTGACGATGTGTCCTCACTACTTTCGCGACAGCCTGCATGACGTCCAATGGCCGATCTTCGTAAAGGCAGGCGAACGGGTAGGTTATCGGCTACCTGGCCGCCCACGACGTCAGCCAGACCGCCGCTGGGACCCGATCGACGGGTCCTCGCGCGGCGACAAGGACGACACCCTGCGCCCGCGCATCATCCTGATCTGGGGGGCGCACGTCTACCGCCACGGGGCGTCGGTGCCGCCCTAGTGCAGGCACTCGCGGACGACTTCGGATGCCAGTTGCCGGTGCGTCCTGGTCGACCTCGATCAGTGACGCTGGCCAGCGCCTCGCACACCGGCTCTCACCTGAGGGCATCCAGGTCACCTGACCCGCAGGCAAGCTTCCGCGCCGCCTGTTCAGCGGATGCCAGCCCAAACAGTGGCCGGTCCTGCGCATCGTGCGGTGAAGCCCAGATCTTGAACGAGCCTGTGGCTAATGTTGTGGCTTACGTCGACGCGTACGCGGCCCGGGAATTGTGGTTGCCACCGGGTGCGTCCGCCGCAGGATGGCGATCAGTGCCGGGGGGGGCCAAGTGGAGCCGAGAAGCGCAGCCGCCGCAGGGAGAGACTTTCCCTATACGGCAGGGACGACCTGCTACATCGAAGTCCATGAGGACGGCAGAGTCACTCACGGGGACTCACGGGCTGCATATGAACGGGCCGTTGCGGGCAGGTCCCGGCTGTTCGCCGTATGGCCTGGCCAGTGGTCGAGCGACCTCTTCCTGATCGACGACCTCGACGAGTACGCCAAGGCACATGGGATCAAGCACGATCAGGATCGCACCGGTCTCAGCGAGCACGTCCATGATGTGGCGTGGACCGAGGAGACAGCCTTCAAAAATACCAACCCTCGCAGCCCGTACATCAGCATCTGCCTCACAATGAAGTGCGGGTGCGAGATCCGAAACTTGGACGCCTTCGCCAAGCAGATGCTGGAGCAGCAAGGTTGGAACGTCGCCACCAGCGTCGGCTGGGGCAGTAGTAGCGGCCCGGAAGGAACGACCTATTCCCTGCGGGTACAGCGGAAGAGTCTCGGCGCCTGATCGAAGGGACCCGTGCGTTCCCTGACCGCGCGTGCGCGCAGGAGGTCGTTGAGAACGCGCACCGGTGACGTCGCGCACAGGGCCAGGCGGGCGTCGAGTGCTGCCTCCCACTGCTGGGTCAGGCCGAGTATGAGGCGTTCTCGCAAACGTTGGACGTCATGCTGACCTGCGGCGGCTTCTGGCAGATTGCCGGGGAGCTCTGGGACACTGAGCCAGTTGACGGGGGTGAGTGATGTCGATGGTCAAACTTCAAGGTCCTGGGTCCCACGCAGTGTCTGGGGCGCGCCCGTTCGGCGCCTGCTATCAGGCGCATTGGGTATGTCGCCCGTCCCCAGGGGGCGTTGTGTCGACTGTCGGCGACACGCAGCGAGCGCTGCCGAACCATGATCACGAGCTGCAGCGATGCGTCACACTGTTCGAAGAGCTCGACGTCTGAACTGGGAAGAAACGGACCGGAGTGGCCAGTACGGTGCTGGGCGTGCAAGCCGAGGCCGTGCGTCGACTGACAGAAACACGGCGCGATTCCTCTTGCGAGAGGCAACACATCGGGCCACGTTTCAGCCTGAATCGACTGAGAGGCAAGTGTGGGTGAGTACCTGCTGAGCCTATGTGTGGCGGCGGCTGTCACCTACCTGTCGACAGGGCCGGTACGGAAGTTCGCGATCAAGGCCGGTGCGCTGCCGGCGATCCGGGCACGCGACGTGCACCGGGAACCCGCTCCGCGGCTTGGCGGAATCGCGATGTTCTTCGGCCTGTGCGCGGGCCTGCTGGTCGCCGACCACCTCACCATCCTCAGCGCAGTCTTCGAGAAGTCCAACGAACCACGGGCGCTGTTCTCCGGAGCGGCGCTCATCTGGCTGATCGGCGTCCTGGACGACAAGTTCGAGATCGGCACCCTGATCAAGCTCGGCGGGCAGGCGATCGCCGCCGGCGTCATGGTCGTACAGGGTCTGACGATCCAATGGCTGCCGATTCCGGGCGTCGGCATCGTTACGCTGACCCAGTGGCAGGGCACCCTGCTGACGGTGGCGCTGATCGTCATCACCATCAACGCGGTCACCTTCGTCGACGGACTCGACGGACTCGCAGCCGGCATGGTGTGCATCGCGTCCGCCGCGTTCTTCCTTTACGCCTACCGGGTCTGGGTGTCGTACGGCATCGAGGCCGCCGCCCCGGCCACCCTATTCGCGGCGATCCTGATGGGCGTGTGCCTCGGCTTCCTGCCGCACAACATGCACCCGGCGCGCATCTTCATGGGCGACTCAGGCTCGATGCTGATCGGCCTGGTCCTCGCCGTCGGCGCCATCTCCATCACCGGTCAGGTCGACCCGGACGCGTTGAAGCTGTTCGCCGGCTCCGAGAAGGCGGCCGTGCACCAGACGGTGCCGGTCTACATCCCGCTCCTGCTGCCCCTGACGATCATCACGATCCCAGCCGCCGACCTGGTACTGGCGATCGTCCGCCGCACCTGGCGCGGACAGTCGCCGTTCGCCGCCGACCGCGGCCATCTGCACCACCGCCTCCTAGAGATCGGCCACTCGCACAGCGGCGCGGTGCTGATCATGTACTTCTGGTACGCGCTGATCGCCTTCGGCACGCTCGCCTACTCCGTCAAATCTGGGTCCAAGTGGATCGCGCTCGGCATCGTGGTCCTCAGTGCGATCGGACTGATCCTGCTCCTGATGCCCCGCTTCACCCCGCGCGTCCCGCGCTGGGCCGAGGCATTCATGCCACCGCGCTACCGGCGCCGCCGCACGACCTCGGTCCAAACCCATGGGCAGGGACTGCGAGGTAAGGCGGCCTTAGGCTCTGAAGCCAACCAAGCAACCACATTCGACCCCACCCAGGTCGACGTTCGGCTCGAACTCGCTGACGATGCCACCCGCATCAGTCTCTCGCTCGCTCCCGGCTCGGCCCATCCCTGG
This sequence comes from Streptomyces sp. NPDC006372, assembly GCF_040612515.1. Classification (NCBI taxonomy): domain Bacteria; kingdom Bacillati; phylum Actinomycetota; class Actinomycetes; order Kitasatosporales; family Streptomycetaceae; genus Streptomyces; species Streptomyces sp. NPDC006372. The sequence continues at coordinate 310,927 of NZ_JBEXQJ010000004.1, read as the reverse complement.
GCTGCCCCACGTTCCCCCGTCACCCTGGACATCGTTGCGATCCCCCGAACACCTGGCGACGTGTTGCCGGCTGCTGCACGCCACACCCACCCCGGCGTCACCGAATTCACCTTCACGCCGCACCGTCCGGGCAACCACGTGATCCGCTTCACGTTGTACGACCACGCCAGCGGCACCGCTTTGCAGCAGGTCGAGACGGAGCTGAACATCACAGAGACGACATCCGACCACCGCACTGCTGGCGCTGCTCCCCTGCGGGCTCCCGGCACCGCTCCCCGGCGGACTGAAACCGCGTACCGGAGGCCCTGATCCGTGCCGACGCAGCTCCCTGTCCGCATTGTCCAGAACCCCAGTGACGGGTTCCGTCGACTCCCCCACCTGGAGACCTCTGAACCTGACCTGCGGGTTTCCCTCGACCTGATCCGGGGCGACCGGATCCGCGCTCGAATGTCCGGCCCTGCCCTGCAAGCCCTGCGCATCGGGGAGCATCGAGCCGACCTGGCAGCCAGTCCCCACGGAATTCGGGCCGCGGCCGCCCGGCTGCGCGGACGGTGGAAGGAGGTTCTGGTCGACCACCAGCCCGTCGACGGCCAGGGGCGGGCGTTGATCGGGCGGCAACGGCCATACGCCTCGTCCGCCGATCTGAGCGGCGAGCCAGAGGAAGACTTGCGGAAGGTGCTCACCGAACTCACCCGCAGCGGGGCGTCTCTCCTCTTCAACGACCTTCTAGGCGGGGACGACCGGCCCACTGTGTGGTTCCGCACCTACCTGAGCGACGTCCTATCTCGCAACGAGGGTCTCCGCATACGGTTCGACTCTGACGTGCTGCACCTACCCTGGCCCATGCTCTGCCTGGAGCCGGAGGACTCGCAGTCCCTCGACGGCCTGTTCGCCCGTTTCCTCGGCCACCGCCATCAGATCGAGCACACGGGCGACGCCTACCCCTCGTTCGCCTACCGGCCGCTCAGGAGGGCCGCCAACAGCCGCTCTTGGTTCGCGCAGTGGCGGAAGAGCGAAGGCTCACGGTTTCTCAGGTGGTGGAACCGAGAAGCACAAGCGGCTGTGAGCCTGAACCACGACCCCCAAGTAGGCGTCAAGACCCGAGCCCGGGAGGTTGCGGCTGTCCTCGCCGAGGGGACGCGCTACGCCGAGCGGACGACGTACGACGACCTCGTCAGGGCCTTGGAGCAGCAAGACCTAGACGAGCAACTGATGTACTTCTGGTGCCACGCGGAGTTCGTGTCGAACATGTCCGAACCTCCCCGTCTGGCTATCAAGCTCAGCGACGGCCAGCTCTTCGACGGACATACCGTGCACGAGTTGCGTGCCCCGTACAGAGAAATCCCGACCCCCTTTCGCCCCTTCGTCATGCTCAACACCTGCTACGGGGGTGTCCCCGCCGGAGACGGGGACCGGGCGTTCCTCGGCCGGAGACTGATCGAGTACGGGGCCCAAGGGGTGCTGGGACCGCAGATCGAGATGCCACAGGCGTTTGCTGCGGAGTATGCCCTCGAATTCATCACCCGCTTCCTACGCGGCAAGGACACTGCCGGAAGGATCTCGCATGATCTGGCACGCCAATTCGCCGCCAGGTATCGCAACCCGTTGGGCTGCGCCTATGCACTGCACTGCGGCATGGACGCCCGCATGGAGCGGGTACAGGCGGGTCTCAGGTGATTACGACTTTTGACTTGGACGACACCGGCTGGCTGCTCGACGCGGAGACCGGGCGCCCTGTCGCCGAACACCGGCTTCCCAGTTACTTCGCCGAGTTCCTCGCCCCGCCAATCTGGGCGACGGACATTGTTGTGTACGTGCACGGCTGGCAGACCTCGCCGGAGTCCGCCCGCCGAGCCGCTGCCCGGCTGCTCGACCTCGCCGAACGCCAGCTTCATGCCGCGAGTGGCCTCTACCATCGGCTGGGCGAGTCCACCAGGGCATTCGCCCCTTGGACCGTGGTGGTCCGCTGGCCGTCATCCAGCCTGGTCACGCCCGGCGGCTACCGCAGGATCCGAAACCGGGCCCACGCCATGGGCACCGAGGGGCATGCTGCTCACATCATCGGGCGCTTACTCGGCTACCTGGACACAGAGCGCCCCGACCCGGGTAGTGCAGCCGTACTGGCCAACCGGGACGGGCAATACCTCCATCTGATCGGACACTCATTCGGATGCCGTTTCCTATGCGAGGCCGTGCAATGGGCGGGGGATGCCACGCTCAACAACGCTGACACACTCGGCTGGGGGCTCCCCGCCGTGCCGGGACGGCCGTTTACCGCTGACAGCATGTTGCTCTTCCAGATGGCCGCCCCACGCGACGCGTTCACCACACTGTTCCCCTCCCTCGCCAACGCCCCGCTTCGCGGTCCTGTCGTCGCCACGCACTCACGCCACGACCGAGCCACCGGCTTTTGGCACCTTCGCGCCGAACGCAGCCCCGGCATCGGTCACTCCGGCATCGGCGTTGCCCCAGCCCCCCTCTTCAACGCCCGACTCCTCCCTGCGCACCGACGCTATCCTCGCCAGACTCTGGAGCATCGCTTCGTCAACCTCGACGCCAGCGACTACTTCATACGGGGCCGCAAGCTCAACCCGGCGGGCGCTCACTCTGACCATCTGCGGCCGGAGTCGGCTCATCTGCTGCTCAGCCTCGCTGACCACTCCCGCTAGCACAGTGATCCGAAACGGTTCACCGGGTTCACGCCAACTTACGGGTAGAGCCGTCATTACAAGCTCAACCAACTCGAATACCACGTCACCCTCCAAACCGACGTAGACATCGGCCACGGATACAGGAGGGTTCCACGCCGACAGCGTCTGTGTGCTCGACTACTACCAGCACGCCGCACGTGGCACAGGCGAAATCCTTGGGGCGAAGTGGACTTCACTAACCGCGGGCGAAGCACCGGGTCGGTCACGTAATCCATCTCGCCACTGACCCTCGCTACCAGGCAGCGGCCCGAGGAGATCATCTCGACCGAGGGATGACGCCTGACACGCGCGTCTCAGGCCCGTGCCTCACGGTAGGGCCGGTTCGCGGCTAGCGCAGATGCCGGGCGAAGAACCTGGCCGCGTCCTCCCCTGCGAACTGCGGGACGCCGGTGTGCCCGCCCATGTTGGCGTGCAGCGTCTTCTCCTTGGAGCCGAAGGCGTCGAACAGGTCCAGGGCCGCCTGCCGGTCGTTGCCTTCGTCGTCCCACTGCAGCAGGACGTGCAGCGGAATGGTGACCCGGCGGGCCTCCTCGAACATGGCGCGAGGCACGAAACTCCCGGCGAAGAGGCCGGCGGCCACGATGCGCGGCTCGACCACCGCCAGCCGGACCCCGATGGAGATCACTCCCCCCGAGTACCCGACCGGGCCGCCGATCTCGGGCAGGGAGAGAAGGGCGTCAAGGGCGGCCTGCCATTCCGGGACCGCCTTGTCGACGAGCGGGAGGATGAGGGCGTCGATGATCTCGTCGCTGACCGGCTCGCCGGCTTGCACAGCCCGGCGCAGGTCGTCGCGTGCCTGCTCGGCGGCGGGCCAGCGGGGCCGGTCGCCGCTCCCGGGGAGCTCGATGGTGGCCGCGGCGAAGCCGTCCGCCGCGGCGTGCCTGGCCCGGGCCATCAGCCGGGGGTACATCTTGTGCAGTCCGAGCGTGGGGTGGCCGAGCAGGATCAGCGGGACCGGTGCGGATGCGGACGCGGATGCGGGCGTCCACAGGATGCCGGGGATGTCATCGAGGGTGAATGCGCGCTCGAGCACGCCGGCGTCGAGGCGCTGCTCAGAAGTGAATTGCATGGTCGTACCTTTCGGAGCGCTGCTGAACGGCGCTCCCGGACGACGACCTATCGCCCGACCGTGACCCCGGAGGGGAGCACCCATGTCGATTCTGCGTTCACGGGTACCACCTCCTCGTTCTCCGGCACGGCCTCCGGAACGTTAGCAGTGGCCGTCGTGGTCCGCCCAGCGGTTTTCACCAGCCGCGGACGGGTGGACGTAGCTGCCCTCCTCGAACGGGGTGAACCAGGTCCTGAACGCCATGGGCGCGACGCCGAGGGCCGGTCCGGCGTCGCTCTCGTCGATGCCGTCCATGGAGTCGTCGTAGAGCCACTCGTGGTCCATGTCCTCGTAGACGTTGCCGGCGAACGTCTCGAGTGCGGCCGAGACGCCGTCGTCGAGCAGCCCGTAGGTCTCCAGGGTCACGTTCGTCTCATGCAGCAGCAGCCTCAGCGCGAGTTCCTCGGCGACGCAGCTCAACTGCTGGAAGCTGCCGTTCGTGAAGCGGGTGGTCATCGCGATCACCGTCACCAGGAAGCGGCGGGCGAATCGGGCGTCGTACTGGAGGGCGTATCGCTCGGGTAGGTCCTCGAAGTGCCACAGGGGCTCGTTGCATTCCGCGGCGCTGGTGCCCTCCTCCGTCAGCGTCTGTACGTCTTGGAACAGCTCGTCCACCAGGACGTTCATCGTGTACACCAAGGCACCGGCGGCGAGTTTGGCGTCCTCCGGTGAGGTGCCGAACATCGTGGGCGGGAAGGAGCGCAGCTCGGCTGCCAGGGTCAGCATGTGATCGCGAACCGCCTCGGCGCCGTGGCTCTCCTTGCCCTCCTCGGGTTCGTCCTCGGTCGTGGGACGCTCGCTGTGGCGGGCCTTGCGGTCGGCCGGGTCGTCGGGCGGGGCATCGGGACCGTCGGCGGCGTCGAGGCTCTCCTGGGCGAGTTCCGGATGCAGTTCGACCTCGCATCGCGCGATCCGCCAGTCGGCCAACAGCTCGGACTGTTCCAGCAGTTCGCTCACGACCAGCCGCACCGCCTCCTCGGCGAGTTCCAGGGCCGAGGCATCCACGAACACCTTCAGGAGTGCTCCGCCCGGATGGACGGCCACGATGGCGTCGAGGAGTTCGGCCTCCCCGCCGTCGCCGGGCCCCTCGATGGCCTCGACCGAGTCGAAGCCGTCCTCGATGAGCGCCACGGCGCCGGCGCGCTGAAGCGGGTCCATCTCCGGAGTGTGCTCCGGGATGCGGGTGTCCACGGTCACTACGTATGTCACGCGGCCGATCTTCGCAGGGACACCCCGGGCGACGGGGCGAGGCCGGTCATCTCCCGTACGCGCGCTTCCAGCGCGCCCGGTGCCGGGGGTCTCCCTGTCCTCTGCCGTTCACCTCGCTCATGGCCATCAGGGAGGCCCCGTTGTTCCACATGCCAAGGTGATCGCGGTGCACCGCGAGGATGCCGTGCTGAACAGCGAACCTCTCGGACGGCCGGCTGAAGCGCGTGGTCGTCACGAACACCGCCAGGTCGGCCCCGAAGTGCACCTTGGCACCGAGCAGATCGCGTAACTCGCGACTCGCGATCGTGCTGCTCGGCGCATAGCGCTTGCACTGGATCACCATGGTCCGCCCGTCCGGGAGACAGCCGACGACGTCGGCGCCGTTGTCGTTCGCACCGCCCACCCGCCGCACCTGCGTGCAGCCGTCCCGTCGGCACAGGCTTGCGACCAGATCCTCGAACTCGGTGCCTGTCATCGCGTCCACCTCGGCGAGAGTCCGGTGCCCTGCCTTCACCGCCTCTTCCTGCCGCCAGACACGGTCCCGGCCGCGCACGAGCCGGTCCGTTCGCCACAGCCACCAACCCGCCGCACCGACGCCACCGAGGCCCAATGCACCCGCGATGTACGGCCACACGGACGACCAGAACACCACCAGCAGGACCAGCACCACACCGCCGCCGACCGCCAGCGCCTTCAGCCGCGCCGCCCGCCTCCTGCGGGCAGCCGCCCCACCACGTCTACGCCCCGCCACGATCGAAGCCCCTCCCCCAGAGTTCCGTGTACGGCAGTCTGAGCAGCCTGAGGCGGCGGCAGAAGGGCGCGAGTCGGCCATGGCCGGATTGGAATTGTCACCTCACTGTCCGTGCGTCTCGGGTCGGGCATGGGCGATCATGAGTGGATGGACGCTCGCTTCCTTGGTATCGCTGAGCTGGTCGAAGTTCCGTCCGTGGCGGTCGTGGTCGATGTCATGCGTGCTTTCACGGTGGCTGCCTGGGCCTTTTCCCAGGGGGCGGAAAAGATCGTTCTCGCTGAGTCGCTGGAGGAGGCCCTGGCGCTCAAGGCTCGTCACCCGGACTGGGTGGCGCTCAAGGACGGTCCGCCCGCGGTCGGGTTCGACGCCGTCAACTCGCCGGGGCTGCTGCGATCTGTTGACCTCGGCGGACGGACCGTGGTGCAGAAGACCACGGCGGGGACGGTAGGTGCCCTTGCGGTCAAGGAGGCGTCGCTGGTGCTGTGCGCCGGCTTCGTGGTGGCGGAGGCGACGGCTCGGCTCTTGCGGGCACGTGAGTGTGACAGCGCCACGTTCGTCGTCACCGGCGAGGATGGGCGAGCCGATGAAGATCTGGCGTGCGCCGAGTACATCGCTCAGAGGGCCGCCGGGGCCGGGACGGAGGCAGCTGAGTTTCTCCGGCGTGCCGCCAAGTCGCGTGCCGCCGCCGAGCTGGCGGAGGGGGTACGTCAAGGAGTTCATCCTGATGACGTGGAGCTCTGCCTTGAGCTCGACCGGTTCCCCTTCGCCATGGTGGCGGCCTTGGAGGACTCAGTCATGGTCCTGCGTCCGTGCGCGCCGGCGCGCTGAGGCATCACGAGGAGACGGCCACCTCTGCCCATACCGTTTTACCGACGGGCCTACGAGGCTCCGTCCCCCAGCGCACGGCCAGCACATCGACCAGGAGCAGTCCCCGGCCGGACTCGCCCTCGGGGTGCGAGGAGGGTGGGGCCGTGGGTGGGCGCTTCGTGGTGGCGGCGTCCGCGACCTCGATGCGGGTCAGGCCCGTCGCCGCGTCGAGGGTGAGGCGGAGGCTGAAGTCGTGGCCGGGGACTCTGCCGTGCTGTACGGCGTTCGCCGCGAGTTCGGCGACGACGAGGGCGACCGTGCAGGACGCGTCGGACTCCGGCGGGTGGCCCCACTCCTCCATGCGCCGGACGGCGAGGCGGCGGGCGAGCTGCGCGCCTCGCGGTGAGGAGGCGAACTGCGCTGCGAATGAGCGGAGTTCGGGGGTGGTCGTTCCTGGCGTCACGGCTTGTCCGTCCTTGCGCGTCGAGCTTGAGGTATTCCGTGCGGTGCATGAGTCGTCACGTTCCGTGCTCAAGAGTGGTCTGATCGCCCTACGCTCGACAGGTGACACAGGCTTACTTTTCAGTCCGTAAGGAACGGAAGTGACGCTTTGGCCAATGGAATTGACCCCAGTGCGTCGATGGCGGCCCTGTTCGGAGCGAGGGTTCGCAGGCTCCGTACGGCGGCCGGCCTGACCCAGGCCGAACTCGGTGACCGCACGCACGTGGTGAGTACTCGGATCACGCAGATCGAGCGGGCGTCCGGAGCGAAGCCGACGCTGGAGTTGGCGCGTGCGCTGGATGCCGCTCTTGGCGCGGACGACCTGCTGGTGGAGTTGTGGCCTTACGTGTATCGGGAGGCGTTTCCGGACTGGTCGCGTAGGTTCATGGAGTACTCGGAGCGGGCGGCGAACATTTGGCAGTACGCCGCTCATGTGGTGCCCGGTCTGTTGCAGACAGAGGACTATGCACGTGCCGTTCTCGGCCTGGACGCTCTGTTGGACGGCGAAGAGCAGTGGGAGGAACGGGTTGCAGCCCGTATGGGACGGCAGGAACGGCTGAGTGCGACCGACCGGCCGGAGCTCTGGGTGATCCTGGACGAAGCGGTACTGAGGCGTCCGATCGGCGGCCATGCCGTGATGCGGAAGCAGTTGGCACGGCTGCTTGACGCTGCAGCGGAGCGCCACATCACCGTGCAGGTTCTGCCGTTCGACCAAGGCGGGCACGAGGCGATGGGCGGCTCGCTGACGATCCTGATCCTGCCGGACGGCTCGGAAGTGGCCTACACAGAAGGTTCGGACTACGGCCAACTCATCGAGGATCCGGCCAACGTGAGCCGCTACAGGGTGATTTACGATCGGCTACGGGCGGCAGCCCTGCCCCCGCTCATGTCACTCGACATGATCCGGTCCACGTTGGAGGGCAACTACCGTGGCTCGAATCTCCCGTCCCGATCTGAACGGCGTCGTCTGGCGCAGGAGCAGCTACAGCAATCAGGCGGGGGGCGACTGCGTGGAGGTGGCCGACCGCTTCCAGGCGTCCGTCGTCCCCGTCCGTGACAGCAAAGCTCCCCACGGCCCGGCGCTCTGCTTCGAAGCCGCGTCCTGGACCGCCTTCATAGGCGGGCTGAAGGCCTGACGTCGACTCGCCGGGCCCTTGTCCGCGAGGGTCCGGCGAGCCGCTGACCTCCCTGAAGAACCGGGGGAAAGAACTACCCGCCCACCCACCCTCCCCGGTCAGGCGGCCCGCGTCACCCGTCCGAGTGACCGGCTTGCAGCGGCGGGTAACGGGCCGTTACGTTCGCCGCGACAACCGCAAACAGATACGGCCCCCGGCCGGGACTGGCATCCCGATCGAGGGCCTGACCGATCAGGAAGAAGCAACCTTCCCGATGGATGACTCGCAGTCTAACGCGCGCCTGCGCGCTGCCGCCGGAGCTCCGACCACCGGCGTGATCCACGTACGCACCCGGCTGACCGCCGACTTCACCGTGCTCTCCAACGCCCTCGCCCAGCGACGCGGCAGCGCCGTCACGGTCGGCGTCGCGGCGTACATCTCCTCCCTGCCCGACGGCTCCCCGGTGAGCATCGCCGCCCTGTGCGAGCACTTCAGCGAGGGGGAGATCCTCATCTCGCGGGCGCTCAGGGAGCTCGAAGCGGCCGGGTATCTGGAACGGCGCCGCGAGCGAACGCCCACCGGGCAGGTGCGTACCCGGACGTTCTTCTACGACGTACCCGGCGGCGCCTCCGACGACGAGCCACCCGAGCCGCCGAAACCGCCCCGGCCCCGGAAGCAGCCCGCCGCTACAGCGCCCGTCCTGGCAGAGGCAGAGACAGAAGCAGAGCCAGAGGTGCCGGTCCCGCTCTCCGACGCGGACCCTCGCGCCGTCGCCGTACTCGCCGCCCTGCGCCAGGTCGACTCCCGCCTCGTCCTGTCCACGCAGGAAGCCGCTCGCCTCGCCCCGGCCGTCAGTCGGTGGCTCGCGGCAGGGCTCTTGCCGACACAGGTCACGGAGCACCTCACCACCGGGCTCCCGGACCGTTTCCTGGCCCGTCCCGCCGGCATCCTCGGTTACCGGCTCAAGGAGACTCCCCTGCCCTCACCCGTCAGAAGCGTTGAGTCCACGGTGCGTGCGGCGGTCGTCCCCATGTGGAACTGCGACGGCTGCGACCGGGGGTTCCGAGCGGCGGAACCCGGCCGCTGCCGGGACTGCCGGTCTCCGGGCCGGCTTCCTGCGGTCGGCTGAGCCGATGACTGGGTGTGCGGTCCACCCGCAGGTGGGAGGCTTGATGTGGCACGATGCAAAGCCCGGTGTCAGGAGGAGGTGGGGCATGGTCGACAGATTCACGGACGGACTTCTGACGCCCACGGAAACAGCCTCCTACCTCGAAATTCCGCAGTCGACTCTCACCTCGTGGCTCAAGGGCAGGGCCGCCGGAGCACCGCTGGTCCACCAGGTCGAGCCGGTGCGGAAGGGACAGCCTTCGGTGCCGTTCATCGCGGTGGCCGAGGCGCACGTACTGCGTTCCCTGCGTTCCCTGGGGCTCCGTATGAGCGAGATCAGGCAGGCGGCTGCCGCCGTACGGGACGCCTTCGACACCCCCTATGGTCTTGTGTCCCAGCGGATCGCCACGGATGGCGTGGACATTTTCATCGAGCACGGTTTGGGAGATCTCCGCAGAGCGCGCGACGGCCAGGTCCCCATCCAGGAGGTGGTCTCCGACTACCTCCGCTACCTCACCTGGGAGCCGGGCGACGATTTCCCCTCCAGCCTGCGTCTGAGGCAGTACCCGGACTCCGTCCCCGTCGTGATCGACCCCAGGTTCGGCCACGGTCTCCCTGTGGTGGCCTCCAACCGCGTCACGGTCCAGGCCATCACCGACCTTTGGGAGGCCGGGGAGACCGTCGAGGACATCGCGTACGACTACGACATGACGCCTGAGCAGGTGGACGCGCTCTGCCAGGCCGTGGTGCACCTTGTCGCCTGAGTTCTTCCTCGACCGGAATCTCGGGCGTCGTGTGGCGGAGGGGCTGCGAGCGTGCGGGTGGACGGTTCACCGCATCGGGGACGTCTTTCCGGACGACGGACAGGACGTCCCCGATGAGGAGTGGATCACTCACGGTCTCGACCGTTCCTGGGTCCCGTTGTCCAAGGACGGGCGGATCAAGACCCGGGACCTCGAGATCCGTCCCGTTCTGGAACGCGAGGCCGTCCTGTTCTACCTGGACAACCAGCAGCTTCGCAGCGCAGAGATGGTCGACCGGCTCGCTGGGCGCCGGGACGCGATCCACCGGGCCGTAGAGAAGGGCGGTCCGGCGGCCTACGCCGTACGACACGACCGGATCGAGCGCACCTGGCCTTGACCGGCCCCCAACACCAGGTCAGTCGGACAACCGGTCCTCGATCAGTGCCCTGAACTCCTCGTACGAACCCGGGTTGCTGATTCGTTCGCCGTCGAGGAAGAACGTCGGGGTGCCCTGTACGCCCAGGGCGAGGCCGTCGCGCTGGTCGGACTGGACTCGGCCGGCCAGGTCGGGGTCGGCGAGGGCCGTGTCGAACTTCCGCATGTTCAGGCCGAGGTCCTTGGCGTAGCCGCGGAAGACGTCCTGTTTCCAGTCCTGGGACTCGCCCCACTCCTTCTGCGTGGTGAACAGCTTGTTGTACATCTCCTCGAACTTGCCCTGACGGGCCGCGGCCTCGGCGGTGCGGGCGGAGAGTTCGCCGTTGCGGTGGCCGGGCATGGGGAAGTAGCGGGCGACGAAGGTGACGCGGTCGCCGTACTCCTCGCGGAGCTTCTCGACGACCGGGTAGTACGCGCCGCACGCCTCGCATTCGAAGTCGAGGAATTCGACGACGGTCAGTTCGCTCTTCTTCGGGGCGGTGAGGCGGTGGCTGGAGTCGCGTACATGCTTGGCATCGGCGGCGGGGAGTGCGTCCAGGGCGCCGCTGCCGCCCTTGTCGTCGGGGGCGAGGAGCAGGTAGGAGCCGAGCGCCGCGGCGAAGCCGGCCAGGAGTACGGCGGCGACGATCAGGTTTTTCTTGAGTTTGTTCATGGGTCTTCCTCGGTGCGGGGGCGGTGGCCGATCGCGTCGGACCGACCGCCTCGCGTCACGCCCGTCAGGGCAGGAGGAGACCGCCGGTCGGCAACGGCCGGAGAAGGGGGAAGGGCGCGCGCTCGCGGGGTGGGGGTGCCCGGCCCTCGGGCAGGCGGGCCGGCACGGTCGATCGCAGGGGTGTCGTGTTCTCGCGGGCGTGGACGCGTGGGCCGGTGGTGCCGTGGGGACAGCGGAGCAGCGGCCGGAGCAGGAGGAGCAGCAGCAGGCGGCGTACGACGGTCGGCAACGACGCGGCCTGCCAGAGCAGTTGCTCGGTCACGCCCAGGAGGCGGGCGGTGAGGAGCATGGTGATCAGGTGGCCGGCCAGCAGGATCCCGGTGGGCGGACTCGCGTCGGGACCGTGCTCCGCCCAGGCCGCGTGGCAGGCGCCGGGGAGCGTGTAGGCGAGGTGGGAGGTGATCTGTGCGGCGGTGAGGGCGCCGGCCACTTGGGTGTCCGTGAGCCTTCGACGGGTCAGGACCGCTGCGGCTGGCACGGCGACGGCCGCGATCGCAGCGACCACCATCCAACGGGGAGCATGACACCGGCTCAGGACGTGTCCCGTCAGCGGCAGCAGCACGCACAGCACCGCCAGCACACCGGCCCGCAACCCGCGCAGCGCGCCGGACGCCGGGGAGGCGGGGCCGGTCAGGCGGAACGGTCGCACGGGGCTGGGCCTCCGATGAGGGATCCGACGTGGCTGTCGGGCGCGGCCGAAGGGGCGCGCACCCTTTCAGCAGCGTACTCAGCCTCGTCCACCCCGTTACCGCGGGGCGTCGCCCCTAGGACAGCAGCCCGGCCAGCGTCCCCGCCAGGGTGAGAGTGAGGAAGGCCGCGCCCCAGGCCATGGCGTGGCGGATCCAGCGGTACTTGAGCCAGGCCGTGCGGGACAGGATCTCCGGGCGGGCCTGGTCGCCGGTGTCCGGGCGGGGCCTCGCGGCCAGGCTCAGGAGGACGAGGGACGGGGCGCAGGCGGCGCAGCCGGTCCAGAGCAGGAGTTGGGGGAGCACGGCGTACTGGGCGGGTGTGATGACGCCGACCGTCATCGCGCCGAGCAGGGCGGTCAGGGCCGCGCCGAGGACGGCCAAGATCAGTTCGGCGCGGCTGTCGGCCTTGGCGAGTTCCTCGCGGGCCTCGGTCAGGAGCTCCCGGTTCGTCGCTTCCGCCGTCGTGCGTTCGCCTTCGAGTGTGGTCATGGGTTCCCCTCCCCCTCGCCGATCACCACTCGATCATCCGCTGATCAGCGGCTTTCCCGGGTACCCAGAAAGGGCCGGGCCACGCCGGGCGTCAGGTGTTCCACGTCTCGTCGTACGGGTCGTGCGGTGTGGGGACGGGGCGGGCGCGGGTGACCTCGACGTAGGGGATCGGGCCGTCGTTGACCGGGTCCTTGGTCCGGCGGGGCGTGTACCGGCCGGTGACCTCCAGCCAGGTGTCCGGGGCGAGGACCGGGGGGACGTTGCCGGTCAGGGCGATCTTGACCGGCTGGGCGTCGGCGGCGCAGCAGTTGAGGCCCATGCGGACCAGGTAGGGGGCGCCTGAGCGGTCCAGCGTGACGAAGCCGGTGATTTTCAGCTCGCGGTCGTGGAGGGAACGGCCGTTGTCGTAGACGGCTCGGCCCGCGTAGTCGGCCACGCCGAGGCGGAGAGGGGCGTCGCCCTCGGGGAGGCCCGGGAAGCCGAAGGGTTTTGTGAGGGCCGTGCCCGTGTGGGAGGCGCTGTAGGAGCCGAGGGCCGGTGGGGCGACCAGGATCAGGGCCAGGACGGGGAGGGCGAGCAGCCAGGAGATGCGGGGCTCGTGGTGGTGCTCGTGGTGCGCGTGTCCGGGTGTGCTGCGGCGTTCGTACCAGAGCGTCGCCGCCGCCGTCGCGATGAGGACGGCGCCCGCGAGCAGGACCAGCGGGCGCAGGCCCGACTTGACGTAGCGGAGGTAGAGGTCGGTCGTGCCGGCGTGCAGCAGGGTCGCGCCGAGCAGGAACAGGAGGGCCGACTGGGCCAGGCGGTTCACAGCAGGACCGTTCCGGTCAGGGCCGACACGACGACGGCCAGGGCGAAGGTCGCGGGGGCGAAGCGCAGGGCGAAGGCGCGGCCGAAGGTGCCCGCCTGCATCGCGAAGAGCTTCAGGTCGATCATCGGGCCCACGACCAGGAACGTCAGACGGGCCGTCAGCGAGAACTGGGTGAGGGACGCCGCCACGAACGCGTCCGCCTCCGAGCAGATGGACAACAGGACGGCGAGTGCCGCGAGGGCCAGGATCGAGAACAGGGGGTTGCCTGCCGCCGCTTGCAGCCAGTCCTCCGGTACGACCGCCTTGAGGGTGGCCGCGGCCATCGCGCCGACCACCAGGAACCCGCCCGCGTGCATCACGTCGTGCCGCACCGAGCCCCAGAACGCCGCCCCCTTGCTTTGGCCTTCGTACGAGGACCTGGCCGGGGGCCGCAGCCAGTCGGTGCGGCCGAGGCGGTGCCAGAGCCAGCCCATCGCGCAGGCCACCAGCAGGCTCGCGACGAAGCGGGCCAGGACCATCTCCGGGTTGCCGGGGAAGGCCACGGCCGTCGCCGTCAGCACGATCGGGTTGATGGCCGGTGCGGAGAGGAGGAAGGCCAGGGCGGCGGCCGGGGTGACCCCTCGGCGGACCAGGGCTCCGGCGACCGGCACCGAGGCGCACTCGCAGCCCGGCAGGACCGCGCCCGCCACGCCCGCGACCGGGACCGCGAGGGCCGGGTGTTTCGGCAGGGCCCTGGCGAAGAAGGACGGCGGTACGAACACCGCGATCGCCGCCGACAGCAGCACACCGAGCACCAGGAACGGCAGGGCCTGGACCATGACCGCGACGAACACCGTCATCCAGCTCTGCATCACCGGTGCCGACAGGGCGCCGCGGATGGTGTCCTGGAGCATCACGGCCGTGAGCAGGAGGAGGGTGAGCAGGAGGGCCGGGTTGAGGTGCCGGCCGTCTTCCGGGCGGTTGGCCGGTGACTTCGTCGCCGCGATCTCGTGGGGCGAGTGGGTCCCGGCGGTCCCGTCGGTCTCGTCGTTCTCTTCGGTCTCCTGCGGGGCGGGTTTCGTGGTGGCCACCGGCCCGGTACCTCCGGTCGTGCGCACGGGCATTGCCTCCCCTTCCCTACGGCCGGGGCACGGCGGGCGTTCAGTCCCCGCTGTTCCTTCTGGAAACCAGCCGTCCGGGTGAGGCAGTCTTCTCCCTTGTGGGGAGCGTTCCGAACCAAGGTCAGCCAGGTGATCCGGCCACGCACATGATCGTGTGCGGTGACGACGGGCTCGCGCACCGGCTGGCCGCCGAACTCCGAGGCGTCTACGGAGAACAGGTCACGCTCGTCGTGCCACCCTCGGGGCGCCGGGTGCGGCAGCCGGTGGTCGGACGGGCCCGGGCCGCCTCCGCGGCGCTGTTCGACCGGGTCAGCGCTGCCGTCAACCGGGCGGGCACGGGCGGCGCCGAACCGGCCGCGAACGAGCAGGTCGTGGAGGCCGCTGAGGTCACCGAGGCGGTGCTCACCGAGGTGGGTGCCGACCGGGCGGCGGCGCTGGCGCTCGTGTACGACGACGACGAGACCAACATCCGCGCCGCCCTCACCGCCCGCCGCCTCAACCCCAGCCTGCGACTCGTACTGCGGCTCTACAACCGGCGGTTGGGGCAGCACATCGAGGAACTGCTCGACCAGACGGCGGCGGTGGCCTCCGGGGCGGGGCCGGGTGCGGGACTGGACGCGTCGACGACCGTGCTGTCCGACGCCGACACGGCCGCCCCCGCGCTGGCCGCCACGGCGCTCGTCGGCACCAGCAAGGTCGTGCAGACCGAAGGGCTCGTGCTGCGGGCCGTGGAGCGGCAGCCGCCGCGGCCGGGCGAGGTGGCCGATCCGGGGCTGTGCACGCTGGCGCTGCTGTCCACGACGAGCAACGACCCGGCGGGCGCGGACGGTTCGGAGGGGAGCGGGGAGCACGGGCCGCAACTGCTGCCGGACGAGATGGCGGTGGCGTCGGCGACCGGGCGCGGGACGGTGGTCCTGGAGCAGGTGGCGTACTCGGGGCCGTCGCTGCCCGCGGGGCGGGGCGGTGTGCCGCCGTTCGCCTCGTTGTTCTCGCGGCGGCTGCGGTGGTCGCTGGCGGGGCTGGTGGGGTGTGTGCTGGCGCTCGCCGTCGCGTTGATGTTCGTGACCGGTGAGCATCCGCTGTACGCCACGTACGTCACCCTGCTCGACCTGTTCGGCATCAACGATCCCGCGTACCACGCCTCGACCGGGCGGCAGATCCTGCAACTGCTGTCCGGTCTGGTGGGGTTGCTGCTGCTGCCGGTGCTGCTCGCCGCGGTGCTGGAGGCGCTGGGCACGTTCCGCAGCGCCTCCACGCTGCGGAAGCCGCCGCGGGGGCTCGGGGGGCACGTGGTGCTGCTCGGACTCGGCAAGATCGGGACGCGGGTGCTGACGCGGCTGCGCGAGCTGCACATTCCCGTGGTGTGCGTCGAGTCCGATCCGGAGGCGCGAGGCATGGCCACGGCGCGGCGGCTGCGGGTGCCGGTGGTGCTCGGGGACGTCACGCAGGAAGGGGTGCTGGAGGCCGCGAAGATCCATCGGGCGCATGCGTTGCTGGCGTTGACCAGTGCGGACACCACGAATCTGGAGGCCTCGCTGTACGCCCGGTCCGTGCGGCCCGATCTGCGGGTGGTGCTGCGGCTGTACGACGACGACTTCGCGACCGCGGTGTACCGGACCCTGCGGGCCGCGCATCCGTTCGCCCTGACGCGGAGCCGGAGTGTGTCGCATCTGGCGGCGCCCGCGTTCGCCGGGGCGATGATGGGGCGGCAGATTCTGGGGGCGATTCCGGTGGAGCGGCGGGTGTTGCTGTTCGCGGAGGTGGATGTGGCCGGGCATCCGCAGTTGGAGGGGCGGACGGTGGGGGAGGCGTTTCGGGCCGGGGCGTGGCGGGTGCTGGCGCTCAACACGGCGCGGGGGGAGGGCGAGAGTGTGGAGGAGGACGGGGCGTCTGCCTCGGGGCTGGTGTGGGATCTGCCTCCTGGGTATGTGCTCGGGCCTGGGGATCGGGTGGTGTTGGCGGCGACTCGGCGGGGGCTTGCGGAGTTGCTGGGGCGGAGGGGGAGGGAGCGGGCGGGGGCGTGACTCCGAGCGGTGTCTCTCTACGGCTCGGCGTCACAAGGTGCCCGGCGCCGGTGCAGGGGCCGGGGCGTTCGCGCAACCCGGCGCAGCGGGGTGCCGCCCGCGCCCACCCGTGCCGCCCCAGGCGGCACGACTGCCCGCGGACAGCAAGCACCCCCCAAGGGGCGCGGGGAACTGCGCGATCGGCCACCGCGCACCCGCAGCCGCCACACCACCCCTGCCCCCCGAGCTACTGGGCGCCCCCGCGCCCTCAGACCCCCCGGGCTACTGGGCGCTCCCCCGCCCCTTCAGGTGCCTCTCCGCGAACTCCAGTTCCAACCGCACCTGCTTGATGCGCTCGTCCACCACCAGCGACCCGTGCCCCGCGTCGTACCGGTACACCTCGTGCACCGCTCCCCTCGCCTCCAGGCGCTTGACGTAGTTCTCGATCTGGCGGATGGGACAGCGGGGGTCGTTGACGCCGGCCGAGATGTAGACCGGGGCCTTGACCTGGTCGACGTAGGTGAGGGGGGACGACGCCTCGAAGCGGTCGGGGACCTCCTCGGGGGTGCCGCCGAGGAGGGTGCGGTCCATCGCCTTCAGCGCTTCCATCTCGTCGTGGTACGCCGTGACGTAGTCGGCGACGGGCACCGCCGCGATGCCCAGGGTCCACGCGTCGGGCTGGACGCCGAGCCCGAGAAGGGTGAGGTAGCCGCCCCAGGAACCGCCCGTGAGGACGAGGCGGTCGGGGTCGGCGAGGCCGGAGGTGACGGCCCACTCGCGGACCGCGGCGATGTCCTCCAGTTCGATGAGTCCCACCCGGTGCTTCAGGGCGTCCGTCCAGGCACGGCCGTACCCCGTCGAGCCGCGGTAGTTGACCCGGACCACCGCGTACCCGTGGTCGACCCAGGCCGCCGGGCCCGCCGCGAAGGAGTCGCTGTCGTGCCAGGTCGGGCCGCCGTGGATGTCGAAGACCGTGGGGAGCGGACCGGTGGAGCCCGCGGGCTTCTGGACCAGGGCGTGGATGCGGCCGCCGGGGCCCTCCACCCACACGTCCTGCACCGGCACCGACCCGGGCGACTTCATGCCGGGCGGGTCGAGCACGACACCGCCCGTCGTGGAGCGCACCGCCGACGGTTCGGCGGAGGAGGACCACAGGTACTCCACGCTGCCGTCCGGCCGGGCCGTCGCACCGGACACCGTGCCGGGCGGGGTCGGGATCTCGGTCAGCGCGCGGCTCGCCAGGTCGTAGCGGAACAGCTCGCTGCGGGCCTCGAAGCTGTGCGCGATGAGCAGACCGGTGCCGTCCGGATACCACTCGGCGCTGACGTCACCGGGCAGCTCCAGCGCCAGGTCCGTCTCCTCGCCGGTGGCGACGTCCCAGACCAGGGGCTCCCAGCGGCCCCGGCGCTGGTGGCCGATGAGGAGGCGGGTGTCGCCGTCGACGGGGGCGAAGCCGAGGACCTCCAGGCCGAGCTCGCGGGTGCCGCCCTCGGTGTCGTCGAGGTCGGCGACCGGGGTGCCGTCGGAGCGCAGGACCCGCAGGGCCGAATGCATGGCGTCGCCGTGCTCGGTGTGCTCGACGGCGACGAGCGAGCCGTCGTGGGAGAGGTCGCCGACGCCGGCCGACTCGCGGTGGCGGTAGATCTCGACGGGCTCCTCGCCGGTGCGGACGAGGTGGATCGTCGTGCCGTCCTCGTCCGTCGAGCGGCCCACCACCGCCGTGCGGCCGTCGCGGCCGAGGGCGAGGCCCGCGGGGTAGGAGGCGTCCAGCCCCTCGGCGGCGAGTTCGTCCGCGCCGCCCGTGAAGGGCTGGCGGCGCCAGACGCCGAACTCGTCGCCGTCCTTGTCGTCGAACCACCAGATCCACGCGCCGTCCGGGGACAGCACGCCGTCCGTCGTGCCGTTCGGCCGGTCCGTCACCTGGCGCTGCTCGCCCGTCGACCGGTCCCAGGCGTACAGCTCGTACGTCCCCGTCGCGTTCGACACGAACAGGGCGCGATCGGGAGCGTCCTCCGCCCAGTCGGGCAGGGACACCCGAGGCGCCCGAAAGCGCTTCTCCCAGTCCGGCATCTGCTCCTGCTGTCCCGCCTGTACCACGTGCTCCCGCTGGTCCCGCTGGTGCCGCGCGTCGGACTCGTTGCTCTCAGTCATGGCCCCATAGTGCCTGCCCTGACCGACATCGCGCTGGCGAGGTCCCCAGCCTGTGGACAACCTCCACCGGTCCCCCTTCCCGACAGGGCCGGGAGGGGCTGAAAGCGCGTACCGGACGGTGGCCCACCCCGCCGGGCGGGCCCACCCCGCGGGCCGGGCTCGTGCGGCCGCCCCGTACCGTATGGGTGTGTACCGGTTTCTGCTGACGCCCCGATGGTGGGGGATCAACGTCTTCGTACTGTTGTCCATCCCCTTCTGCATTTTCATGGGGTCCTGGCAGCTCGGCCGGTTCGAGGACCGTGTGCAGGACCACCGCACCGCGACCGAGCAGGTCTCCTCGGCCCGCGACGAGGCGCCCCGGCCGCTGGCCGAGCTCCTGCCGGTGACCAAGGCCACGTCCGGCAAGCAGGTCACCGCGACCGGCCGCTACGGCAAGCAGCTGCTGGTGCCCGGCCGGGAGCTCGACGACAAGCAGGGCTTCTACGTCCTGACGCTGCTGCGCACCGACTCCGGCGAGGCGCTGCCGGTGGTGCGCGGCTGGCTGCCCGGCGCCGCCGACGCGGGCAAGGCGCCCGCCCCGCCCACCGGTGAGGTCACCGTCACCGGTGCGCTCCAGGCCTCGGAGAGCCCGGGCTCCAACGGGGTCAGCGCGCAGGGCGGCCTGCCGTCCGGGCAGACCTCCGCGATCAGCGCGGCGTCACTGATCAACCTGGTGCCGTACGACGTGTACGACGCGTGGGTCACACTCGCCAAGGGCGACTCGGGCATGAAGGCCGTGCCCGCGAGCGCCCCGCCGGACACGGGGCTGGACCTGAAGGCGTTCCAGAACCTCGGTTACACCGCCGAGTGGTTCGCCTTCGTCGGCTTCGTGATCTTCATGTGGTTCCGGCTGCTGCGCCGCGAGGTGGAGTTCGCCCGGGACGCGGAGCTGGGTCTGGTCCCGGAGGAGGAGCAGGAGCGGGCACCGGCCGTGTGACCACGCCCCCGTCTCCAGGATCGTTCTCCACCGTGCTCCACGGGCGTTCTCTACGAGCCCGCCAGCACACCCGTCCAGTACACGGTGCCCGCGCACGCGTTGGACACGGTGACCGAGGCCGCGCCCGAGCCGGTCGCCGGCGTGTACGTCACCGCCACGCTCCCGTCGACCGTGCCGTCCTCCCTGGCCAGCTGGGGCGCCGCGCCCGTCTCGCCGCCCGTGGTGGTGGTGCCGCCCGTGTCCCCGGTGTCCGTCGACGGCGTGGGGTCGGGGCTGGGGTCGGGGCCGCCGACGCTGCCGCCGGGCGGGGGGCAGGTCTCCGTGGGCACCCAGGCGAACTTCACGTCGTAGGCGGCGCCCGGCTGGAGCACCAGCTCGGCCGCCTCCAGGGACGGGTCGGGCAGGCCGGCCGCCGCGTCCCCGGCCGTGTGCCGGGCCGAGCCGACCTTGCCGGGGTCGGCCGCGCCCTGCGGCAGCGCGCTCACCGAACCGGGGCCGGTGACCGTGCAGCTCGCCGCGGAGACGTTGGTGACGCGGAAGGAGCCGTAGACCGCGCCGGTGGAGTCGGGGGCGGCGCTGCTGCCCGCGGCGGGGCCGAGCTGTGCCGCGGTGCACGCCGCGATGCCGGCGGCCGTGGTGGCGGACGGGCCGGCCCCCTGGGACGCGCCGGTGGAGGCGCCGCCGGTGGCCTTGCCCTTGCCCTTTTCCTTCTTGTCGTCCTTCTTCTTGCCCTCGGGCTTGCCGGCGGTGCCGCCCGAGGTGCTCTCACCGCCGTCCGGGCCCTTGCCCTCGCTCGCGCCGCCCTGGGTGGCCGAGGCGTGGCCGGCGACGGAGGGGTTGGCGTCGGAGCCGGTGGAGTTGGAGACGTGCACCAGGGCGGGGACGGCGGTGCCGATGAACAGCGCGGCGGCCGCCATCCCGACGACGGCCTGCCGCTTGCGGGCCCGCCGCTGCGGCACCGCCTTGCGCAGGTAGTCGAGGGTGCCGTCGCGCGGCTCCACGTCCTGTACCGCCTGCTGCAGCATGGTGCGCAGGTCCAGCTCGTCCGAGTCGGGCCGCTCCGGACCCTGGTCGTCGGGGCCGTGGTTCACAGTTCCGTTCCCAGCGTGCGATTGCTTCGGATCTTGCCTGTGCCGCCTCGTCGGCGCGTTCGGCTCGACGGGCTCCTGCCCGTCAGGTCCGTCCCGGCGCTCGCCGCCCCCGCCGCTCATGCCGACGCCTCCATGGCCAGCCGGAGCGCCGCGATGCCGCGCGAGCCGTACGCCTTGACCGAGCCCAGCGATATGCCGAGCGCCTCGGCGACCTGCGCCTCGGTCATGTCCGCGAAGTAGCGCAGCACCAGCACCTCGCGCTGGCGGCGCTG
This sequence comes from Streptomyces sp. NPDC006372, assembly GCF_040612515.1. NCBI lineage: Bacteria > Bacillati > Actinomycetota > Actinomycetes > Kitasatosporales > Streptomycetaceae > Streptomyces > Streptomyces sp. NPDC006372. The sequence continues at coordinate 290,149 of NZ_JBEXQJ010000004.1, read as the reverse complement.
CAGGCCCTTCATCGCCTTGATGAGGGAGTCGCGCTCCAGCTGGTCGTAGGCGCCTTCCTCGGCACTCGCCATGTCGGGCATGGGCTTCGACAGCAGCTTCAGGCCGAGGATGCGGCGGCGCAGCGCCGACCGCGAGAGGTTGACGACCGTCTGACGCAGGTACGCCAGGGTCTTCTCGGGGTCGCGGACCCGCTTGCGGGCCGAGTGGACACGGATGAACGCTTCCTGGACGACGTCCTCGCAGGAGGCGGTGTCGTCGAGGAGGAGGGCGGCGAGACCCAGCAGCGAGCGGTAGTGCGCCCGGTAGGTCTCGGTGAGGTGGTCGACGGTCGTACCGGCCGCGACACCGTCCTCGGCGCCGTCGCGCTGGTTCGGGATGCGGGCCGGCCGCGCTGCGGGCACGGGCGCGATCACCGGCATGCCACCGGGCGTACCGGGCATGCGGGGTCGTAGAGCCGCCGGGCGGGGCGGCCGTAGGGCCGTTCCGCGGGCCGCAGTGAAGTCGAGTACCTCTGCCACGCTTGTTGGACACGCCTAAGCCCGTCAGGGTTGTACGTGCCGGGCGTCACTTTCACGCCGACCGTCGCCGTCGACGGTCTACCCGCGTCAGGCAGCACAACCGATGGTGCGTCAAATGCCCTCATGCGTCCCGCTCTTCCCCTATGTCCAGATGTGAACGGACGTCCCCACGCCCGGTTCCAGGCGTCCCCACGCCTGATGAAGCGCTCCCACGGCCGAAGGGCGACCGCAAAGACGCTCCCCGCCCTCCGCACGGTTGCGGAGGGCGGGGAGATAAATCCTCTGATGCCGAAGCGCCCCGGACAAGTGGTCCGGACCATCGATCAGCTCACATGTCGTACACAGATCCTACAAACCGCCTATGACAAGGACAGCTCGGCCGCCACCACCTCGGCGATCTGCGCGGTGTTGAGGGCGGAGCCCTTGCGCAGGTTGTCCCCGCACACGAAGAGCTCGAGGGCCGTGGGATCGTCCAGCGCACGCCGCACCCGTCCGACCCAGGTCGGGTCGGTGCCGACCACGTCGGCGGGGGTCGGGAACTCCCCGGCGGCGGGGTTGTCGAAGAGGACGACGCCGGGTGCCGTGGCGAGGATCTCGCGGGCCTTGGCGACGGTGACCTCGCCCTCGAAACGGGCGTGCACGGTCACCGAGTGCGTGGTGATCACCGGCACCCGGACACAGGTGACGGCCACGGGCAGGCCGGGCAGCCCGAGGATCTTGCGGGCCTCGTCGCGGACCTTCAGTTCCTCCGACGACCAGCCGTCCTCGCAGGCCGTACCCGTCCACGGCACGACGTTCAGCGCGACGGGCTCCGGGAACGGCCCGGTGCTGTCGCCCACGGCCCGCCGCACGTCACCGGGGTTGGTCCCCAGCTCCGTGCCGGCCACCAGGGACAGCTGCCGGCGCAGCGTGTCCACGCCCGCGCGGCCGGCGCCGCTGACCGCCTGGTAGGAGGAGACGACCAGCTCCCGCAGCCCGTACTCGGCATGCAGGGCGCCCAGGGCGACGATCATGGAGAGCGTCGTGCAGCTCGGGTTGGCGATGATCCCGCGCGGGCGCATCCGCACGGCGTGCGGGTTGACCTCGGGCACGACGAGCGGCACGTCCGGGTCCATCCGGAACGTGCCGGAGTTGTCGACCACCACCGCGCCCTTGGCGGCGGCCAGGGGCGCCCACCGCTCGGCGATCTCGTCGGGGACGTCGAACATGGCGACGTCGACCCCGTCGAAGGCCTCCTCGGTGAGGGCCACGACCTCGGTCTCCTCGCCGCGCACGGTCAGCTTGCGGCCGGCCGAGCGCGGGGAGGCGATCAGCCGGATCTCACCCCAGACGTCCGCCCGCTGGGACAGGATCCGGAGCATGACCGTGCCGACGGCTCCGGTCGCCCCCACCACGGCAAGCGTCGGACGCCCGGACCGTCCGGTCCGGGCGTCCTGTCGGAGGTCGGCCATCAGCGGCCGGTGCCTCCGTAGACGACGGCCTCGTCGCTGTCGGAGTCGAGACCGAACGCGGAGTGCACCGCGCGCACGGCCTCGGGCACGTCGTCGGCGCGCGTGACGACCGAGATACGGATCTCGGAGGTCGAGATCAGCTCGATGTTCACGCCCGCGTCGGACAGAGCGGTGAAGAAGTCGGCGGTCACGCCCGGGTTGGTCTTCATGCCCGCGCCGACCAGGGAGATCTTGCCGATCTGGTCGTCGTAGCGCAGGGAGTCGAAGCCGATGCCGGGCTTGTTCTTCTCCAGCGCGTCGATGGCCTTGCGGCCCTCGGTCTTCGGGAGCGTGAAGGAGATGTCCGTCAGCCCCGTGGAGGCGGCGGACACGTTCTGCACGACCATGTCGATGTTGATCTCGGCGTCGGCGATCGTGCGGAAGATCGAGGCCGCCTCGCCCGGCTTGTCCGGCACACCGACGACCGTGACCTTGGCCTCGGAGGTGTCGTGCGCGACACCGGAGATGAGAGCCTGCTCCACCTGCTTTTCCCCTTGCGCTTGCGTCTTTCGAACGATCGGCTCGCTGCTGACCCAGGTGCCCTGGAGTCCGCTGAAGCTGGACCGGACGTGGATCGGGATGTTGTACCGGCGGGCGTACTCCACACAGCGGTGGAGCAGCACCTTCGACCCGGACGCCGCCAGTTCGAGCATGTCCTCGAAGGAGATCCAGTCGATCTTCCGGGCCTTCGTCACCACACGCGGGTCGGCGGTGAACACGCCGTCGACGTCGGTGTAGATCTCGCAGACGTCGGCGTCGAGGGCGGCGGCCAGCGCCACCGCGGTGGTGTCGGAGCCGCCGCGGCCGAGGGTGGTGATGTCCTTGGTGTCCTGGCTGACGCCCTGGAAACCGGCGACGATCGCGATGTTGCCCTCGTCCACCGAGGTCTTGATCCGGCCCGGCGTGACGTCGATGATCCGGGCCTTGTTGTGGACCGAGTCGGTGATGACACCTGCCTGGCTGCCGGTGAACGACTGGGCCTCGTGGCCCAGCTTTTTGATCGCCATGGCCAGCAATGCCATGGAGATCCGCTCTCCGGCGGTCAGCAGCATGTCGAGCTCGCGCCCGGCAGGCATCGGGGAAACCTGCTCGGCGAGATCGATCAGCTCGTCCGTCGTGTCGCCCATCGCGGAAACCACGGCAACCACCTGGTTGCCGTTCTGCTTCGCTTCCACGATCCGCTTGGCGACGCGCTTGATGCCTTCGGCATCGGCTACGGAGGAGCCTCCGTACTTCTGCACGACAAGGCCCACGTGCGCTCCTCGCTCAATCCGTATCTATCCGCTCATACGCCTTCGTACCGCGGTCGGCTCAGTCTAGCGAGCGTCCGAAAACCCCCACCGCGATATCGCATGGTGAGACTTCCGGGCCACCCGCCCAGAGCTGCTCATGCCCATCTGAGCACAGGCCACGCGAGAAAGTGCCCGGCGTCACAATCGCACACGGCCCCCCTCGGTGGCTCAACTTTCAAGCACTAGGGTGCGGCTGTGCGCGTACTCCTGGTGGAAGACGATGAACCGGTCGCCGAGTCCCTCAGGCGCGGCCTCACGCGCTACGGCTTCGAGGTCGAGTGGGTGGACACGGGCCGGGCGGCGCTGGACCACGCGGGCCCCTACGACGTCGTCCTGCTGGACCTCGGCCTGCCCGACACCGACGGCCTCGACGTCTGCAAGGCGCTGCGCGGCCGCGGCGACGTCCCGATCATCGTGATCAGCGCCCGCAGCGACGAGACGGACCGCGTGGTGGGCCTGGAGATCGGCGCGGACGACTACGTCTCCAAGCCGTTCGGCGTCCGCGAGGTCATCGCCCGCATCCGCGCGGTCCTGCGCCGCGCACAGCCCCGCACCGCCGCCGGGGCGCCCGGGAGCGGCCCCGACCGCTACGGCACCCGACTGACCGTCGACCGCAAGGCGGCCCGGGTGCGCCTCGACGGCGAGGAGGTGGCTCTCGCGCCCAAGGAGTACGACCTGCTGGCGTTCCTCACCGAGGAGCCCGGGGCGCTGATGTCGCGCGAGCAGATCATGGAGGCGGTCTGGGACGCGAACTGGTTCGGGCCGACGAAGACGCTGGACGTGCACGTGGCGGCGCTGCGGCGCAAGCTCGCGGGCGCGGTCACCATCGACGCGGTGCGCGGGGTCGGCTTCCGGCTGGAGATCGTCGAGGGCAGCGGCGGCGACGCGTCGTGATCCGCCAGCTCGTCCGCAGTTACGTCCTGCTCGTCGCGGTGGCCATCGCGCTGTTCACCGTGCCGGTGGCCTTCACGCTCACGGACCAGCTGCGGGACGACACCAGGGCGTCCGTCCTGCGCGAGGCCGACGCCATGGCCCTCTTGCTGGGCAACGGCCGCCCCGCCTCCTGCCAGGCACTGGAGGAGATGGCCAAGGCCTACAAGGACGAGATCCAGGCCACCGCCACCGCCGCCTGCGCGGCCGACCTGCCCCGGCCGGCGGTGGACGCCGCGCTGACCAGGGCACTGCGCGGCGGCGGGGCCACGGTCGACTGGGGCTCCGACTTCATCTGGGGGGACCACCTCGTCGTCACGGTCCCCGCGCACCAGCGGGCCACCGCCGGCGACCACGACAAGGGCCCGGTCGTCGGCGCCGTCCGCATCAGGTTCTCGACCGGTGAGATGACCGACCGCCTCTGGCAGATCTGGGGCTTCCGGGCGGTCCTCGCCGTGCTCGTCCTCGGGGTGGCCGCCCTGCTCGGCGTCGGGGTGGCCCGCCGCCTGACCCGTCCGCTGCGCCAGCTCAACGACATGGCCAGCAAGTTCAGCGACGGCGACCTGACCGCCCGCTCCCCCGTGACGGGGCCGCCGGAGACACAGACGCTGGCCCGCACCCTCAACCAGGGCGCGGAACGTCTGGACACACTGATCGCGGCCCAGCGCATCTTCGTCGCGGACGCCTCCCACCAGCTGCGCACCCCTCTCACGGCCCTGCGGCTGTCCTTGGACAACATCGCGGACGGCGTGGACGACGAGTTCGTGCGCGAGGACGTGGAGCAGGCGACGGCGGAGGTGGTGCGCATGAGCCGCCTGGTCAACGACCTGCTGGTGCTGGCCCGGGCCGAGGCCAAGGTGACGGCGGCGGAGCCGCTCCCGCTGATGGACATCGTGCGGGAGCGGCTCGCCGTGTGGAGGCCGGCCGCCGACGAGCGCGGGGTCACCATCGCGCTCAGGGGGAGTACCGACGGCCGGCCGTCGGTGCTGTCCAGCCCCGGTCATCTGGACCAGATGCTGGACAACGTGCTCTCCAACGCCCTGGAGGTGTCACCCGACGGCGGGACGATCACCGTGCGGGTGGACCCCCGGGGCGATGTGGTGGGGGTGTCGGTCCTGGACGACGGGCCCGGCATGTCCGACGCCGAGAAGTCCCGCGCCTTCGACCGTTTCTGGCGCGGCCAGGGTCTGACGGGGAAAACCGGTTCCGGTCTCGGTCTCGCGGTCGTCAGGCAGTTGGCGACGGACGACGGCGGCACCGTGACCCTGGAGGACGCGCCGGGGGGCGGCCTGTGCGTGACGATCACCCTCAGGACGTCCCACCGCGGCACCGGCTGAACCGGCCGAAGCCGCTGAGCCCGAATCCCGGGACGCGGGAAACCGTGCGCGCTACGGTCGGGACCATGGAGATCATGGAGATATTGCGCTACGTGGCGTTCAGTACGGATCCCAAGGGCGGCAACCCCGCGGGGGTGGTGCTCGACGCCACCGGAGCGGACGACGCGGCGATGCTGGCGGCGGCCGCCGAAGTCGGTTACTCGGAGACGGCGTTCGTGACGGAGTCCGGCGACGGCTCCCTGGACGTGCGGTACTTCAGCCCGCTCGCCGAGGTCTCCTTCTGCGGCCACGCGACGATCGCCACGGCCGTCGCCCACGCCGAACGGCACGGCACCGGGCGCCTGCTGCTGCACACGCAGGCGGGCCCGGTCACCGTCACCACGGACCGGGCGGCGGACGGCACCCTCGTGGCGACCCTGGTGAGCGTCGCCCCGCGTACGGTACCGCTCGAGGAGGCCGACCTCGCCGAACTGCTGGCGATCCTGGGCTGGTCCGCCGAGGACCTGGACCCGGCGCTGCCGCCCCGGGTGGCCTTCGCCGGGGCCTGGCACCCGGTCATCGCCGCCGCGAGCCGGGAGCGGCTGGCCGATCTGGACTACGACATGGCACGCCTCGGCCCGCTCATGGCCCGCAGGGACTGGACCACGGTCGACCTGGTCTGGCGCGAGTCCCCCACCGTCTTCCACGCCCGCAACCCGTTCCCGCCCGGCGGCGTGGTCGAGGACCCGGCGACGGGGGCGGCGGCGGCCGCGCTCGGCGGCTACCTGCGCGAGCTCGGACTCACCTCCCCTCCCAGCACCCTGACGATCCATCAGGGCGTGGACATGGGACGCGCGAGCACGATCACGGTGACGGTACCGGCGGAGCCGGAGTCGGGCATCGGCGTGACGGGCGCGGCCGTGCGGCTCTGATCGGCTCCTGCCGCCGGTGGTGCGTTCGGGCCAGGCGCGGCTGGAGTTTCGCGACCGAGGCTGTCCCGAACGCTCCGATCCTCGCGGCTACTTGGCCTGGCGGATGCCCAAGGGGTGGGCGATCTCCTCCGCCATGACCCGGCCCGCTTCGAACTCGAGCGTGTCGTCGCCCATGCCCTGGTCCGTGTCCAGGCCGTCGAGTTCGGCCAGGGGCTGGTTGAGGCGGACGTGGGCGAGGACCGACTGCAGGGCCCGGAGGGTCGCCGAGGCGGTGGAGCCCCAGTTGGAGAAGTAGGAGAACTGCCACCACCACAGGGCCTCCGTGGTGCGGCCCGCCCGGTAGTGGGACATGCCGTGGCGGAGGTCGGTGATGACGTCCGCCAGGTCGTCGGAGATACGGGCCGGGACCGGGGCCTTGCGGGGCTCGTAGGGGTCGAAGACCTCCGAGTAGACGTCGATCGGGTCGAGGAGGCGGACCAGGTTCTCGCGGAGCCCGTCCACGTCCGGCTCGGGACCCGAGTCGGGCTCGTAACGCTCGTCCGGCACGATGTCCTCGTGCGCGCCGAGCCGGCCGCCCGCCAGGAGGAGTTGGGAGACCTCCAGTAGGAGGAAGGGCACCGCCGATTCCGGCTCGTCGCCCTTCGCGACCTCCGTGACGGCGACCAGGAAACTCTCGATCTGGTCCGCGATCTGGACCGCGAAGTCGTCCGGGTTCTGGTCGGTCGCGTGCAGCGTGGCGTCAGACATCTAGGAGTCGTCTCCCCTCGAAGGCGCGTCCGAGGGTGACCTCGTCCGCGTATTCCAGGTCCCCACCCACCGGGAGGCCGCTGGCCAGGCGGGTGACCTTCAGGCCCATGGGCTTGATCATGCGGGCGAGGTACGTCGCCGTCGCCTCGCCCTCCAGGTTCGGGTCCGTGGCGAGGATCAGCTCCGTGACCGTGCCGTCGGCCAGGCGGGCCAGGAGTTCCCTGATCCGCAGGTCGTCGGGCCCCACCCCGTCGATCGGGCTGATCGCGCCGCCCAGTACGTGGTACCGGCCCCGGAACTCACGCGTGCGCTCGATCGCCACGACGTCCTTCGGCTCCTCCACGACGCAGATGACCGCGGGGTCGCGCCGGGTGTCGCGGCAGATGTTGCACAGCTCCTCCTGCGCGACGTTGCCGCACGTCGCGCAGAAGCGGACCTTCGCCTTGACCTCCATGAGGGCCTGGGCGAGCCGCCGTACGTCCGTCGGTTCCGCCTGGAGGATGTGGAAGGCGATCCGCTGGGCGCTCTTCGGACCGACGCCGGGCAGCCGCCCCAGCTCGTCGATCAGGTCCTGGACCACGCCTTCGTACAACGGACTGCCCTTCCTGGGTCCTCGAGGTCGGTACGCACCGTCCCGTACGTACCGTAGTTGTCAGCCGCCCGTCCGAGGAAGGCGGTACGCGTCTCAGAACGGCAGTCCGGGGATGCCGCCGCCGCCCAGCCCCTGCGCGAGGGGGCCCAGCTTCTGCTGCTGGAGTGCCTGCGCGTTCTCGTTGGCCGCCTGGACGGCCGCCACGACCAGATCGGCGAGGGTCTCGGTGTCCTCGGGGTCCACCGCCTTCGGGTCGATCTTCAGGGCACGCAGTTCACCGGCGCCGGTGACGGTCGCGGTCACGAGGCCACCGCCCGCCTTCCCGTCGACCTCCGTCTGCGCCAGTTCCTCCTGCGCCTGAGCCAGGTCCTGTTGCATCTTCTGGGCCTGCTGGAGCAGCTGCTGCATGTTGGGCTGGCCACCACCGGGGATCACGATCAGCTCCTTGCTCGGTACGGGTTTTCCCGTTCGGCACGAGCCTACGTGGTCAGGGCAGCCGTCGCCCCAGCACTCTTTCGAGTGAGTTCCGGTCGCGCCCGATAACCGATCAAGGAATACTTCCGGGCGGAAAAGCGGCGAAAGCTACATCTTCGCCACCGGCTCGGGGGTAGGAAGGGTCCGGCGCGTCAGGAGGCAGGCGTTCCGTGTCGTGTGGGTCAGGAGCGACACGTGCGTCTTGTGCGTCATGTGTGTCGTTTGTCACGCAGCGTGGTCAGTAGGGAGGGCCGGTGGGTCAGCCGGAGATGCAGCCCGAGGGGCCGCCGCAGGACGGACGGGGCGAGGGGGCGGCCAGGCTGCGGCCGGGCGATCTGACCGGGCGGGCCTTTCCGCTCGGGGACTGGGGCGAGCCGGCGGCACGGCTGGACGAGCTGTACCGCTGGGTGGAGCTCGGGGCGCTCCGGACGGCGGCCTGGTACCTCGAGGACCGGGTGTGGAAGCGGCGGGGTGCGCGGGTGCTGCGCGGCGGGGCGGCGGCCGGAGCGGTGATCGGGGTCGCACTGCCCCTGCTGGACCTGACCGGCGCCGCGGGCGGCATCGCGCCCTGGGGGTGTCTGGCGCTGCTGCTGGGGGTGGCGTGCGTCGCCGTCGACCGGTACTTCGGGGTCACATCGGGGTGGATGCGGGACATGGCCACCGCGCAGGCCGTGCAGCGGCGGTTGCAGGCGCTCCAGTTCGACTGGGCGGCGGAGAGTGTGCGGGAGGTCCTGGGCCCGACCGAGGGGACGGCCGGTGAGGCGGCCGAGCGGTGCCTCGGGGTACTGCGGAGGTTCTCCGAGGATCTGAGCGAGCTGGTGCGGGGCGAGACGGCGGAGTGGGCCGGGGAGTTCCGGAGCGGGGCCGCGCCGGTGGGGACGCAGGCGGTGGTGTTCTCCGGGGGTGGGCGCGGGGCCGAGGCGGGGGGCGTGAACGGGCGGTTCTCCGTGCCGCCCGGGAGCGCGAGGCCCAACATGCCCCGGCAGCGGCCGCCGGAGCCGCGGTGACGTAGAGGTGGTCGGCGGCGGCCGCGGAGCCGCGGGTGACGTAGAGGTACCCGGCAGCGCGCCGCCTGAGCCGTAGTGACCGCGAGGTGCCCGGCAGCGCCCGCCTGAGCCGCGGTGACCGCGAGGTGCCCGGCGGTGTCCGGCGGCTGCGTGACCGGGACAACTACTCCCCGCTTCTCCCCGCTTCTCCCCGCTTCCCCCGCTTCTCCCCGCTTCCCCCGCTTCTCCCCGCTTCCCCCGCTTCTCCCCGCTTCCCCCGGAGTCGGTCACTGCTTCGTGTACGTCAGCTTCTCCCCGCTGCTGGTGTTCACGCGCTGGAGCGTGCCGTTCGGCAGCAGGGTGACCTCGGTGGCCGCGCCCGGGGTGCAGGCGGTGCGGGGTTGTCCGACGGTCACGGTGGACGGGCCGATCCTCAGCGGGCCGTCGCCGTCGGGGGCGTCGGTCAGTTCGCCCTCGAAGACGCAGTGGTAGGTGCCGCCCCCGTTCGTGGGGCCGTCCGCCACGAGGGACAGGACCGTGTCACCGGGCTCGCCCTGCTGAATGGTCAGGCTGCGGGTGTGCTGCCCGTCGGAGTTGTCGATGGTCGTGGTCCAGGTGCCCAGGTAGCCGGTCGGGATCGTGCCGTCCGCCGGGGAGGCCGAGTCGCCCGGCTGCGACGGCACCGACGGACCGGCCGCCTGGGGCGCGCTCGTGCCCGGCGAGGGGGTGGGGTCGTCGGCCTTGTCTCCGGCGCCGCCCTGCATCAGCGCGTACACCGATCCGCCCGCGGCCAGCGCGACGACCAGGGCGATGACGACGAGCAGCGCGGTGGACCGGCCGTCTCGCCGCTGCGGCTCCTGCGGCGGGCCGTACGGCGGGGTCGTGCCGTACGGGGGCGGGCCGTAGGGCGGGGTGGAGCCGAGACCGCCGTAGGCCGGGTGGTACGCCGGGGCGACGCCAGGGGTGCCGGGCAGGGGGTGCTGTTGCGGGTGTTGCTGGGGGTGTTGCTGGGGATAGCCGTACGCCGGGTGCGGGTGTGGGGGCGTCCGTGGATGGGGCGGAGCGCCCGGGGCGGGGGGCGGTGCCGGCGCCGGGGTGGGGGTTCCCTGGCCCACGACCATGGTGGGCAGATGGTTCAGCGACGGGCCCTCCCCCGGCCGGCCGGGCGGAGGCGGTTCCGGGGGCGCGGGGTGCGGTGCCGACTCGTCGGCGGCGGGGGCGTGTTCGGGTGTCGCGTCGGGGCCGGGCTGCTCGTCGGGGCCCGGCCGCCGCTGCTTCGCACCGTCGCTCCCCGGCTGTGGGCCGTCGGGGGCCGGTCGCGCGGTTCCCCGCGCCCCTGCCACGGCGGGCCCGGCCTCGCCCTCCGGATCCTCCGCGTCCAGCAACCGCACCGCGTGCCGTCCGAGTTGGGCGACCAGGGCGCCCGGGAGCCAAGGGTCGAGGGCGCGGCCGTCGGAGACGGTGTCGTCCGCGCCCGTGCGTTCCAGGACGCGGTCGAGGGAGGGACGGGCGGCGGGGTCCTTGCGCAGGCAGTCGCGCACCAGGTCGGCGATGCCCTCGGGGACGCCCTCCAGGTCCGGTTCCTCCTGGGCGATGCGGAACATCAGGGCGTGCACACCGCTGTTGGCTGTGCCGAAGGGCAGGGCGCCGGTGGCGGCGTAGGCGAGGACCGAGCCGAGGCAGAAGACGTCGCACGCCGGTGTGATGCGGTCGCCCCGCACCTGCTCGGGCGCCATGAAACCGGGCGACCCGACGAGCGCCCCGGTGCGGGTGAGCCCGCCGTCCGTCACGGTCTCCAGGGCGCGGGCGATGCCGAAGTCGATGACGCGCGGGCCGTCGATGGTGACGAGCACATTGGACGGCTTGAGGTCGCGGTGGACGATGCCGGCGGCGTGGATGTCCTTGAGGGCGTGCGCAAGCCCGGCCGCGAGGATGCGCACCGTACGTTCCGGCAGTGCGCCGTGGTCGTGCCCGACGACCTGCTGGAGGCTCGGCCCGGCGACGTACCCGGTGGCGACCCACGGCACGGCCGCCTCGGTGTCCGCGTCCAGCACCGGCGCCGTCCAGTGCCCGCCGACCCGCCGCGCGGCCCGCACCTCCTGCCGGAACCGCTCCCGGAACTCCTCCTGCGCGGCCAGTTCCTCGCGGACGAGTTTCACGGCGACCGTGCGGCCCCGCTCGGAACGGGCCAGATAGACGTGCCCCATGCCCCCCGCACCGAGCCGCGCCAGCAGCCGGTACGCACCGATGTGCTGCGGATCCCCGGGCCCCAGCTTCTCCATCGCTCAGCCGCCTTCCCCCACACGTGAGCAACAGATCGAGAATAGTGCGGGGCCGGGGCGCGGTGACCTGGGCGAGCTCTACGGTTCCGTAACAGGCGGACGTTCGCGTTCGGGCAGTCCCACCTGGTCGAGCACCGCCGACAGACGCTCCAGCAGACGCACCGCGTCCGCCAGCTCCGCCTCCCCGAGCGCCTCCGCCAGCCGGTCGGCGAAGGCCGCGTGCCCGGGGCCGATACGGGCGATCGCCGCACGGCCCTCCTCGGTCGGCGCGAGAAGCTTGGCGCGGCGGTGCGCGGGGTTGGGCCGGTACTCGGCGAGCCCGCGTTCCACCAGCAGGTCCGCGATGCGCTGCACGCTCTGCCGTGTGATGCCCATCGCGCGGGCGATGCCGGAGACGGGCAGCGGTTCACCGAGGACCGCGCCGAGCACCTGCCACCAGGCGGCGGTGAGCCCGGCGGGCCGGGCGAGTTCCTCCGCCACGGCGAGGAACTGGCCGTTCAGCCGGAACACCCCGAGGGCGCCGCGGCTGAACAGGTCCTGACGTTCCCGGCTCACAGCGCCCCGGCCTTCTCCAGCACCGGGTACGCCGTCGGGTCGGAGTCGTGGAACAGCCGGTACCAGGCGTCGAGGACGTCCTCCTCGTACAGCCCGAGCAGCCGGAAGACCTCCCGGGCGAAGGCGACGGGTTCGGTCGGGCCGGCCGTGACCAGGCCGCCGTCGGTGACGGCGTCGGCCTCGACGTACCGCTCGCCGCCCGCGTAGCCGGTCGCGGCCAGGTAGAAGGAGACGGCGCTGGTGTGGTCGCGGTCGTCGAGCAGGCCCTCGCGGGCCAGTCCGGCGGTGGCTCCGCAGATCGCGGCGACCGGCACGCCCGCGTCGAGGAACTCCCGGGCCTTGCGGGCGAAGGGGGCCAGGTCCTCGCCGGTGTCCCAGAGGTCGGCGCCCGGGAGGATCAGCAGCGCGCTGTCGCCGGGCCGGACGTCGTCCAGGGCGAGGTCGGGCTGGATGCGCAGCCCGCCGATGCTGGTGACCGGGTCCGTGGACGGGCCGGCGGTCCGGACCGGGTGACCGGCGCGGGCGAGCTGGGCCGTGGCGTGGCCGGTCTCCCAGTCGGCGAGCGTGTCGTAGACGGCGAGATGGACGGGCTTGCCGCTCATGGCTCCTCCTGGCGATTCCGAGTATGACAACATGCTGTCCATTGGACAGCATGTTGTCAACAGTCCTCGAGGTGTCCGCCTCCCCGTCGACAACCTGTCGCGGAAACCCCCAGACCTCACACACGACGCCGATTTCACGCCGGTGCCCCGCATGCCTACGCTCGCCCGCATGACCCCTCAGCCGAACCCCGAAGCCGGTGCCGCCGTCAAGGCCGCCGACCGTGACCACGTGTTCCACTCCTGGTCCGCTCAGGAGCTCATCGACCCGCTCGCCGTCGCCGGGGCGGAGGGGTCGCACTTCTGGGACTTCGACGGCCGCCGCTACCTCGACTTCTCCAGCGGTCTCGTCTACACGAACATCGGCTACCAGCACCCGAAGGTCGTCGCCGCGATCCAGGAGCAGGCGGCGAAGATGACGACCTTCGCCCCTGCCTTCGCGATCGAGGCGCGCTCGGAGGCGGCCCGGCTGATCGCCGAGCGCACCCCGGGCGACCTGGACAAGATCTTCTTCACCAACGGCGGCGCCGACGCCGTAGAGCACGCCATCCGCATGGCGCGCCTGCACACCGGCCGCCCGAAGGTGCTCTCGGCGTACCGCTCGTACCACGGCGGTACGCAGCAGGCCGTGAACATCACCGGCGACCCGCGCCGCTGGGCCTCCGACAGTGGCACGGCCGGGGTCGTGCACTTCTGGGCGCCGTACCTCTACCGCACCCGCTTCTACGCGGAGACCGAGGAGCAGGAGTGCGCGCGGGCGCTGGAGCACCTGGAGACGACGATTCGCTTCGAGGGGCCCTCGACCGTCGCCGCGATCATCCTGGAGACCATTCCGGGAACGGCCGGGATCATGGTCCCGCCGCCCGGCTACCTCGCGGGCGTGCGCGAGCTGTGCGACAAGCACGGGATCGTCTTCGTCCTGGACGAGGTCATGGCCGGTTTCGGCCGGACCGGTGAGTGGTTCGCGGCGGACCTGTTCGACGTCACGCCCGACCTGCTGACCTTCGCCAAGGGCGTGAACAGCGGATACGTGCCGCTCGGCGGTGTCGCGATCTCCGGCGCCATAGCGGAGACGTTCGGGAAGCGGCCGTACCCCGGCGGTCTGACGTACTCCGGGCACCCGCTGGCCTGTGCGGCCGCGGTGGCGACGATCAACGTCATGGCGGAGGAGGGCATCGTCGAGAACGCGGCCCGGCTGGGCGCGTCCGTCGTCGGGCCGGAGCTGCGGGCGCTCGCCGAGCGGCACCCCAGCGTCGGCGAGGTACGCGGCACCGGCATGTTCTGGGCGCTGGAGCTGGTCCGCGACCGGGAGACCCGGGAGCCGCTGGTGCCGTACAACGCGGCCGGGGAGGCGAACGCGCCGATGGCCGCCTTCGCCGCCGCCGCGAAGGACGGCGGGCTGTGGCCGTTCGTGAACATGAACCGGACGCATGTCGTGCCGCCGTGCAACATCGGCGAGGCCGAGCTCAAGGAGGGGCTCGCGGTGCTCGACGCGGCGCTCTCCGTGGCGGACGAATACACGCAGTAAACATCTGTAAACCCGTCAGTAACGGACAACCTCACGGCGTGTTCGAACGCGTATGGTGGCGTGCTCGTAGACATATACGTGCACGCCACCCGAACGCGACGAGGGAGACGCCCTGACCATGCCCGCCAGCACCGGCAACGGCTCCGTGACGCGCAGCACCCTGCGGCAGCAGATCGCCGACGCCCTTCGGGACGAGGTGCTGGCCGGGCGGCTCCAGCCCGGGCAGGAGTTCACGGTCAAGGAGATCGCCGAGCAGTACGGCGTCTCCGCCACGCCGGTGCGGGAGGCGCTGGTCGACCTCTCCGCGCAGGGACTCCTCGACGCCGACCAGCACCGCGGCTTCCGGGTCCACGAGTACTCGGTCGAGGACTTCCGCGGCATGATCGAGGCCCGCGACCTGGTCATCGAGGGGATGTTCCACGCCCTCACCTCCGGTCAGCGCACCGCTCTGCGACCTGACGACCCCCGGGTCGCCGCCACCCTCACCGGGGTCCGGCGGCGCGGCGAGGAGTCGCAGCGGGCGGCCGCGGCCGGTGACCTCACCGTGCTCATCGGCTACGACCTGCGCTACTGGCGCGAGCTCACCGCCCTGTTCGGCAACGCCTATCTGGGCGACTTCCTGCACCGGCTGCGCGTCCAGACCTGGGTGTGCGCGGTGCAGCACCTGCGGCGGCTCAGCGACCTGCGCGGCGAGCTGTGGGCCGGCCACACCGCGCTGGTCGACGCCCTGGGGGCCCGCGACACCGCCACCGCCCGGTCGATCATCTCCGGCTACAACGCCCACTCGATCGCCCTGATCGAGCGTCTTGCCTCCGGATGACCCGCGTCGCTTCCGTTCGTCTGGGTATGGGACATGCACGACAGAAGCCACTGCCGTGCAGCACCGATACCCTTTCTGCTCACCGTGCCACCCGACCACCGAGCTGAGCGAGGAGCCTTCTTTGGCCTGTGACCTGTGGCTGGTACCGCTCGTGGACGTGTTGTGCCACACGCCGGACAACCCGTTCGCCGAGGAACTCGCGCAATACAACAAGGTGCTCGCCGAGGCCGGGCTGCCCCCGGTGCCGGTGTACCAGTACATGCCGGGCCTGTCGGGCGACGTGGCCCCGGTCGCCGGTTTCGACTACGACGCGCTGCACTTCCTGCGCCGCTCCTACCTGCTCCAGGTGTGCGGTCTGCCGGTGACGCCGGTGGACGAACTCGGTGGTGACTACGAGCAGTTGCTGGAGATGTTCGAGTCGACGGCCCAGCAGTCGCACCTCGTCTGGCACTACGACCACGCGGGCGCGTACGTCCCCGTCGACTTCCCCACCCCGCTCGCCGACGACGACCTGCTCGCGGGCGGCGGCCCCCTGGGCTCCTCGCACGCCCTGCTCCGGGAGCTGGAGGTGGTGGCCCCCGCCCTCGGCATCGACCCGGCCAACCCCCCGGCGGCCCCCCAGCCGCCACTGGCCCCCACGGAACTGGAAGAACCCGCCGTCCCCGCCCCGTACGACCCCAGCCCCTTCGCCCGCGAACGACACGTGTGGCTGGGGCTGCACGCGGCGGTGACGCGGAGTCTGGCGCAGGGGTCGATGATCGTGTTCAGCTGACCGGGCTCCGACCCGGGGCAGCAGAACGCCCCGGTGACCACGAGGGGCACCGGGGCGCAGCGGCGGCCTACAGGAACGAGTTGATCTCGATCGTCTCGTCCCGGCCCGGGCCCACGCCGATCGCGGAGATCGGGGCGCCGGACATCTCCTCCAGCGCCTTCACGTACGCCTGGGCGTTCTTCGGCAGGTCGGTGAAGGACTTGGCCTTGCTGATGTCCTCGCTCCAGCCCGGCAGCATCTCGTAGACCGGCTTGGCGTGGTGGAAGTCGGTCTGGGAGTACGGGAGCTCCTCGACGCGCTTGCCGTCGATCTCGTAGGCGACGCAGACGGGGATCTGCTCCCAGCCGGTCAGGACGTCCAGCTTGGTGAGGAAGAAGTCCGTCAGGCCGTTCACGCGGGTCGCGTAGCGGGCGATGACCGCGTCGAACCAGCCGCAGCGGCGGTCACGGCCGGTGGTGACACCGCGCTCCCCGCCGATGCGGCGCAGCGCCTCACCGTCGTCGTCGAACAGCTCGGTCGGGAACGGACCGGCGCCGACCCGGGTCGTGTACGCCTTGAGGATGCCGATGACCCGGCTGATCTTCGTCGGGCCCACGCCGGCGCCGGTGCAGGCGCCGCCCGCGGTCGGGTTCGAGGAGGTGACGAAGGGATACGTGCCGTGGTCGATGTCGAGGAGCGTGCCCTGGCCGCCCTCGAACAGGACGACCTTGTCCTCCTCCAGCGCCTGGTTGAGCACCAGGACGGTGTCGGCGACGTACGGCGCGAGCTTGTCGGCGTAGCCCAGCAGCTCCTCGACCACCTGGTCCACGGCGATGGCGCGCCGGTTGTAGAGCTTGGTGAGGACCTGGTTCTTGACGTCGAGGGCCGCCTCGACCTTCTGCGTGAGGATCGACTCGTCGTACAGGTCCTGCACGCGGATGCCGACCCGGTTGATCTTGTCGGCGTAGGTCGGGCCGATGCCGCGCCCGGTGGTGCCGATCTTGCGCTTGCCGAGGAAGCGCTCGGTCACCTTGTCCACCGTGACGTTGTACGGCGTGATGATGTGCGCGTTTCCGCTGAGGAGGAGCTTGGACGTGTCGACGCCACGCTCGTTCAGACCGCTCAGCTCGGAGAGCAGGACCGACGGGTCGACGACGACGCCGTTACCGATGACCGGCGTGCAGCCGGGGGACAGGATTCCGGAAGGGAGGAGGTGCAGTGCGTACTTCTGGTCACCCACGACCACCGTGTGGCCGGCGTTGTTGCCGCCCTGGTAGCGCACCACATAGTCCACGGAGCCACCGAGAAGGTCGGTGGCCTTTCCCTTGCCTTCGTCACCCCACTGAGCACCGAGCAGCACAAGTGCGGGCACGCGCGTACACCCCTTCCGGGCGGGGCATGTCCATGGTCGAGGGCGAACGCGGAGATCTCCGCCGCGTGCACCGCGACCGCCGTTGGCCGCCAACCGTCGGACCGGATGCCCCGGAATAGACGAAGCCCCTGGCGCAATAGCGCAAGGGGCTCTTGCACAAAGATGCTACCCGAGGAAGCGAGGCATGGCCGAGGTGGCGACTTCCACGACGTCCGAGCAGCTGCTGGTGGTGGTCGACCCGGTCGCCCGTCGGTCGGACGGCGAGTCCGTTCGGATAGCGAAAGACGTGCTCGGAGCGGGTGCGGCCGTGAAGCTGTGCCTTCCGGAAGGGCCGGAGGAGTTCGCCCGGGCGCTGGCCCGGCGGGGCTCGCGGCGCCCGGTGGTGGTGGGTGACGACCGGGCCCTGATCCGCGCGGTGGCGCTGCTGCACCGGCATCGGGAGCTGGCCGGATGCGCACTGTCGGTGGTGCCGGTCGGGGGCGCGCGGTCCCTCGCCCGCTCGCTGGGGGTGCCGCCGGGGACGGTGGCGGCGGCGCGGGCGGTGCTCGACGGGGTCGAGCGGCGGATGGACCTGATGGTCGACGACAGCGGCGGGGTGGTGCTCGGCGCGCTGCGCATACCGCCGGTGACCGCCGCGCCGGACACCCTGGACGGCGAGGACGCCGAGGAGGCCGAGGAGGCCGTGGCGACCCGGCCCTGGCTACGGACCTGCCAGTACCTGGTGCGCACCCTGGTCCCGGCCGGCCGCCCGTCCCGGCTCGCCTCCGCGCCCGAGCCGGGCCCCTCCCGGCTGCGGGTCGAGGTCGACGGCGAGACCCTCGTCGACCTGCACCAGCCGGTGGAGGCGGTGTCGGTGTCGCCCTCGGCCTCCGGGGTGGCCGCGGTGGAGGTCCGTCCGGTGTCGGTGGGCGCCGAGGCGTCTCCGCTGCTCGCGGAGGGCCGGACGGTGACGGTGTCGGGGGCGCACTTCCGGTACCGGGCGGACACCGTGGTGTCGGGGCCGGTGCGGACCCGGACGTGGGAGGTGCGGGAGGGTGCGTGGGGGCTGACGGTGCCGGCGGTGCCGTGAGTCAGCCCTCGGCCTCGTCCTCCACGGGGGCCTGGAAACCGGTGGTGTCGAGGGTGCAGCCGAACGGGTCCGGGATGTCGAGCTTCTCACCGAAGGGCTTGGAGAGCCGGAGCTCGTACCCCTTCGCCGACGGGGACCCGTAGACGATGGCCTGCTGCTTCCGCATGTCGAGGATCAGGTAGACGGGGACACCCGCCTTGCCGTAGACCTCGGCCTTGTCGGTGAGGTCGTCGGTCCGGGTGGAGGGGGAGGTCAGCTCGGCGACGAAGGACAGGCTCTCGCCGTCCAACTGGTTGCTCTCCGTCTCGAAGACGCGCTCATGGGCCGCATGGATGTCCGGGCCGAAGGCCCGCTCGTGCCCTGGAAAGACGTACAGGAACGGCGAACGCTCGATCACGTGCCGCTCGGGCAGATGCGGCTCCAGTTGGCTGCACACCAGACGCATGACGCGCCAGTAGTACCCCTTCGACCACGGCGACACGACGATGCTCCCCCTGACGATCTCGGCCTTGAAGCCGTCGGGCACGTTCAGCTCGTCGAGGAGGTCGAGGAGTTCCTCGAAGTCGCTGCGGGGCCTGGTGCCGCTCATCACCGGTCGCTCTGCCATGAGTGTCATGATGCGCCCTCCCCTTCGACACGGACCAGGCGCCACTCAATGTAGTCGAGTGGTCACTCCGGCCCGAACGTCTTCTCCCGGTGCACGCGCCAGCGCTCCATCATCGACGCGACCTCTCCCTGGAGGAACTCGAAGAACGCGAGGGTCTCGGAGAGGCGGCGGCCGGCCGGGGTATCCGGGCCGAGGCTCGTGACGCCCTCGCGAAGGGCACCCTCCCAGCGCTTCAGCACCGCGTCGCGGTTGGTCAGGGCCTCGTACCACTGGTCGCCGCGCACCCGGTAGCGCTCGCGGCGCGAGCCCGGCTCCCGTTCGCGCGAGACCATGTGCGTCTGCGCCAGGTAGCGCACCGCCCCGGACACCGCGGCGGGGCTGATGCGCAACTGCTCCCCCAGGTCGGCGGAGGTCATCGAACCCTCGTCGGAGGACAGGAGCGCCACGAACACCCGGGCGGGCATCCGTGGCATCCCGGCCTCGACGAGCTGCGCGGCGAAGGACTCGACGAACCTCGACACGGCCTCCGTGTCCCGCGCGCTCCTGGCTGATTCCGTCATACGGTTCATCCTATCCGGGATTCATACGCTTCCTTAACTTCACAAATTTCTGAAGGAAGCGTACGTTCTGAAGCATGACGAAGGCCATCACCGTCTCCGGGCTGCACAAGTCCTTCGGGCGGACGCACGCACTCGACGGGCTCGACCTGGAGGTCGACTCCGGCGAGGTCCACGGCTTCCTCGGCCCGAACGGGGCCGGAAAGTCCACCACCATCCGGGTCCTGCTCGGACTGCTGCGCGCCGACTCGGGCGCCGCACAGGTGCTCGGCCGGGACCCCTGGGCGGACGCGGTCGAGGTGCACCGCCGTATCGCCTACGTCCCCGGGGACGTGACGCTGTGGCGCAACCTCTCCGGCGGCGAGGTCATCGACCTGTACGGCAGGCTGCGCGGCGGCCTCGACCCCCGGCGCCGGGCGGAGCTGGTCGAGCGGTTCGAACTCGACCCCACCAAGAAGGGCCGCACCTACTCCAAGGGCAACCGGCAGAAGGTCGCCCTGGTCGCCGCGTTCGCCTCGGACGTCGACCTGCTGATCCTGGACGAGCCGACCTCGGGTCTGGACCCGCTGATGGAGGAGGTCTTCCAGCGGTGCGTCACCGAGGAGCGCGACCGGGGCCGCACCGTCCTGCTCTCCTCCCACATCCTCAGCGAGGTCGAGGAGCTGTGCGACCGGGTGAGCATCATCCGCAAGGGCCGTACGGTCGAGAGCGGGTCGCTCGCCGACCTGCGGCATCTGACCCGCACCAGCGTCGTCGCCGAACTCGCGGGCCCGCCCAACGGGCTGTCGGCGCTGCCCGGCGTGCACGACCTCGACATACAGGGCCGCCGCGTCCGGCTCCAGGTCGACACCGACCGGCTGGACGCCGTCCTGCGGTCCCTCAGCGAGTCGGGCGTGCGGTCGCTGACGTCGACGCCGCCGACGCTGGAGGAACTGTTCCTGCGGCACTACCAGGACGAGGCCGCCGAGACGGACGGGGCGGCCGCCCGATGACGACCACCACCTTCGCCGTACGGCCCGCGAGCTCCCGCCAGCTGGCCGGTACGGGCACGCTGCTGCGGTTCGCGCTGCGCCGCGACCGGCTGATGATCCCGGTGTGGGTCGGCGTCAACGCCCTGATGGTCCTCTCCATGCCGGGCACGCTGGAGGGCCTGTACGGCACCACCGCCGAACGCGCCGACCTGATCCGCCAGATGGAGACCAACTCCTCCCTGCGCGCGATGGTCGGCCCGGTCTTCGGCGAGTCGCTGGGCGCCCTGACGGCCTGGCGGGTCGGCGTCTACGCGGGCGCCCTGGCCGCCGTGATGAGCCTGCTGGTCGTCGTACGGCACACCCGGGACGAGGAGGAGAGCGGCCGTCAGGAGCTGGTGGCGTCGGGGATGGTGGGCCGCCGGGCCTCCCTCACGGCGGCCCTGCTCGCGGCGGCGGTCGCGAACGCGGTCCTGGCGCTGCTGGTGACGGCGGGCCTGGCCGGACACGGCACGACCGGCGCCCTGGCCCTGGGACTCGGGATCGCCGGGGTCGGGATGGTCTTGGCCACGACGGCGGCGATCGTCGCGCAGCTGACGGAGAGCGCACGGCTGGCCCGAGGGCTGGCGTCGGCGGTGCTGGGCGCCGCCTTCGTGCTGCGCGCGGCGGGCGACTCGGCGAGGGACGACGGCTCGTCGGTGCTGACGTGGCTGTCACCGCTGGGGTGGCTGGAGAACCTGCGGCCCTACGCGGACGAACGCTGGTGGCTGCTGGCGCTGCTCGCCGGGGCGGTCGGCCTCCAGGGCGCGGTGGCCTACGGGCTGGCCGGCCGCCGGGACATCGGCATGAGCTTCCTGCCCACCCGGCCGGGACCGGCGACCGGCCGTCTGGGCACCGCCGGCGCCCTGGCCTGGCGCTTGCAGCGGGGCAGCGTGCTGGGCTGGAGCATCGGCTTCTTCCTCGCCGGGGCCGTCTACGGCGGCATGACCGAGGGCGCGGCCGACCTGGTCGGGGACAACGCGGGCGCCCGGCGGATCTTCGAGCGGATGGGCGGGCAGTCCGGGCTGACGGACGCGTTCCTGGCGTCGATGGTGGGGATGCTCGGCATGGTCGCGGCGCTCTACATCGTCGCCTCGGTGCTGCGCCTGCACGGCGAGGAGACGTCGGCCCGGGCGGAACCGCTCCTGGCGAACGCGGTCGGGCGCCTGCGCTGGGCCGCCGGACATCTGGTGATCGCCTTCGGCGGATCGGCGCTCATCATGATGCTGGCCGGCCTCGGCTTCGCCGCCGGCTACGGCAAGCAGACCGGCCCCGTCCTGGGGGCGTGCCTGGTGCAGCTGCCGGCGGTGTGGGTGATCGGCGGGCTGGCGGTCCTGCTGTACGGCGTACTGCCCAGGGCGGCCGTGGCGGCCTGGGGTGTCGCGGGGGCGGTGCTGCTGATCGGCTGGGTCGGGCCCGCACTGGACGTACCGCAGGCGGTACTGGACGTCTCGCCCTTCGGGCAGCTGCCGAAGCTGCCGGGAGGATCCATGGAGTGGGGGCCGGTTCTGGTGCTGACCGGGCTGGCGGTGGTGCTGGTGGCCGGGGGGCTCGCGGGGTTGCGGAGGCGGGACATGACGACCTGAGCGGCGGCGGGAACTCGCAGCGGCCCGCGTGCGTCCATGCCGGGCATGGGACAACGTACGCAGGCCGCGGCGGGGTGCCTGACCGCGGCCGTCGGTGCGGGCGCGGGACTCGCGGTGTGGGCCGTCGACGTCCGGAAGCGGCTCTGGCGGTTCGAGGCGGCCCCGGACTGGTCCGTGCTCTACGCCGAACTGCCGCTGGCGGTCCTCGGCGGGGTCGCCGCCGCCCTGACGGTCTGGGCCCTGCTCCGGCGTCTCAGACCACGACGCTGAGCCCCTCCAGCCCGCGGATCACGAAGTTCGGCTTCCGCTGCGGCTCCTCGGCGAGGCGGAGGGCCGGGGCCTTCTCCAGGAGGGCCGTCATGGAGGCCGCCAGCTCGATCCGTGCCAACGGCGCGCCGATGCAGTAGTGGATGCCGGCGCTGAAGGAGATGTGGGGGTTGTCGGAGCGGGTCAGGTCGAGGCGGGACGGGTCCTTGAACACCGTCGGGTCGTGGTTGGCGGAGCCGAAGAGCAGGGCGACCTCCGCGCCGCGCGGGATCGTCGTGCCGGCGATCTCGATCTCGTCCAGGACCCAGCGTTCGAAGAGCTGGAGCGGGGTGTCGTAGCGCATCAGCTCTTCGACCGCCGAGGGGATCAGGGAGTGGTCCGCGCGGAGGGCCGACAGCTGCGCCTCGTCGCGGAACAGGGCGTACCAGCCGTTGACCGTGGCGTTCACCGTGGCCTCGTGGCCGGCGTTCAGCAGCAGGACCGCCGTCGAGATCATCTCCTGCTCGGTGAGGCGGTCGCCCTCGTCGTGGGCCGCGATGAGACCCGAGATCAGGTCCTCGCCGGGCTCCTCGCGGCGGGCCGCGATCAGCTCCCGCAGGTAGTCGGAGAACTCCACCGACGCCCGGACCGCCCTCGCCGCCGTCTCCTCGGACGGGTTCAGCTCGTACATCCCGCAGATGTCGGCCGACCAGGGGCGCAGCGGGGCGCGGTCGGACTCCGGGATGCCGAGCATCTCGGCGATCACCGCCACCGGCAGGGGTTCGGCGACGTCCTTCAGCAGGTCGCCGCCTCCCGCCGAGACCAGCTTCGAGGCCAGCTCGTCCGCCAGCCCGCGCACGTACGGCTTCAGCCGCTCCACCGTGCGCGGTGTGAACGCCTTCGACACCAGGCGCCGGATCCGGGTGTGGTCCGGCGGCTCCAGGTCGAGCATGCCGTGGTCGTTGAGCGTGTGGAACGGCTCGTGCTCCGGCGGGGGCGCGGTGCGGCCGAACTCCTCGTGGGTGAACCGGTGCTGGTACGTCCGGCCCAGGCGCCGGTCGCGCAGCAGCGCCGAGACGTCCGCGTGGTGCGGGACGAGCCACTGGTGCGTGGGCTCGAACCAGTGCACGCGGCCCTGGGCACGCAGCTCGGCGTAGGCGGGGTACGGGTCGGCGAGGAAGGCCGGGTCCCACGGGTCGAATACGGCAGCCATGCCGGGACGCTAGCCCCACATCCCCTTCACTGACCAGGGGTGTTCCTTCACGCGGTCGAGACGGTTCGGTGAAACGAAGATCGTTAAGCTGGGTGTGCCGCCTGAGCGGCAACTGCCTTCGCACAGAAAGAAGTTCATGACTCAGCAGCGAGCCAAGCTCCGTACCCGCGTCCCCGCCCGACTGGCCGCCTCGGCCATGCTCGCCCTGTCGCTGACCGCCGGCGCGGTGGCGGCCGGCGCCCCGGCCGCCACCGCCGCCGAGATGCCGTGCAAGCCGAAGGTCTACTACTACGTCTACAAGGGCAGTGGCGTGAACTTCCGCACGGGCGCGGGCACCGGCTACGCGTCCAAGGGGATCCTCCACAAGAACGACTGGGGCAAGAAGCTCGCCACCAAGGGCTCCTGGATCAAGCTGAAGCTCGGCCAGAAGTCCAGGAGCGGCATCGCCAAGGGCACCACCGGCTGGGTCTCGAAGTCGTACGTGAGCGACTGCGTCCCGATGCAGCTGGACTGACCAGGCCCCCGCGTCGCCCCGGGCCTGAGGGCCCGCGGGCGGCGTCCTAGCCCGGCGTCACCAGCCGCGCCTCGTAGGCGAACACCGCCGCCTGCGTACGGTCCCTCAGCCCCAGCTTCACCAGGATCCGGCTGACGTGCGTCTTGATCGTCGACTCGGCGACCACCAGCCGCTCGGCGATCTCCGCGTTCGACAGGCCCTGCGCGATGAGGACCAGCACCTCCGTCTCCCGCTCGGTGAGCTCCCCGTACGCCGCCTGCGCGGAGGGCATGAGGCGCGGGGTCTCGGAGAGCTTGGAGAACTCGGTGATCAGGCGCCTGGTCACCGACGGGGCCAGCAGCGCCTCCCCGGACGCCACCACCCGTACGCCGTCGGCGAGCTGGCGGGCCGAGGCGTCCTTGAGGAGGAAGCCGGAGGCTCCCGCGCGCAGCGCCTGGTACACGTACTCGTCGAGGTCGAAGGTGGTGAGCACCAGCACCTTCGCCGTGCCGTCGGCGGCGACGATCTCGCGGGTCGCCTCGATGCCGTTCAGCTCGGGCATGCGGATGTCCATCAGCACGACGTCCGGGGCGAGTTCGCGGACCTTGGCGACGGCCTCCCGGCCGTTCACCGCCTCGCCGACGACCTCGAAGTCGGGCATCGCGTTCAGCAGGACCGAGAAGCCCTCGCGCACCATCATCTGGTCGTCCGCGATCAGCACCCGGATGGTCATGCGTCACCCTCGTCCGGCAGGGCGACCGGCAGGAACACCGCCACCTCGTAGCCTCCCTCGTCCGTGCCGCCCGCCGTCATCTCGCCGTTCAGCATCGACACGCGTTCCCGCATGCCCGTGATGCCGTGCCCCGCGCCGGGCGAGGGCTTGATCAGGCTCGGGTTCGGCGGCGGGCCGTTGACGATCCGCAGGCCCAGGCCGCCGAGAACGTATCCGATCTCGACCCGGGCGGTCGCGCCCGGCGCGTGCCGCAGGGAGTTGCTCAGCGCCTCCTGCACGATGCGGTACGCCGACAGCTCCACGCCCTGCGGCAGCTCGCGCACCGCGCCGGTCACCACCTTGTCGACGCTCAGCCCGGCCTCCCGCACATTGGCCAGCAGCGCCTCCAGGTCGGCGAGGGTCGGCTGCGGGGCGTCCGGGGCCTCGTAGTCCTCGGCGCGGACGACACCCAGGACGCGGCGCAGTTCCGTCAGGGCCGCCACCGCGTTCTCCCGGATCGTGGCGAACGCCTTCTCCAGCTCCGGCGGCGGGTTCTCCACCCGGTAGGGCGCGGCCTCCGCCTGGATGGCGACCACCGACATGTGGTGGGCGACGACGTCGTGCAGCTCGCGGGCGATCGTCGTGCGCTCCTCCAGCAGGGTGCGGCGGGAGCGCTCGTGCGCGGTGACCGTCTGCTGGGCGGTGACCTCCTGCTCGGCGTGCCGACGGGTGTGCCAGACGGTGACGCAGAGCAGGATCATCGCCGAAATGATCAGCATGCCACCGGAATTGCTGCCGTACTCGTAGTAGGTCGGGCCGATACCGGTGTCCGCCAGGGCGGCGTACAGCGCCGTCAGCGCCCACATCCACGCTGCCGTGCGCGGCCGGGTGCGTATCGCCACGACCGTCAGCACGGTCAGGTGGCAGACGAAACTGCCGGCCGCCCAGGGCCATTCGCCCCAGCGGCTGCCGAGCACGGAGGCGATCGGGGTGGAGATCATGGACGCCCAGAACGCGCCGACGGGCCGCACCATGGTCAGCAGCACGGGAATCGCGCACAGCAGACCGAGCAGCAGGGCCGGGCCGCTGGTGTCGACCGTGGAGAAGGCCAGGGTGATGAGGGCCGCCGCGATGATCAGGGCATGCGGCAGCCAGGTCGCGTGCTCCCGCAGGCGGCCCGGCAGCCGGCGGACGATCCGCCCGTCCGTGCGGCGGCCCTGCAGCGGCCGGTAGGCGAAGGCGCCGTGGAAGAGGTCCTCGCGCAGTCCGCGCAGGGAGTCCACCGCCACCCGGTACTCCGGACTGCGGGACCTGGCCCCGTTTCCCGGCGGCGTGGTCTGTATGTGAGTCGTCTCGGTCACGTACAGAACGGTAAGCGCGCCCCGTGTCCCGGTCGTCCCCTGTGAGAGGGGTTCCTCGGCGTCCCCCTCAGGTACTACGGGGAGGAACCAAGGGGCCCGGCCTCAGTACCCCGACGGACGCACCAGCCCCGACTCGTACGCGAACACCGCCGCCTGCGTCCGGTCCCTGAGGCCCAGCTTCACCAGGATCCGGCCCACGTGGGTCTTCACCGTCTGCTCGGCGACGAACAGGTGCCGGGCGATCTCCGCGTTCGACAGGCCCTGCGCGATCAGGGCGAGCACCTCCGTCTCCCGCTCGGTCAGGTCGCCGATCCGTTCCTTGAGCGGGGCGCGGGGCCGGTCGTCCAGCCGGGAGAACTCGGCGATCAGCTTGCGGGTGATGACCGGGGCGAGCAGTGCCTCCCCGGCCGCCACCACCCGGACCGCCTCGGCGAGCTGATCCGACGACGCGTCCTTCAGCAGGAACCCGGAGGCCCCGGCGCGCAGCGCGTCGTAGACGTACTCGTCGAGGTCGAAGGTGGTGAGCACCAGCACTCTGATGTCCGGGTGCGCGGCCGTGATGTGCTCGGTGGCCTCGATGCCGCCGATGCCGGGCATGCGGATGTCCATGAGGACGACGTCCGGGGCGGTCTCGGCGGCCTTCGCGATACCGCCCGCGCCGTCCTTCGCCTCGCCGACGACCTCGATGTCGGGCTGGGTGCCGAGCAGCACGGTGAAGCCCTGCCGGACCATCGCCTGGTCGTCGACGATGAGGACCCGGATGGGGTCGCCGGTGCCGCTCGTCATGTGGTTCCTCTCCTGGGGGCCTTGGTGTGGTCGGTGCCCGGGCCGTCGGCGGGCGGGGTGTCGGGAAGGAACGCGGTGACCTTGAAGCCGTCCCAGTGCCACGGGTGCGCCGTCATGGTGCCACCGAGCATCGCTACGCGTTCCCGCATCCCGAGCAGTCCGTGCCCCGCCCCCCTCGACGGCGGTGCGGGTCCGGTCGGCCGGGAGTTGGTTATCTCCACCTCAAGGCCGTCCGCCTGGTAGGTGAGAAGGACCTTGGCGCTCGCGCCGGGCGCGTGCCGCAGGACGTTGCTCAGTGCCTCCTGCACGATCCGGTACGCCGACAGCTCCACGCCGGGCGGCAGCGGACGCCGCTCGCCGTTGATCTCGGTGGTGACCTCGCGGCCCGCGGCCCGGGTGTTCTCCACCAGGGCGTCGAGCCGGTCGAGCGTGGGCTGCGGGGCGTGGTCGCTGAGCGGCCCTCCCGGGCCGGTGTGCTCCGAGCGCAGCACGCCCAGCACCCGGCGCAGCTCGGTCAGCGCCTCCAGCGCGTTCTGCCGGATGCCCGCGAGGTTCTCCTTGAGCTCGTCGGGCGGGTTCTCGACGAGGTGCGGGGCGACCTGGGCCTGGATGGAGATGACCGACATGTGGTGGGCCACCACGTCGTGCAGCTCCCGCGCGATGCGGCTGCGCTCCTCCAGCAGGGTGCGCCGGGTGCGCTCCTCCGCGGTGAGCGTGGTCTGCTCGACGAGTTGCGCGCGGGCCTCGCGGCGGCCGCGCAGGGCGGTGCCGACGACCACGACGACGACGGACAGCGGGACCGCGATCGCGCCCGTGTCGTCGTAGTCCTCCCCGGTCAGCAGGGACTCGAAGCCGAAGGTGAGCAGCACCGTCACGGCCAGTGCCGCTATCGACGCCCGGGTGGGCACCCGCAGGGCGAGCAGCAGCAGCACGAGCAGCAGGCCGATGATCCCCGCCGCGGTCCAGGGCCAGGTGTAGGTCTCCAGGTCGAAACCCAGCTGACCGCGCAACGTGACGGCACCCACGACGAAGGCGCCCATCGTCAGCCACCACGCCGGGACCGGTCGCCAGAGGCCCAGCACCACGGCGCCGCCCTGCGCGACCGCGATCACGAGGGCCAGACCGGGGGCCAGATGGCCGTTGTCGTTCATGTCGCCCGTGCCGCCGAAGGTGATCCCGAACGCGGCCAGGCACAGCACGCCGTGCGGCAGCCAGCGCAGCCATGTGGAGGGCGGCAGCGGATCCGCCCGCAGGGTCCACAGGTCGTCACGCAGCACCCGCAGCCAGCCCACGATCCGCGCCCGCAGCGCGCGGCCCACCCCCGAGTCCGTCACCCGGCCAAGCCTAGACATGACGCGCCTTCGCCGCCGTACCCCGGCCGGACGGGCGGTGCGACCGCACCACCCGAGAGGCGCGGTCCGGCCCGCCGCCCCGCTCGAAGGTCCGGAAGGCGGCCCAGCAGACCGCGAGCGCCAAGGCGAACACGGGCAGCCACAGGAGCCGGGCCCCGACCCAGCCGAGGTCGTCCGGCCGGGTGTGCAGTCCGGGGAGCCGGCCCGCGAGGAGGCCGGTGGCCGTCGTGGCCATCAGGGCCGTCTGGTGCCAGAGGAAGACGGTCATCGCGGAGAGGTTGACGAGCGCCACCGCCGCCCACGCCACGGGCCGGCGCATCGCCCGGCGCAGACGCTCGCGCAGCAGCAGGGCGAGACCGCACTGGGCCAGCCCGAAGGTGACGACGGCCAGCGTCGGCGGATCGAGGTTGGACACGCCCTCCCCGGGGACGCCGACCATCGACGCCGGATAGCCCGCGAGCGTGACCAGCCCCACGGTCGCCGCCGCACCGCCGGCGAGCAGCACCCAGCCCGCCCGGGGCCGCTCCAGCTCGCCCCGGGTCCAGGCCGCGCCCAGCGTGTAGGGCACCATCCAGCCCGCCGCCACGTTCACCCAGCCCAGCCAGGAGGGCCCGCCGAGGCCGAACCGCAGAACATCCACATGCAGGACGACGGCCAGCGGCCAGAGCGGGTTGAGCCGGGCCAGCAGCGGGGTCGCCGCCGTCAGCGCCGCGAACACCACCAGGAACCACAGCGGGGACAGGGCCAGTTTGACCAGGGTGCGGACCGTCCCGAACTCCGCGCCGGACAGCAGCAGGGCGAGCGCGACCACGGTCCACAGGCTGAGGACGGCCGCTACCGGCTTGAACAACCGGCTCAGACGGCCCGTCAGCCACTGGTGGTACGGGATGCCACGGGCCCGGGCCGAGGTATGGCCGCGGGTGGCGACATGGCCGCCGACCAGGAAGAACACGGCGAGGGTCTGGAACAACCAGGAGACGGGCGTCAGCCACGGCATGTGCTGCAGCGGGCTCGCCGTGCGCAGGGCACGGCCGTCGGAGACCAGGGCCGTGACCAGCCAGTGGCCGAGGACGACGCCGAGGACCGCGGCGGCACGCAGGGCGTCCACAGCCCGGTCGCGGTCGGGCGGGGTGGCCTTGCCGACCCGGTCGGCGCCGCGCCGCAGAGCACCCTCGATCCGGTGCACACCGGTGTCAGTCATGGGTCACCGCCTCGGTCTCGCCCAGGACGATCCGGGTCAGGTTGGTGAGGGAGGTCGAGCCGGGACGGAAGTAGTCGCTGTGGCCGCCGTCGCCCGCCGCGAAGACCCGGGCGCCGAAGGCCGGGGAGACCGGGTCGGTGCCGAAGCCGACGGTGGTCCCGAACAGGTCGGTGCTGACATGCGGGACGTTCTCCACCCAGTCGTCGCCGCCCCGGGCCGCCCAGACGCGGGCCCGGGTGTGCAGGGCGGTGGCGGAGTCCGCGCCGGTGCCCGGGCTGCCGACGAGCGCGATGTCGTCGACGGCGAGCCCGGCGGCCGCACGCCCGCAGACGACCGAGCCGTAGGAGTGGCACAGCAGCGAGAGGCGCGGCCCGGTGCCCGCGGTGGCCCGCAGGCCGGCGACGAGCGCGCGCAGGTGCGGGGCCGCCTGCTCCGCCCTGCCGGTCGTGGTGACCGTCGTGCTGACCGTGCCCGGTGTCTCGTAGCCCAGCCAGGCCACGACCGCGGTGCGCGTGCCCGCCGGGGCCTGCCGGACGAGCTGCCCGTACAGGGCGGCGGCGGCCGCGTGGAACCGGCCGTAGGTGTCGAGGCTCGTGTCGGAGCCGGGGACCAGGACGGCGATGCGGTCGGCCCGGCCGAGGTCGCCCAGGACCTCCGTCACCCGGCCGGAGCCGCGGCCGTCGAACGCCAGGAGATGCCGGGCCGGGGCGGCCAGGGAACGGTCCGTCGCGGCGCGGTCCCGGTCGTGGTGGGCGGCCGCCATCCGGGCCGCTTCGGTGGCGTTCGCACGGTTGGCCGCGTACGCCTCGTCGAGGGTCGACGCGTCGAGAGGGGCGAGCGAGGCGGGCGGCGGAGCAGGGATCTCCGGCCGCACGGCCGCGGAGAGCGGGAGTACCACCGCACCGGCGACGAGCGCCGCCAGCGCGGCACGCCGCCATCGCCCCGCACGGCGCCGAACCCCCTCGCCACGACGGTACTTCGATGCGAACCCCACGGTCGTCCCCCTCCACCGCACCCGGCCATCGGGCCTGCGTTGGAAGGAAAGCTACGAAGCGGGGGTCGTCGTCCGCGTCACACCGGGGGATGCATCTGCGGCGTAGCTCTCAGGTACTACGGGGATGACCGGGGCGGGTTCTCGGGGTGCCGCCGGGAGCGCCGCTCACCAGGCCAGTTGCTCGATCTCCTCGACCACCACCGCGCAGGCGTCCGCCGCCGGGTCGATGAGCGGGAAGTGCCCGACCCCCTCCAGCAGGGTCACCCCGACCATCTCCCCCGCCTTCGCCGCCGCGTCCGCGTACGCCTCGGTGACCACCTGCGGCACGTCGAGGTCGGCACGGCCCTGCACGAGGGTCGTGGCGATGCCGTTGGGCAGCAGCAGCGCCGGGTCGGCGTAAGGCCGCCGCTCGTCGAAGTGCTCGTCCCCGCCCAGGAACTGACGTACACCGCCGCCGCACACGTCCAGCTTGTGGGCGACGGCGAAGTCCGCGATCGGGGCGAGGGCGACCACCCCGCGCAGGGCGGCCGGGACGGGGGTGCGCCAGGGCGAGTCGGCCGGCAGGACGTGCCGGGCGGCGCCCCACAGCGCGAGCTGCCCGCCCGCCGAGTGGCCGGTGAGGACGGTACGGCGCGGGTCGGCCTGCGGCAACAGCTCCCGTACGAACGCCGGGAGGGCGTCCAGCGCGGCGGCGACGTCGTCGAGGGTGTCGGGCCAGCGGCCGGCGACGCCGTCGCCGTCACCACCGCGCCGGTACTCGACACTGGCCACGGCGAACCCGTGCCGGGCGACGAACTCCGCGAAGGGGCTGATGTGCCAACGGTCGTACGGTGCCCGCCACACCCCGCCGTGCAGGACGACCACGACCGGGGCGGCCCCGCCCGGGCCGCTGCCCTCGCGCGGGGCGTAGAAGTCGATCACCTGGTCGGGGTGGTCGCCGTAGGCGGCGGTGGCGTCGGGGTCGACGGGCGCGTGGGAGAACACCGACTTCTCCTCGGCAGCGGCCCGTGCTGCTGCGACGTCGTCCGTCATGCTCCAACCTCTCAGCGATGAAACGTATCTGGCGGACCAGCAGGTCTGCCGCCCGCCGGGACGGTATCAGGCACGCCGGAAGCGACGGCCCCCGCGGCGGCGGGGGCCGTTCGCCACGCAGGACTCACGCCAGCGTGTCCGCCAGCACCCGCGCCGCCCGCTCCACGTCGGCGAAGCCCACATACAGCGGTGAGAAGCCGAAGCGCAGCACGTCCGGCGCCCGGAAGTCGCCGACCACACCCCGCTCGACCAGCCGTTTCATCACGGCACCGGCGTCGTGACAGCGCAGGGCGATCTGACTGCCCCGCTCCCCGTGCGCCACCGGCGTCAGGCACTCGACCCGGCCCTCGGGCACATACTCCGCCACGCACTCCAGGAAGAAGTCCGTCAGCGCGAGGGACTTGGCCCGCACCGCCTCGACGGACACCCCGTCCCACACCTCCAGGGCCGCCTCCAGGGCCAGCATGGAGAGGATGTCCGGCGTGCCGACCCGGCCCCGCAGGGCTCCCGCGGCCGCCTCGTACTCGCTCCGCATCCCGAACGGCTCGGCGTGCGAGTTCCAGCCGGGCAACGGGGAGTCGAAACGGTCCTGCACGCCCCGGCGCACATACAGGTACGCGGGCGAACCCGGCCCGCCGTTCAGGTACTTGTAGGTGCAGCCGACCGCAAGATCGACCCCGTGCTCGTCCAGTCCCACCGGCAGCGCGCCCGCGCTGTGGCACAGATCCCAGACGGCGACCGCACCCGCCTCGTGCACGGCGGCCGTCAGCGCCGGCAGGTCGTGCAGCCGGCCGGTGCGGTAGTCGACGTGGTTGAGGAGGGCGGCGGCGGTCCGGTCGCCCAGCGCGCCCGGCACGTCCGCCGGTGCCACCGGCCGCAGTGTGCAGCCGGTCATCCGGGCCGCGGACCCGGCGATGTACCCGTCGGTCGGGAAGGTCGTCGCGTCGACGAGCAGCTCGTCACGGCCCTCCCCGGCCATCCGCACCGCACCCACGAGCGCCTTGAAGACGTTGACGCTCGTCGAGTCCCCGACCACGATCTGCCCGGACGCCGCCCCGACCAGCGGGGCGATCCGGTCACCGATCCGCTCCGGCGCGGTCCACCAGCCGCTCTCCTCCCAGGAACGGATACGCAGCTCGCCCCACTGGCGGCGGACGACGTCCTCGACCCGGCCGGGGACGACCGCCGGCAGCGCGCCCAGCGAGTTGCCGTCGAGGTAGACGACCTCGTCCAGCACGAACCCGTCGCGGCTGCCGCGCAGTTCGTCGGCGGCGTCCAGCTTCTCCGCACGTACCGCGAGCTCAGACCCCGGTTCAGACAT
The DNA here is from genome assembly GCF_040612515.1 of Streptomyces sp. NPDC006372. Taxonomy (NCBI): domain Bacteria; kingdom Bacillati; phylum Actinomycetota; class Actinomycetes; order Kitasatosporales; family Streptomycetaceae; genus Streptomyces; species Streptomyces sp. NPDC006372. Next base: position 257,427 of record NZ_JBEXQJ010000004.1, on the reverse strand, counting down.
AGGACCGCGCCGTCCACAGCTCGGGGAACACGTTCTTCTGCGCCCGCTTCTCCAGCCAGGCCACCCCGGCGGAGCCGCCCGTGCCGGTCTTGGCGCCCATGGCGCGGCGGGTGGCGACCAGGTGGTCGTTGCGCCAGCGCCACACCAGCTCGGCGACATCGCTCAACGCCTCGCCGAGCCGGGCGAGTTCGTCGCTCTCGTCACCCGAGTAGACGGCCGTCCAGGCCGCCTCCACCTCCGGCGACGGCTCGTAGCGCAGCGCCACGTCCCGCCGCAGCACGGACTCCGGGACGTCGTACCCGCGCCGCGCGAGGAGCCGCACGGCCTCGTCGTACAGGCTCGGCTCGTGCAGCGCCTTCTCCAGCTCGGCGTGCACGCGCGGCGCGCCCCGGTGCGGGACGAGCATCGACGCGGACTTCTCGCCGAGCAGGAACTCCATCCGCCGGTACATCGCCGACTGGAAGCCGGAGCCCTCGCCGAGAGCGCTGCGGTACGAGTTGAACTGGGCCGGCGTGAGCTGGGCCAGCGGCTTCCAGGAGGCGTTGAGCGCCTCCAGCTCGCGGACGGACCTCTTCAGCGCGGCGGTCGCGGTGGGTACGTCGTCTCCGCGCAGCGCCTGTGCCGCCGTCTCCCACTCGTGGACGATGACGGTGAACCACAGCTCCATCACCTGGGTCGTGACCAGGAAGACCATCTCTCCGGGGTCGTCGGAGAGGGTGTGCTGGAGGTGGGTGAGCACGTCCGCCTTGACGTAGTCCTCGTACGGCGTCGTGCCGGCGAAATCGAGATGCGGGGTCTCGGGCTCGTGAGCCTCGTGGGACATCGCTGTCTCCTGCAGATAACTCCGGGTAGCGGTCCGCCCCTGCCGAATCCGACACGGGGGCCCCGGTCCCCAGGGGGCATCTTCCGCAATCGTCCCCCGAAACCGCAAGGTCCGCCCGCCCGGGGCGGACGGACCTCACACACACGGACCGCTGATCAGCCCAGGACCTGCGCCGCCGTCGGCGAGGAGTCCTTCAGGAACTGGGAGCAGCGCTCGTACTCCTCCTGCTCGCCGATCGCCTGCGCGGCGCGGGCGAGGGCGTGCAGGGCACGCAGGAAGCCGCGGTTCGGCTCGTGCTCCCAGGGCACCGGGCCGTGGCCCTTCCAGCCGCTGCGGCGCAGCGCGTCCAGGCCGCGGTGGTAGCCCGTACGGGCGTACGCGTACGACTCCACGGTCGCGCCCCGCTCGTACGCCTCGTCGGCGAGCTGCGCCCAGGCGAGTGAGGAGGTGGGGTGCGCTGCCGCGACCTCGACCGAGGAGGCACCCGACGCGAGCAGTTCCCGGGGGCCGGGGTCGTCGGGGAGGTGGGTCGGGGGCGGGCCCCCGAGGAGGTTCTCGTGAATGGACATGGGGTCAAGTCTGCGCCATCAAACCCAGCTGCGGGCATGCGTGCCGCTGGGGCGATGGGGGTGCCCCCTGCTCGAGCGAAGCCGAGAGCTTGGGGGAGGGTGGGCGCAGCGGCACCCCGCAGCGCCGGGTCGCGCAACGCCCCGGCCTCAGCCCGAACGCCCCGGCTCCTACCCCAACCGCTTCCGCACCGGCTCCCCCTCCAGCGGCGGCGCCGTGACACCCCCGTGCCGCAGACACTCCGGCCGCTTGCACCCGGGCGGCGGCCTGCGCACCGTGGCCGCCGCGATCGCCGCCCCCACCACCAGCGCCCCCGCGCACCACCCCATCGCCCGCCCGAACGCCGCGTCGAAGGCCGCCGGCTCCCGGTACGCCTCCTCCCCCATCCCCGCCAGCAACGGCAACGCCGCCACCGCCACCAGCCCCGCCGCCCGGGCCGCCGCGTTGTTGATCCCGCTGGCCAGCCCGGCCCGCGCGACATCCACGGACCCCAGCACCGTCGCCGTCAGCGGCGCCACCAGCGTGACCATGCCCAGTCCGAGCACCACCAGCGCCGGCAGCACGTCGGCCGGATAGGACGCCCCGGGGCCGACCCGCAGCATCAGCAGCATCCCGGCCGCGCACAGCAGCGGCCCCACCGTGAGCGGCACCCGCGGCCCGATCCGGTCGGCCAGCTCCCCGGACCGCGCCGACAGCAGCAGCATCAGCACGGTCGTCGGCAGCAGCGCCGTACCGGCCCCGAGGGCCGAGTAGCCCACGACGACCTGGAGCTGAAGAGCCGCGAGGAAGAAGAACCCGCCGAGCGCCGCGTACACGCACAGCGTGACGAGGTTGACCGCCGTGAACTGGCGCGAGGAGAAGATGTCCGGCGGCATCATCGGCTCGGCCCGGCGCCGCTCGACGACCACGAACCCCACGGCCGCCGCCACCCCGCCGACCGCCGTGACCGCGACCGTCAGGCCGCCCCCGCCGGCCTCGATCAACGCGTACGTCAGCAACGCCAGCGCCACCGCGCCGAGGACGGCACCGAGCACGTCGAACCGGCCGCGGGCCCCCTCACCGCCCGACTCGGGCACGTGCCGCAGCGCCACCGGCACGCACACCAGCGCCACGGGCACGTTCAGCAGGAACACCCATCGCCAGCCCGGTCCGTCCACCAGCCAGCCGCCGACGAACGGCCCGACGGCCGCCCCGATCCCGCCGAACCCGGACCACAGGCCCACCGCCCGTCCCCGGTCGTCAGGGTGGAAGGACGCCTGGATCAGCGCCAGCGACCCGGGCGTGAGCAGCGCACCGCCCACTCCCTGCAACGCCCGCGAGGCGATCAGCACCCCGGCGTTCGGCGCGATCCCGCACAACAGGGACGCCGCCGCGAACCACACCACACCGACGACGAACACCTTCCGCCGCCCGAACCGGTCCCCCAGCGCCCCGCCCAGCAGGATCAGCCCGGCCAGCGTGACCATGTACGCGTTGACCGTCCACTGCAGGGCCGAGAGGCTCGCGTCGAGGTCGCGGCCGATGCGCGGCAGGGCCACGTTGACGACGGTCGAGTCCAGCATGGCCATGCTGGAGCCGAGGACGGTGGTGAGCAGGATCCACTTGCCCTGCGGTGAGGCCAGCCGGACATCGGGCATGCAGGGAGCATACGGACAGACAGCAGAGCCCGGCACCACAGGAGGTGCCGGGCTCGACGCGGGCGAACCGGACTACTTGATCTTCGTGCCGGTGGAACGCAGGTTGCCGCAGGCCTCGACGACGCGCGCGGACATGGAGGCCTCGGCCAGCTTGCCCCAGGTGCGCGGGTCGTAGGTCTTCTTGTTGCCGACCTCGCCGTCGACCTTCAGGACGCCGTCGTAGTTGCGGAACATGTGGTCGGCGACCGGGCGGGTGAACGCGTACTGGGTGTCCGTGTCGATGTTCATCTTCACGACGCCGTTCTCCAGGGCGGTGCGGATCTCCTCCTCCGTGGAGCCGGAGCCGCCGTGGAAGACGAAGTCGAAGGGGCCGGGGGAGGCGGCCTTGCCGTACTTGGCGGCCACGCCCTCGTTCAGCTCCTTCAGCAGCTCGGGACGGAGCACGACGTTGCCCGGCTTGTACACGCCGTGCACGTTGCCGAAGGACGCGGCCAGCAGGTAGCGGCCCTTCTCGCCCAGGCCGAGGGCCTCGGCGGTGCGGATCGCGTCGTCGACCGTGGTGTACAGGGAGTCGTTGATCTCGTGGGAGACGCCGTCCTCCTCGCCACCGGTCGGGGTGATCTCCACCTCGAGGACGATCTTCGCGGCGCGGGCGATCTCCAGCAGTTCCTGGGCGATGGAGAGGTTGTCGGCCAGGGTCTCGGCGGAGCCGTCCCACATGTGCGACTGGAACAGCGGGTTCAGACCGGCCTCGACGCGCTTCTGGGAGAGCGCCAGCAGCGGACGTACGTACCCGTCGAGCTTGTCCTTCGGGCAGTGGTCCGTGTGCAGCGCGACGTTCACCGGGTACTTCTCGGCGACGATGTGCGCGAACTCGGCCAGGGCGACCGCGCCGGTGACCATGTCCTTGTTGTACTGGCCGCCCAGAAACTCGGCACCACCCGTGGAGATCTGGACGATGCCGTCGCTCTCCGCCTCAGCGAAACCGCGCAGGGCCGCGTGCAGGGTCTGGGTGGAGGTCACGTTGATGGCCGGGTAGGCGAACTTTCCTGCCTTCGCCCGGTCCAGCATCTCGTTGTAGACCTCGGGAGTTGCGATGGGCATGCGTCCGCTCCTTGTATCTGCGGGTTGGCGTACTGCGTTCTTTACGGCCCTGACCTAGACCTTGGGATGCGACGTCATCGTCGGCCCCATCTTTCCAGACTTGGCCGGAAGGTCCAGGCCACCGTCCACGCCCTGGTCAGTCCCTGGTCAGGCCCTGGTCAGTCCAGGCCCAGCTCGTCCTTGGAGAACGCGAAGAGGTACGGCACACCGGCACCCTCCTGGATCTTCTCGGCGGCGCCGGTCGCCCGGTCGACGATCGTCGCGACGGCGACGACCTCGGCCCCGGCCTCGCGCACGGCCTCGACGGCGGTGAGCGGGGAGCCGCCGGTGGTGGAGGTGTCCTCGACGACCAGCACGCGGCGGCCGGCGATGTCCGGGCCCTCGACGCGTCGCTGCAGGCCATGCGCCTTCGCGGCCTTCCGTACGACGAAGGCGTCCAGGCGCTTCCCGTGCGCGGCGGCTGCGTGCAGCATGGCGGCGGCGACCGGGTCGGCGCCCATCGTGAGACCGCCGACGGCGTCGAAGTCCAGCTCCGCGGTCAGGTCCAGCAGCACCTGCCCGACCAGCGGGGCGGCCTCGCCGTCGAGCGTGACGCGGCGCAGGTCGACGTAGTAGTCGGCCTCCAGACCCGACGACAGGGTCACCTTGCCGTGCACCACGGCCTTGTCCTTGATCTGCTGCAGCAGCGCGCCGCGTGTGTCCGTCATGCCGCCCAGCTTAGAGGCGGCGCCAGCTCCAGGTTGTGGTGGCCTCCAGCGGCTCCAGGGGCGTGACCAGGTGCGGCAGGGTGTTGAGGCCGTTGGGCGGGCCGGTCTGCGGCTCCACGCACACGGCGGCGTCCTGCTCGTCGTAGACGACGACCCACTCCTGGCGGCTCGCCACCTTCAGCTCCAGCTGCCCGGGCCAGGTCAGGGTGACGTCGACGCCGCCGGGCATCCCGAAGCAGTCGTCCCAGGGGCCGGGCTTCGGGTCGACGCGGTTGCCGGTGGGCAGGTGGTCGTCGCCGCGTTCCTCCTGCCAGGCCGGGTCGAAGTCGAGCTGTACGTCCTCGCCGCCGAGGTTCCGGTTGAACCACGGGTGCCAGCCGATCTGCGCCGGGAAGGACGAGTCGTACGTCTCGACGGACATGGTGAGGGTCAACGCGTCCTCGGTGAGGGCGACGACCTGGGTGACGCGGCCCTTGTGGGGCCAGGGGTCGGCGAGCTCGTGGGTGATGACGGCCTCGGCCGTGCTCGTGCGGGCGGTGCGCCAGGCGCTGTCGCGGGCGGTGCCGTGGATGGCGTGCGGCGGGGCGTTGAGGGGCATCTGCCGCACGGCGGCGCCGTCCAGGAACCGTCCGTCCCGGATCCGGCCGCACCACGGCACCATCGGGAAGCAGCCGAACCGCTCCCCCTGCCGGAGCACCTCCACGCCGCCGATCCGCAGCCCTCCGACCCGGCCGCCGTTGCCCGGCTGCACGGTCACCTCCGCGTCGCCCGCGGTCAGCGTGATGTCTTCGTCACTCACGGGACGACCCTACTGGTGTGATCAAGAGGGCCTGGTGCGGTGCGGGCTGTTCCGGCGGTGCGGGCGGCGTGTCTCAGCGGCGCCTGCGCAGGGCCCGGACCGCCACGACGGCCGACGCCAGCGCGAGCGCTGCCGCGGGGGCCGCCCAGCGCAGCGGGGCGGGAGCCGTCACGGTCTGCGGCGCGGGCACCGGCGCGTACCGCCCGCGCGGCGGCGCGTGATCGACCTCCTCGGCACTGCGCCCGATCATCGTCCGCCGCGCATGCGCCGCCTCGGCGACACCGTCGTCATCCTCGTCGCCGTCCTCGACGCCCTCACTCCGGGGACGGAGAGGAGACACCGGAACACCGGGTCCCTGAACGGAAGGGGGCTCGGAGGGTGAGGTGTCGTCGTCGGCGGCGGGAGGCTCGTCGCCGGGCCGGGCCGGCCCCTCGGGCTGTTCGTCCGCTGCGGCCGGCGCCGGAGGCGGGGGTGGGGGGTCGTCCGCGTCCGGGGTCGTTTCGTGGTTCGTCGTGGCGCGGGGCTCGAAGTCCTGGGTGGCGGCGGGCGTGGTCGTCTCCGGGGCCGCCTCGGCGAGGTGTTCCACGAAACGGTTCAGCAGCCGGGTGACGGCGCCCTCGACCTGGTCCGCCGGGAGGTCCTCGATCCGCCCGTCCGCCGAAGCCGTCCCCTCGAAGACGACCGTCGCGCCGTCCTCCGCCTCCCGCAGGGCGATCCGCAGCGCGAGCGTGACCGAGCCGCTGCCTCGCGACTCCTCCGCCTCCCCTTCGACGGCGTAGGCCCCGTCGTCCCGCCGGGTGACCCGTACGGTGCCCCGGTAGGTGACGGAGTGGCTGCCGACGCGGATCTTCAGCCGCCCGGTGACGGGCTCGGCGCCGGCGTCCTGCTGGAGCCCGGGAACCGCCCGGGCGACCCGCGCAGGGTCGTCCAGCACCTCTCTGAGCCGCTCGGCCGGGACCGGAACGAACACCTCGTGCTCCATGTGGACGGACTCTACCCAGCACAGGCCGAAACGCACCCCCGGCTTGGGGATTCGCACCCGACAGGCCCCCGCCGGGCGTATGCTCCCCGGCCCCTCAGCCCGCCCCAGGCCCGCTCAGTAGCGCGGGTGCACCAGCGTCGACGCGGGCAGCCCCGGGATCCGCGTCCCGCGCGCCGCCCGCTCCCCCGCCGCGAGGGAGGCGCCCGTCAGGACGTACGGCCGCGGACCGCCCGGGTCGAGGCGCGGTCGCGGCTCCGTGCGGGCGGCCAGGATGAAGCCCCAGTCCCGGGGTGCCCGGGAGCGGTCGGCGGGGGTGCGGTCGGGTCCGACGGCGAAACCGGCGCGGCGGCCGCCCGTGCCGTACGGGGCGGTGCGGAAGCCCGCCGCGCGGACCGTCGCCTCCACCGTCCAGAACACCCGGGGACTGGACGCGACGGGCCCGGCGTGCACCACGAGCCGCCCACCGGGCGCCAGCACCCGCCGCGCAAGCCCGTAGAACTCCTGCGAGTACAGCTTCGTGCTCGCCGTGATGCCCGGGTCCGGCAGATCCGAGACGACGACGTCGTACGCCGCCGGGGGCGCGCCGCGCAGCCAGCCGAAGGCGTCCTGCGTGGTCACGTGCGCCCGCGGGTCGCCGAAGGCGTGTCGGTTCAGCGCGGACAGGGCCGGGTCGGTGCGGGCCAGCCGGACCACCTCGTCGTCGACTTCGACGACGTCGACCCGGTCCACGCCGGGATACCGCAGCGCCTCGCGCGCCGCCAGGCCGTCGCCGCCGCCGAGCACCAGCACGCGCGCGTGCGGCCCGGTCATGGCGGGGTGCACGAGGGCCTCGTGGTAGCGCAGCTCGTCGCGCCCGCTGACCCGCAGCCGGCCGTCGAGGAACAGGTCGAGGGTCCGGCCCTCCGTACCGCCGGTGAGGACCACCTCCTGCACGCCGGTCCGGAGCGCCACGCGTACGTCCGTGCCGTACACCGCGTGCCGGGCGGCCCGCTCGAAGTCGTCGGCGAGGACGGTGGCCGAGGCGAGGACCGCGAGCACGAAGGCGTTGAGCAGCAGCAGCAGCCAGCGGGCGCGCCGGGTGAGGTCCCGGCGGAACAGGCCGAGCACCAGCGCACCGCCGACGACCGCGTTGACGGCTCCGGTGAGCAGCGCGCCGGTGAGCTGCCCGAGGAACGGCAGCAGGAGGAAGGGGAAGGCGAGACCGCCGACCAGGGCACCGACGTAGTCCGCGGCGAACAGGTCCGCGACCGCGCCGCCCGCGTCCTGGCGGCGGATGCGCTGGATCAGCTCCATCAGCAGCGGCACTTCGGCGCCGATGAGCAGTCCGGTCGCGAGGGAGAAGGCGACCAGGAAGCAGCGCGGCCCGCCGGCCCACACACCGCCCCAGCCGCCGGTCCAGGCGAAGACCGCGTACAGGGCCATCGCGCTGCACCCGCCGACGAGGGCGAGGGCCGCCTCGACGGCGCCGAAACCGGCCGCGGCGAGCCCGCGCAGGCGCTTCGCGGCGAGGGAGCCGATGCCCATCGCGAAGACCATGACGGACAGCACGACGGACGCCTGGGTGACCGAGTCGCCCATCAGGTACGAGGCCAGGGCGACCAGTTCCAGTTCGTACACGAGTCCGCAGGCCGCGCAAACGAACACACCCGCGAGGACCAGGAACCGTCCGGTGCCCGGCCGGACGGGCAGTCGCGCCGGGCCGCCGGGGCAGCCCGGGGCGGTCCAGGGCGGCGGGGCACCGGGCGGGGCGGGCGCGTGCGGCTCGATCACTCTGCGACGTTACGTCACACCTCGACTGCGGTTCGTCACCCACACGTGTGGTGCTGGTTTACAGGCGACCGATATCGGTATGAGAGGCGGTTTCGCCGAGTGCGGCCCCGAGGGGGCTCAGCCGGCGGCGGCCACGAGCCGGCAGTCGTACGCCCACCCTCGTACGGGTCGCCACCAACTGGCCGTCCTGTGGGTAGGCGTGCCAGGTCCGCCAGTGCACCTGCCCCTCGTGGTACTGGGCCAGGAGTGCGGTGAAGGCGTGCGGGCTGCCGGGGAAGACGCCGGCCAGACCGTGCGGATGGTCGGAGACGAGGGCCAGCAACTCCTGGGCGCGGCCCTCGAAGGTCCCGGGCGAGAGGACCTCGACCCGGGCGGCGAACTCGTACTCCCAGTCGTCCACCCGCTTGGCGACGCCGAGCGGAAGCGGGGTGCTGCTGCCCGGAATGCACGCCACCGTCTCCGAGCAGATGCCCCGCCGCTCCTCCAGCAGCACCTGGTGGGACGCGCCGAGGAGCCGCAACTGCATTTTGGTGCCCGCCAGTTCGAGGTCGAGCGTGGCCAGTGCGGGAAGCGGCTCGCGCCCCAGAGCCCAGGCGAGATCGGCCGCGCGCGTGTCGGTGTAGGAGGTGTTCAGGGTCGTGAGCATGGATCGGCTCCGCAGGCACACAAGGAGAGGGAGGTGGTCCGCTGCACCCCGGTCGCACCGGGGGATACCGGCCCGGGTCATACCGGTCGGCCGGTTTCAGGAAGGCGTCCGCAGGACGTCCGAGGGGCTGCGTTGGTGATTTAGAGGGAATCATGAACTGTGGCGCTGCCACAGCGCTTTTACCCAAGTTCGTAGGGTTTCCATCCCTCAGAGGGCTCCACAGCTCAACTGTTCAACTACGGCGTGCGCCGGTCTCGGGGAGGCGTGCGCCGGGGTGTGTCATGGCTGGCGCCCGGAGCCGGTTCGGATCGGCGCCCGGGCCCGACAACCGCCCGCGAAGTTCCCGCTTGACACGCGCAGTTGCCGGAGTCACGCCGAAGCCCGTCACGTCACGGGCGCGGTTGTCGTACAGGCAGGCGGAGTTGCCAGGACCCGCCCCGAATCACCCGACAGACGTTCGACGCATCCGTCGGCCGGGAAACCCGGACGGCCGGTGCTCCCGGGGCTCCGGCCCGGCACGGGAAACGCGGGGCCCGCCCCAGGTGCGGACCCCGCGTTCGATGGATGCGGCTTCCCCGTCGGGACGGCCGGCCGGCGTGGCGTCAGCTGCCTCCGCCGCCGCATCCACCTCCACCACCCCCGCCGCAGGACGACCCGCCTCCGCAGGACGAGCCGCCGCCGCAGGAGTGTCCCCCGTGGTGTCCGCCGCCGTCGGACGAGCCGGAGTCTCCCCCGCCCGCCCACCAGCTACCGCTGCTGCCGCTCGCACCGGAGGACGCCCCCGCCCCGCGACGCGCCGTCCGTCCGGATCGGTTGGACCCGCCCCCACGGGCCTTGGACACCAGCGCCCCGATGAAGACGACTGCGATCACCGCCAGGATGATGCCGACGACCATGGCTTCACCCTCCTTCCATGTCCCCCGAAGCGGCCCCCCGTGGGCGCCTCGCTCTTGCGTGACCGGGAGATGCCCGCCCCCCGGGCGAGCCAAAGCAGAGTTGAGCAAGTTCTGAGGGTCTTTCAGCCATCGGGCCTGGAAGTGCCCGACTTGCGGATGCGCACGGCCGAACGAACGCTGGAACGGAGGGAGGGACATGGGGGGCGTGAAGACTCGCCCGGTCGTTGAAAAGGAGACCCACATGTCCGTTCGCAGCATGACGTCGGCACGGCTCACGGACGGCCGCCCGCAGATCTTCGCGGGAAGCAACCATGGGCTGTTCACCACGTGGAAGGTGAGCGAGCACCCGGACGCCGCCTGGACCGGATGGCAGGAGTTCGGCTTCGATCACGGCCGTGTGGTGTCGCTCGCCGCGGCCCCGTTGACGGACGAACGACCGCAGATATTCGCCGTGGCCGAAGGCGGCGAGCTGTGGAGCACCTGGAAGGTGACCCTCGACGCGAGCGCCGCATGGGCCGGCTGGACGAAGTTCAACGGCCTGCCGGGATCGGCCCGCAGCGTGGGCGTGGCCACCCTGACGGACGGCCGTCCACAGATCGTGGTCGGCACCGACACCGGTTCGGTGTCCTCCTGGAAGGTGAGCACCCACCCCGACGACGCCTGGTCCGAATGGTCCTCCTTCAACGGTCCGCCCGCCTGACCCCGCCGCGCCCGGCCGGGGCCACCCGGCCGGGCGCTTCACGCGGGCGGCCGTTGACGGACGTGGCTTGAGGAAGGCCGGAGCTTCGGCGGAGGATGACCGGCATGACCTCCAGCGCGCGCCCCCTCCTCAATCGTCGGCTCGCCGAGTTCGGTACGACGATCTTCGCCGAGATGTCCGCCCTGGCGCTGAGCACCGGCGCCATCAACCTCGGGCAGGGCTTCCCCGACACCGACGGTCCCGAGGAGGTGAGGGAGGCCGCCGTACGGGCCCTGCGGGACGGCCGCGGCAACCAGTACCCGCCGGGCCCCGGCGTCCCCGAGCTGCGCGCCGCTGTCACCGCCCACCAGCAGCGGCACTACGGCCTGTCCTACGACCCCGACACGGAGGTCCTGGTCACCGCCGGGGCCACGGAGGCCATCGCCGCCACGCTGCTCGCCCTGCTGGAGCCCGGCGACGAGGTGATCGCCTTCGAGCCGTACTACGACTCGTACGCGGCGTGCATCGCGATGGCGGGCGGGCGCCGGGTGCCGGTCACGCTCCGCCCGCACGAGGACGAGGGCCGTTTCCGTCTCGACCTCGACGAGCTGCGCGACGCCGTCACCGACCGCACCCGTCTGCTGCTGATCAACACCCCGCACAACCCGACCGGCACGGTCCTCACCCGCGAGGAGCTGGCCGCGATCGCCGAGCTCGCGGTGGAGCGCGACCTGCTCGTGGTGACGGACGAGGTGTACGAGCACCTGGTCTTCGACGAGGCCGAGCACGTGCCGCTGGCGTCGTTCCCGGGGATGCGTGAGCGCACCGTCACCATTTCGAGCAGCGGGAAGACCTTCTCGTTCACCGGCTGGAAGGTCGGCTGGGTGACGGCGTCCCCGGAGCTGGTCACGGCGGTGCGCTCGGCGAAGCAGTACCTGACGTACGTCTCGGCGGGCCCCTTCCAGTACGCCGTCGCCGAGGCGCTGTCGCTGCCCGAGTCGTACTTCACGGACTTCCGCGCCGACATGCTGGCCAAGCGGAACCTGCTGGCGGCGGGCCTGGAGGAGGCCGGCTTCCGGGTCTTCCGCCCCTCGGGCACGTACTTCGTCACCACCGACGTCCGCCCCCTCGGCGAGACGGACGGCTTCGCCTTCTGCCGCGGCCTGCCGGAACGCGCGGGCGTCGTCGCCATCCCCAACGCGGTCTTCTACGACCACCGCGAGCAGGGCGCCCCGTTCGTACGGTTCGCCTTCTGCAAGCGGACAGAGGTACTTCAGGAGGCAGCGAAGCGACTCGGGGCGGCGCTCTAGACGCCGCCCGGGGGCAGGAACCCGCCGGAGAGGGTGTCAGGCCGGGCGGACCGCGCCCTTGATCGCCGACTGGCCGGCGAAGAACACCGACTCCTCACGGATGAGCGCTCCGGGGCCCGGGGCGTGAATCATCATGCCGTCGCCGCTCCAGATGCCGACGTGGCCGAGGTCGTCGTTGAAGAAGACCAGATCTCCGACCTGGGCGTCGGCGAGCGAGACCTGCACTCCCGCTCCCCACTGGGCCTGGGTGGTCCGGGGAAGCATGACGCCGGCTGCCTTCCACGCGGCCTGGGTGAGACCGGGGGCGTCGTACGATTCCGGCCCGACCGCGCCCCAGAGGCAGGGCAGACCGGTCTGTGCCCGGGCGAAGGCGACCACCCGCTCGGCCCGGGTGCCGTGGCCGGGGCCGGGTGCGGTGACCGGCTCGGTGAGCACTGCCGGGGCGGGAGCCGCCAGGGCGGATGCGGGGGCGTCCGGCAGACCGGGGTCGTAGGCCGCGGTGGTCATGTCGGCCGGTGCGCCGGAGATGTGGTGAGCGGTGGGATCGGCTGACAGGGCCGTCGCATACGTGGCGGTCGCGCCGGTCTCGCCAGTCGCCGGACCGGCACCGTACGCCGCCATACCGCTCGTCGGAAAGTCCGCCTGAGGAGTACTCGCGATGGGGTCCGGGACGGCGGGCAGCGCCAAGGCGGACAGCGGGCCGGACAACGGGTCGGACAGCGGGTCGGCCTCCGGGGCAGGCTCCGGTACGGGCCCGTTCAGCGGCCACGCCGCCACGCCGCCACCGAGGGCAGGGAGTGCGCCGGTGTCCGGCGAAGGCGGTGCGACACGCTGGGCAGGGAGCTCCGGGAGGACTCCGGTGGTCGGTTCCTGAACTGTTCCGCCGGTCAGCTCCCACGCGACACCGGTAGGCGCCTTCGGCTCCATGGACGCCTTGGGCGCCTTGGGCGCTTCGAGGGCGAGGGGTTCCGCGGGACGTTCCACAGGACGCGCGGGGCGTGCGGACTCGGACGCACGGTCGGGCCGGACCTGCAACCTGCTCTCCGGCAGCGTCGCCGGCACGGTCGGGCCCAGCTTGGCACGGGCGGTGTCGAACCACTGCCGGGCAGCGGCTCCGAGCGCGGGCTCCGAGTCCTCCTGGGGCCGGCCCCGGCCGGCCGCGCCCCGCTGGCGCGGGATCGCGACGGAGCGGGCCGTGTTGAAGGCCCGGGTCGCGTTGAACTTGCCCGTGTCGCTCTCGGCCCGGTCGTAGAGGCTGTCGATCCTCCGCCGGACCTCGTCAGGGCTCGGACCCTCGTGCGAAGTTAGTTCCGACGCCATGGAAAGGGCGCTCCTTCCGTCCGAAAGCGCCCGAGACCGCCTGCCTGTTGGCGGAAGTCGCGCACGCAGCGGTCAATTTAGCAAACGTTGTGAACCTTCCGTGAAGATCGGAGCTCAGAAGCCGACCCCCGAACAGGACCGAAAAGGCAAAACGGCGCGTACAGCACGTACCGCTGGTACGCGCCGACGCGCCGTGCGGGGACCGCTCGGGGGTCTACTCGTCGTCCTCGGGCTTCTCCGCCTCGTTGATCTCCTCCTCGAGCCCGAGCTGCTCGACGAGCCACTTGTCGAACTCGATCGCGGCACGCACCCAGCTGACCGTCGAGGAGACGAAGTGCTCCAGGCTCACGCCCATGCCGATCAGCATCTGGGCCTCGCCGATCAGGCGGACCGTGCCGTCGTCGTGGGTGTGGCTGTAGACCTTGGGCCACAGGGTGCGGCGGTTCCAGTCGTCGATGGACTCCAGGATCTGCGGCTTGGCCTCGATCTCGTGGGGCCGGTCGTAGAACGTCCGCACGGAGAAGACCTGCTGGTCTCCCTCACCCCGGAACATGAAGTAGGTGCGGAACTGCTCCCACGGCGCCGCGAGGTCACCCTCGTCGTCGACGACGTACTTGAGCTCCATCTGGTCGAGGAGCTGCTTCACGAGGTCCTGATCCGGGACGACGGGGCCGGCCGGACCGCCGGGCTGCGGCTCGGGCTGGCCCCCGAAGTTCGGAATCGAGGACGGGTCGATGGTCACCGTGAATTTCCCTTCGTACGGATTCCGCCATCCTCCCCCATGCGGGGCGGGGGGTGGCAAGCCCCGACTACCCCGCTAAGCCCATGGCTGACACGATCCGGTCACCCGCAACCTCCGGGCTCCGGATCCCGTCCTCCCGGGCGGCGGTCGGAGGGGGCGAGCGGCATGGTGACAGCGGCCCGGGGGCGTACCCGGTGGGGTCTGGTCCTGGCGATTCTGGGCGTGCCCGTGCTCGTCCTCGGGGGCATGGTCGTCGGACTGTTCCTGTGGGCTCTGTCGGACGGCGACGACCCCCGCGCGGGAGGCAAGGCGACGGTGCCGTGCGCCGAGGCGCTCCGCTTCGGCGCCGCCGAACGCCCCGCGGACGCACAGACCGGGAGCTGCACCGTGCAACAAGGCATCGACACCGCGTACGCGGCGGTGCTGCGGATGCCGCGCGAGGACGTGCGCGGCTGGCTGCGCGAGACGTATCCGGACGCGCCGGAGATCCGGACCGGCGGTACCTGCGGGGCCCTCTGTCTGGATGTGACCCACGAGGACGGTCTGCCCGGCACGGCAGAGGCGCATGTGGTGCAGGTGAGGGTGGAGTACGAGAACGCCGAGACCGCTGTGGTGCGGTACTCGGCGTTCACGATGTGACCCCGGGGCCCTGTGGCCCCGCGGCCCTTACAGCGTCTTGCCCGTGGCCGGTCCCACCAGCAGGCCGTCCTCGACACGGTCCACCCGTACCGTGTCGCCGTCCTTGATCTCGCCGGAGAGGATCTCCTTGGCGAGGCGGTCGCCGATCGCGGACTGGACGAGGCGGCGCAGCGGGCGTGCGCCGTAGGCCGGGTCCATGCCCTCCTCGGCGAGCCAGGCCAGCGCCTCGGGTGTGATGTCGAGGGTGAGGCGCCGCTCGGCGAGACGCTTGGCCAGACGGTCGATCTGGAGCTTCGCGATGCGCTCCAGCTCGGGCTTGGTCAGCGCGGCGAAGACGACCAGGTCGTCCAGGCGGTTGAGGAACTCCGGCTTGAAGGAGGTCCGCACCACCTCCAGGACCTGCTCCTTCTTCTCCTGCTCGCTGGTGATCGGGTCGACGAGGAACTGGCTGCCGAGGTTCGACGTCAGGACGAGGATGGTGTTGCGGAAGTCGACGGTACGGCCCTGGCCGTCCGTGAGCCGCCCGTCGTCCAGCACCTGGAGCAGGATGTCGAAGACCTCGGGGTGGGCCTTCTCGACCTCGTCCAGCAGGACGACGGAGTACGGACGGCGGCGCACGGCCTCCGTCAGCTGGCCGCCCTCCTCGTAGCCGACGTATCCGGGCGGGGCGCCGACGAGCCGGGCCACGCTGTGCTTCTCGCTGTACTCCGACATGTCGATGCGGACCATCGCCCGCTCGTCGTCGAAGAGGAAGTCGGCGAGCGCCTTGGCCAGTTCGGTCTTGCCGACACCGGTCGGGCCCAGGAAGAGGAACGACCCGGTGGGCCGGTCGGGGTCGGCGATCCCGGCACGGCTGCGGCGTACGGCGTCGGACACCGCGCGCACGGCCTCGGTCTGCCCGATGAGCCGCTTGCCCAGCTCGTCCTCCATGCGCAGCAGCTTCTGCGTCTCGCCCTCCATCAGCCGCCCGGCGGGGATGCCGGTCCAGGAGGCGACGACGTCGGCGATGTCGTCGGCGCCGACCTCCTCCTTGACCATGGTGTCCTTGGCGACCTCCTCCTCGGCCTCGGAGGCGGCCTCCAGCTCCTTCTCCAGGGCCGGGATCTCGCCGTAGAGCAGCTTGGAGGCGGTGTCGAAGTCGCCGTCGCGCTGAGCGCGTTCGGCCTGGCCGCGCACCTCGTCGAGGCGTTCCTTCAGTTCACCGACGCGGTTGAGGGACTGCTTCTCCTTCTCCCAGCGGGCGGTGAGGCCGCGCAGCTCCTCCTCCTTGTCGGCGAGGTCCCGGCGCAGCTTCTCCAGGCGCTCGCGGGAGGCCGCGTCGGTCTCCTTGCCGATCGCCAGCTCCTCCATCTTGAGCCGGTCGACGGCGCGCTGGAGTTCGTCGATCTCGACGGGGGACGAGTCGATCTCCATACGGAGGCGGGAGGCCGCCTCGTCGACGAGGTCGATGGCCTTGTCGGGCAGGAAGCGGGAGGTGATGTACCGGTCGGAGAGCGACGCGGCGGCGACGAGCGCGCTGTCGGCGATCTGGACCTTGTGGTGGGCCTCGTAGCGGCCCTTGAGTCCGCGCAGGATCGCGATGGAGTCCTCGACGGTCGGCTCGGCGACCAGCACCTGCTGGAAGCGCCGCTCCAGGGCCGGGTCCTTCTCGATGCGCTCGCGGTACTCGTCGAGGGTCGTGGCGCCGACCATGCGCAGCTCACCGCGGGCGAGCATGGGCTTCAGCATGTTGCCCGCGTCCATGGCGGAGTCGCCGCCCGCCCCGGCCCCCACGACGGTGTGCAGCTCGTCGATGAAGGTGATGATCTGCCCGTCGGAGTCCTTGATCTCGGCCAGGACGGTCTTCAGCCGCTCCTCGAACTCCCCCCGGTACTTCGCCCCGGCGACCATGGCGCCCAGGTCGAGCGCGACGAGCCGCTTGTCCTTCAGCGACTCGGGCACGTCGCCCTTGACGATCCGCTGGGCGAGGCCCTCGACGACGGCGGTCTTGCCGACGCCCGGCTCGCCGATGAGCACGGGGTTGTTCTTGGTCCGCCGGGACAGCACCTGCACGACCCGCCGGATCTCCTGGTCACGCCCGATGACGGGGTCGAGCTTCCCGTCCCGCGCGGCGGCGGTGAAGTCCGTCCCGAACTTCTCCAGGGCCTTGTACTGACCCTCGGGGTCGGCGGTGGTCACGCGGCGCTGTCCTCGCGTCTTCTGGAAGGCGGCCTGCAGCTTCTTGGCGTCGGCCCCCTGCTGGGAGAGCACCTCGCCGGCGGCTCCGCCCTTCGCCGCGATGGCGATGAGCAGGTGCTCGGTGGACAGGTACTCGTCCCCGAGCTCCTTGGCGCGAGCCTGCGCGTCGGCGACGACCGCGAGCATCTCGCGGTTGGGCTGGGGCGGCGCCACCGTCGACCCGGTGACGCTGGGCAGCCCGGCCAGTACGCGCTCGGCTCCGGCGCGCACGGCCGCCTGGTCGGCGTCGGCCGCGGCGAGCAGGTCGGTGATGTTCTCGTTGTCCTGGCCCTGGAGCAGCGCGAGCAGCAGGTGGGCGGGGGTGAGGTCGGGGTGCCCCTCGGTCACGGCCCGGTTGCTGGCCGCGTTGATCGCGTCCCGGCTCCGGTTGGTCAGCTCGGCGTCCACGTTCGCGTTCTCCTCCTTGCGTGAAGCTGCGTGCCACGTCCCACAGGACCGTCAGCCTGACTCGGTCAACGTGCACAAAGTTGAGTCTATTCCACTCAAGGCCGATTCCGGGAGGTGCGGAGGGGCTAAGTTCCGATCCATGGCGACCAAGTACTCCGTGGATCCGGGCGCTCCGGACGCTCCGTACCTCAGCTTCTGGCGGGAACGACATGTGTGCACTCTGACGACTCCCCGCCCGGACGGCACTCCGCACGTAGTACCCGTCGGGGTCACATACGATCCCGAGGCCCGTCTGGCTCGGGTGATCACCAACGGGGCGAGCGCGAAGGCGCGGCACGTGCGGGCGGCCGGGGAGCAGGGGGCGGCGGTCGCCGTCTGCCAGATGGAGGGGCGCCGGTGGGCGACGCTGGAGGGCCGGGCCTTCGTCCGCGCGGAGCCAGAGCGGGTCGCCGAGGCGGAGCGGCGCTACGCGGAGCGCTACGGGAGGAATCCGTCGCCGAATCCGGCGCGTGTGGTGATCGAGATCGAGCTGACGCGGGCGATGGGGCGGGGTTGACCGAAGTGAAAATCCACACCCTTGATCGACTGCTTCCAGCCACAGCGTGATCATACCGATACCCGGAAATGTCCCCACAAACTGCAGCGGCGTCACCGTGTTCAGGTCACGGTGACGCCGCTGCGGGGGGAAGCACCTGAGCGATCTTTTACGACGGGGGAATCGCGTCAGGCACTGCGGGGGGTGGCAGAGATGGTCCTCGGGGCAGGGGAGTCGGCCTCCACCTGCTGGTGGTCCCGCTGGTCCAGGTTCACAAAGATCATTCCGTACCGTACGGCACATCGCACTGGCTGCGGCGCCCCCCGAGGCCGCCGCAGACACCGGTACGCCCGTACGTCTCCGTCCTCGTCCCGCGTGACGACGACCGGCTCTCCGAACACGGTCACCATCAGGGAGTCACCGTCGTGGGGGATGGCGGTGACCAGGTCGATGAAGTGCCAGCCGGAGCGGTAGGCGGTGGCCATTTCACGGCGGAAGGAGCGGTCGTCGGGTGGAGTGGTCACGGTCAGCTCCCCGCTCCGTCGACCCCGGGGTTCGGCCACTGGGTGTTGTCAGTGGCTGCTGCGACATTCACAGCCACCGCCGGCCACTGCGTGTTCGCCCGGGTTGCGCTCTCCTCATCGGAGAAGCCACTCAGCGCACCGAGGGCTACGACGGCGGAGAAGGCGGCGACAAGCACCGAGCGAAGCATTTTGTTACGCATAGTCGGCTTCGTCCTCACTTGAAGGTCCCCTTTTCCCCCGTCGAATACGACGATGGCTCATTCGGGCACGTCATGGCCACACAATCGGTGCATCATGTTCCTGCATGTTCAGGACCCTGGGGGGTGGAGATTTGGGCGCTAATCGGGCAAAGGGTGCACATACCCACCCAATCACCGAGCTGTGTGAGGCAGGAAGTCGCCTCTATACCACGGCTCTGCGTGCCGGACGGGTCGCGCGCGCTGACGCGGAGTCCGCTCCCTGCCTCGTCGAACTCGCTCTGCTGCACCCCGATCCCGACGATCCGACATGGCTGCGCCCCGTTCCGCCGGCGGTCGCGCTCGCGCAGCGCCTGCACCCCATCGAGCAGGAGATCACCGAACGCCGGCGCCACTCCGTGCAACTCACGGACGCCTTCGAGCCGTTCATGGCGCTGGGCTTGCAGGAGACGACGACCAGCGACTCCATCACCGTGCTGGAGGGCGGTGAGCGCATCAACGCGGCGCTCAATCTGGCCACCACCCAGTGCCAGACGGAGCTCCTGACGGTGCAGCCCAGTGACCGTGTCTCCGAACGGAGCCTGCTGCGAAGTCTCGAACGGGACAAGCCCTTGATCGACCGTGGCGTCAAGGTCCGGAGCCTCTATCAGCACACCGCGCGGTACAACCCGGAGAAGCTGTCCTACGTCGCCCGGCTCTCCGACGGAAAGGTCGAGTACCGCACCATCGACGAACTGGTCGAGCGCCTGATCATCTGCGACGAGTCGGTCGCCTTCATCCCCGCACGTGACGACCAGCAGGTGGCCCTGGAGTTGCGCCACCCCGGGCTCGTCCGCTACCTGATCAAGGTTTTCGAGTACCTGTGGGACCGCGCGGTCCCGATGAGCACCGGCGCGCCCTACGAGGCGGCGTCCGACGGCATCACCGAGATCCAGCACTCCATAGCCAAGCTCTTGGTGGAGGGCCATGTGGACGAAGCCATCGCCCGCCGCCTCGGCATGAACGTCCGTACCTGCCGCGCCCACATAGCCAAGCTGGCGTCAGCCCTGGGCAGCGGTAGCCGAGCCCAACTCGGATACCTCATAGCGCAGTCGGGGATCCTGCAGCAGGACCACTGAAGAGGAGGATGTCCCGAGTGACGTCGGCGCCACACCCCACGCACGACGCGGAAGAACTGTGCGACGCGGGGACGGAGCTGTACGCACGTGCCCTGCGCGACGGGCACGTGTCCGCCGAGGCGGCCCGCGCCGCGCCCTGCCTGACGGACTTCGGCCTGCTGCACCCCGCCGTCGACGACCTCCGTCGACTGGAACCCGTGGTGCCGGCCGTCGCCCTCCACCGATTACTGCGGATCTCCGGGGAACGGATCGCCCGCGAACGCCGGCGGGAGGAACGGCTGGCCGAGACCTTCGAGCCGCTCATGGCCGCCGAAGGGCATCACCCGGCCACGTCCACCACCCCTACGCTCACCCTCCTCAGCGGAAAGGTGCGGATCAACAAGGCCATCACCGAGGCCATGGCGGAAGCGTCCCGGGAATTACTCACGATCCAGCCCCGCACCGGGCTGACCAGGGAACGGGCCGAGGCGGCCTATGCCGTCGCCGCCCCCCGCGACCAGGCCCTGCTGGACCGCGGCGCCCGCATCCGCACCCTCTACCCGCACACCCTCCGCCACGCGCCCGTGACCATCGCGCACCACGAACGGCTGAGGGGCGACGTCGAGGCCCGCGCCCTGGACGAGGTCACCGACCGGCTCATCGTCGTCGACCGGGTCGTCGCCTTCCTCCCCGCCGACGACAACGGCGACCTCGCGCTGGAGATCCGCCACCCGGCCATCGTCGGATATCTGGCCACGGCCTTCGACCGCTTATGGCGCCTCGCCACGCCGGTGTTCCCCGAAGCCGCCCCCCAGCCCTCCCTCAACGGCATCACCCCCCGCCAACGAGCCATAGCCACCCTCCTCGTCGAAGGCCACACCGACGCCGTCATAGCCGACCGGCTCGGCATGAACATCCGCACGGCCCGCGTCCACATCGCCAAGCTCGCGGCGACGCTGGGGAGTCAGAGCAGGGCGCAGCTCGGGTTTCTCATCGGACGGTCGGGGATCCTCGACCAGGGACGGTGACGGACGCACCGGAGTGCGGTGGGCCGTCCAGGCCCGCCTGGGCGATGCGGACGCCCAGCTGCGTGCGGCTCGCCGCGCCGAGGGTTTCCGACAGGCGCGCGATGTGCGCCCGGCAGGTCCGCACGCTGATCCCCAGCCGTTCCGCGATCACCGCGTCCTGGTGCCCCTCCGCCAGCAGGGCCGCGATCGACTGCTCCCGGTGGGAGATGCCCTCGATGCCGGTGTCGGGGAGCGGGGCCGTGAGGGGGATGGCGAGGCGCCACAGGCGTTCGAAGACGGTGACGAGGTACTCGATCAGCGCCGGGTGCCGCAGCTCGAGGGCCATCGTGCGGTCGGTGTTGGCGGGGACGAAGGCCACCGTGCGGTCGAAGAGGATCAGCCGGTCGATCACCTCGTCCAGCGTGCGCGCCTCCACCGCGTCGCCCATCAGCTCCAGATACGTCAGCAGCCCCTGCCCGTGCCGGGCGACGTGCGTGTAGAGGTCCCGCATCCGCACCCCGCGGCCCCGCAGGGCCATCGCCCGGTGCAGGCCCTCGGACAGTTCCGCCTCGCGGCGGATCCCGCCGGGCTGGACCGTGAGCACCTCGGTCGTGCACGCCTGGGTCGCCTCGTCCATGGCGGCCTGGATCCGGGCGAGTCCGTCCAGGACACGGATCGCCGGGCCTTCCGTGGCGGACGCGGCGGGCCGCACCTCGCGGCCGAGGCCGGAGTACCACTCGACGGCCGCCACGGCCGAGCCCACCCGCCGCTGGCTCGCGCTGACCTCGTCGTACATCCCGCGCAGCAGCCGGGTCATGACCTCCTGCGGGGAGGTCGGCACCAGCCAGTCCATGTCGTCGGGGTCCGGGTGCAGCAGGGCGAGGTCCAGCAGACAGGGCACCGGCTCGGCGTCCCGGCGCGGCACGCGGCCCCGCCGTACGGCCCGGGAATACACGCGATCCCCGGCCCCGCACAGTCGGTCAGCACCGTGAGGATGCTCCTCCGCCCCGTGCCCGGCCATCGCCCATCCCACCCCCGGTTTCGCCGTCTTCCGCAGCGCAACTATGCGCGGACCGGTCCTGCTCCGCAACACGGCTCCCCGCGCCGCGGCCTCCGGAAACCACCGGTACGCGCCGGTATGTGCGGGCCTCGGCCCGTCGCGTCGCCGCACAGGGCCGGGGGGTGACCGAAACAGAGTGCTGCCGGGGGCGGGTGACTCCCGGGGGTGTGCGGGCGGCGTCGTCTGCCGCCCGCCGGACGGGCCTACTTCAGGCCGATCTCCGAGCAGGCCGCCTTGTACTCGGCCGTGCAGATGTCCGACAGCTTGTAGATGTCGTCGGCGACGACCGTGTCCTCGATGTTCTCCTTGGTGAGGGCGACCACGGGCACGAGCTGGGCCGGGATGCCCTTGTGCGTGGGGCTGTCGACCTTGTCGCGGGTGAGGGCGGCGAACTGGATGTCGCGGCCCTGGACCTTGGCCACGGCCATCTCCGCCGCGTTCTCCGCCTCCTGCGGGTACGACTTGTAGACGCTCATGTACTGCTCACCGGTGATGATCCGCTGCACCGCGGGGAGCTCCGCGTCCTGCCCGGTGATCGGCGGCAGCTTGGTCACGCCCGCGGTCTCCAGGGCCTTGACGATGCCGCCGGCCATTCCGTCGTTGGCGGAGTAGACCGCGGCGATGTCGCCCTTGCCGATCTTCGCGATCGCCTCGGTCATGTTGGCCTCGGCGTTCTCCGGCTTCCAGTCCTTGGTGTCGAAGGACTGCGCGATCGTCACCTTGCCGTTCAGCTCGGACATCGCCCCGGCCTTGAACTGCTTGGCGTTGGGGTCCGTCGACGAGCCGTTCATCATGACGATCTTGTCGGAGAGGCTCACGTCCTCGCCGATGGCCTCCAGCAGCGTGCGCCCCTGGACCTCGCCGACGAGTTCGTTGTCGAAGGAGATGTAGGCGTCGATCGGGCCCTCGGCCAGCCGGTCGTAGGCGATGACCGGGATGCCCGCGTCCTTGGCCTTCTTCACCTCGCTCGCGATGGCCTGCGAGTCGACCGCGTCCAGCAGGATCACGTCGACCCGGTCGTCGATCATCTGCTGCATCTGGGTGGCCTGCCGGCCGGCCTTCGCCTCGGCGTTGGCGTACTCGACGCGGCCCTTGTTGTTGGTGAGGGACTCGACCTTCCGCTTGATGATCGGGTAGTCGAAGTTCTCGTACCGGGTGTTGGCCTTCTCCGGGAGGAGCAGCCCCACCGTGATGTCGTCGCCCTTCGCCGGGCTCGCGTCGTCGCTGCTCCCGGTCGCGTTGAGCACGCCGCAGCCGGCGAGCGTGACGGACATCGTGGCGGCGGCCACGGATATGGAGATACGACGACGCATGCGGGAGCTCACTTCGCGTGTGATTCGGACGTGGGCACAGCTTTGGGGCCCATGTGACTGAAAAGCCAACGCGCAGGCGCCCCCCAGCGTCAAGCGGAAGCACTTAACGAGATGACAACACCACGCTCCGCAGTGGTTGTGAAGACGGTGCGGAATCGTCTCCAAGTGCTCTGCACCGTTCAGTCATTGACAGGAGCCCCCGCGAAAACGGGTCAAGTCATGCGAAAGGGGCCGGGAGTTGCCTCCCGGCCCCTTTCACCCACGCATACGCGTCAGTTCACGCGCTGAAGCGTCAGTCCGACTGCTGCTGCCGCTTCGGCCGCCACACCACCAGCGCGCTGGTCTGCTGGACCTCCTGGTACGGCACCAGGTCCCGGCGGTACGACGCGTGCACCGCGGCCTCGCGCTGCCGCATGGCCGCGGCCGCGCCGTCGAGCGCGTCCTGCATCTCGGCCAGCCGGGCCTGGAGCGCGGCGACCTGGTTCTCCAGTTCGATGATGCGCTTGATGCCGGCCAGGTTGATGCCCTCGTCCTGCGACAACGCCTGCACCTGGCGGAGCAGTTCGATGTCACGGGCCGAGTAGCGGCGGCCCCGGCCGGCGGTGCGGTCCGGGGACACCAGGCCCAGACGGTCGTACTGGCGCAGGGTCTGCGGGTGCAGGCCGGACAGCTGGGCCGCCACCGAGATGACGTAGACCGGGGTCTCCTCGGTCAGTTCATACGGATTGCGTCGACGACCGTCCATCTGACTCATGCTCCCTTCGCGGCCTGGAACAGCTCCGCCCGCGGATCCTCACCCGCGGTCGCCTCGCGATACGCCTCGAGTGCGTCACGAGCCTTCCCCGTCAGGTCCGTCGGAACACTCACCTCGACGGTGACCAGAAGGTCGCCGCGGGTGCCGTCCTTGCGGACCGCGCCCTTGCCCCGGGCGCGCATGGTACGCCCGTTGGGCGTACCCGGGGGGAGCTTCAGCGTGACGGGCGGGCCGCCCAGCGTCGGTACCCGGACCTCCCCGCCGAGGGCCGCCTCGGTGAAGGTGACCGGGACGGTGACGGTGAGGTTGTCGTCCTTGCGGCCGAACACCGGGTGGGAGTCGACGTGCACGACGACATACAGATCGCCCGCCGGGCCGCCGCGCTCGCCCGGCGCGCCCTTGCCGCGCAGCCGGATCCGCTGGCTGTCGCTGACGCCCGCGGGGATGCGCACCTGCATGGTCCGCGAGGACTTGGCCCGGCCGCTGCCCTTGCAGACCTCGCAGGCGTTCTCCGCGATCAGGCCGCGGCCCTTGCAGTCGGGGCAGGGGTCGGTGAGGGAGAAACCGCCACCGCTGCCCCGGGCGACCTGCCCGGTGCCGACGCAGGTCGGGCACACCCGGGGCGTGCCGTTCTTGTCGCCGGTGCCCGAACAGGCCTTGCAGGGCGACTGCGAGGACATCCGCAGCGGGACGGTCGCGCCCTCGATCGCCTCCGTGAAACTCAGCGTGACCTCGGACTCGATGTCCTGGCCGCGCCGCGGCTGCGTGCGCGTCCCCGCGCCCGCGCCGCCACGGTTGAACAGGCCCCCGAAGACGTCACCGATGCCGCCGCCGAAGCCGCCGGCCCCCTGGCCGCCGCCCTGGGCGCCTCCGAAGAGGTCACCCAGGTCGAAGTTGAAGGAGCCGCCGCCCCCGCCCGGCCCCGGACGGAAGCCGCCGTTGCCGAAGAGGGCGCGTGCCTCGTCGTACTCCTTGCGCTTCTTGGGATCGCCGAGGATGTCGTTGGCCTCGGAGATCTCCTTGAAGCGCTCCTCCGCCTTGACGTTTCCCTTGTTGGCGTCCGGATGGTTCTCGCGGGCGAGCTTCCGGTACGCCTTCTTGATCTCGGCCTCGGTGGCGTCCTTGGGGACGCCGAGGACCTTGTAGTAGTCCTTCTCGATGAAGTCCTTGGTGCTCATCCTCGACGCCCCTCCTTCCCTTCGTCCGCTATGTCGTCAGCCCTCGTCCGGGCCACCGCTCTCCTTGTCGTCGGCGTCGGCGGACTCGTCCGCCTTGACCGTCTGTGCCCCCGGCTGGGGTTCGGCCACGGCCACCCGCGCGGGGCGGATGGTGCGCTCGCCGATCCGGTACCCGGGCTGCAGGATCGCGACGCACGTCGTCTCGGTGACGTCCGGTGCGTAGCTGTGCATCAGGGCTTCGTGGATCGTCGGGTCGAAGGGCTCGCCCTCCTTGCCGAACTGCTGCAGGCCCATCTTCGCCGCGGTGCTCTCCAGCGACTCGGCGACGGACTTGAAACCGCCCACCAGTTCGCCGTGTTCACGCGCGCGGCCGATGTCGTCGAGCACGGGCAGGAGCTCGGTCAGGAGGTTCGCGATGGCGATCTCCTTGACCGCGATCCGGTCACGCTCGACACGGCGGCGGTAGTTCTGGAACTCGGCCTGGAGGCGCTGGAGGTCCGCCGTGCGCTCACCGAGCGCCGTGCGGGCCTGGTCCAGCTGGGCCACCAGAGCCGCGTCCTGGCCCGTGTCCCCGGCCGGGGCCGCCCCCTCCTCCGCGGAGGGGGAGGCGGCCTTCGGCTCGGCGTCATCGGAGGTGGCGCCGGAAGGGACGTCGGGCTGCTGCTCGTCGAAGCCCGGGGTCTCCTCCGTCACGCGGCACCGTCCTTCCGGTCCTCGTCGACGATCTCGGCGTCGACGACGTCGTCGTCGGCCTTGGCGTCACCGGCACCCGCGTCACCGGCGGGGCCGCCGGCGGCCTGCGCGGCGCCCGCGTCGGCGTACATGGCCTGGCCGAGCTTCTGCGAGACGGCCGCGACCTTCTCCGTGGCGGTGCGGATCTCGGCCGTGTCCTCGCCCTTGAGCTTCTCCTTCAGCTCGCCGACGGCTTCCTCGACCTCGGTCTTGATCTCGCCCGGGACCTTGTCCTCGTTGTCCTTGAGGAACTTCTCGGTCTGGTAGACGAGCTGCTCGCCCTGGTTGCGGGACTCGGCGGCCTCGCGGCGCTTGTGGTCCTCCTCCGCGTACTGCTCGGCCTCCTGGCGCATGCGGTCGACCTCGTCCTTCGGCAGCGAGGAGCCGCCGGTGACGGTCATCTTCTGCTCCTTGCCCGTGCCCAGGTCCTTCGCGGTCACGTGCATGATGCCGTTGGCGTCGATGTCGAAGGAGACCTCGATCTGCGGGACGCCGCGGGGCGCCGGCGGCAGACCGGTCAGCTCGAACATCCCGAGCTTCTTGTTGTACGCCGCGATCTCGCGCTCGCCCTGGTAGACCTGGATCTGCACGGACGGCTGGTTGTCCTCGGCCGTGGTGAAGATCTCGGACCGCTTGGTCGGGATCGTGGTGTTGCGCTCGATGAGCTTGGTCATGATGCCGCCCTTGGTCTCGATACCGAGGGACAGCGGGGTGACGTCGAGGAGCAGGACGTCCTTGACCTCACCCTTGAGGACACCGGCCTGCAGGGCGGCGCCGATGGCGACGACCTCGTCCGGGTTGACGCCCTTGTTGGCGTCCTTGCCGCCGGTCAGCTCCTTGACGAGCTCGGCGACGGCGGGCATACGGGTGGAGCCGCCGACCAGGACGACGTGGTCGATCTCGCTGATGGAGATGCCGGCGTCCTTGATGACGTTGTGGAACGGCGTCTTGCAGCGCTCCAGGAGGTCCGCGGTCAGCTGCTGGAACTGGGCGCGGGTGAGCTTCTCGTCGAGGTGCAGGGGGCCCTCGGCGGAGGCGGTGATGTAGGGCAGGTTGATCGAGGTCTCGGTGGACGAGGACAGCTCGATCTTCGCCTTCTCGGCGGCCTCGCGCAGACGCTGCAGGGCCATCTTGTCCTTGCCCAGGTCCACGCCGTGGCCGGACTGGAACTGCTGGACCAGGTAGTCGACGATGCGCTGGTCCCAGTCGTCACCACCGAGGTGGTTGTCACCGTTGGTGGCCTTCACCTCGACGACACCGTCGCCGATCTCCAGCAGCGAGACGTCGAACGTACCGCCACCGAGGTCGAAGACCAGGATGGTCTGGTCGTCCTTGTCGAGGCCGTACGCCAGGGCGGCCGCGGTGGGCTCGTTGACGATGCGCAGCACGTTCAGACCGGCGATCTCGCCGGCCTCCTTCGTGGCCTGGCGCTCGGAGTCGTTGAAGTACGCCGGGACGGTGATGACCGCGTCGGTCACCTTCTCGCCCAGGTAGGACTCGGCGTCCCGCTTCAGCTTCTGGAGCACGAAGGCGCTGATCTGCTGCGGGTTGAAGGGCTTCCCGTCCAGCTCGATCTTCCAGTCGGTGCCCATGTGACGCTTCACGGAGCGGATGGTCCGGTCCACGTTCGTGACCGCCTGGCGCTTGGCCACCTCTCCGACGAGCACCTCACCGTTCTTGGCGAAGGCGACGACGGACGGCGTGGTCCTGGCGCCCTCGGCGTTGGTGATGACGGTGGGCTCGCCGCCCTCCAGAACGCTGACGACGGAGTTAGTCGTGCCCAGGTCGATGCCGACCGCACGTGCCATGGTTGATTCCTCCAGCTGACTTGAGTGGAACGGACTCAAGTGTGCACGACGGCCCCCGACCGGTCAACAGAGGTGAGTCGGGCAGGCTCAACTCTTATCCGTTCCTTACACGCAACGGGGCGCTGACCTGCGGCGATACAGAACGCCCGGGGCTCCGAGGACCGTACACACGAACGCGTGACAACGCGAGTACGACGGTGACCGCCACGCCCGCCACCCACCACAGGGCGTCCGTGCCGACCCAGCCGGCGTGCGCGAGTACCCCGACGAACACCCCGGAGAACGCCCCGGCCGCCAGCAGCAGAGTCGCCCCGGGCGCGGTCAGCCCGAGCCGCCGCAGCCGGTGCCCGAGATGGTCCGGCCCGCTCCGCAGCACGGCCCGCCCGGCCGACCGCCGCGCCACCAGGACCAGTACGGCGTCGGCACCCACCACGGCGGTGAGCGCGAACAGCACCCCCGCGCTCTCCCCGAGCCCCTGCCCGGCCCGGGCGTACACGGCTCCTGCGGCCAGCACGAACCCGGCGGACATCGACCCGCAGGACCCGAGCGCGGCGCGTGCGGGATGCCAGTTGTGGACGAGGAACCCGGTCAGTGCCGCGGCCAGCGCGCTCATCAGCACGGCGATCCCGTCCATCACCTCGATGGCGGCACAGGCCCCCGCCCCGAAGGCGGTCACCACTCCCACGGCCCCCGCGAGCCCGTCGGCGTGGTCGAGCCCCCGAAAACCGAGGGTCACACACACCACCCATCCGACGGCGAGCAGCCCGCTCCCGACCCCGGTCTCCCCGTAGGGCACGACGCACGCCGCGGCCACCGCCGTACCGAGGGCCAGCACCCGCCGCCGCAGCCGCCACACGTCGTCGACGAACCCGAGCAGGGCGACCACACCCCCGGCGACGAGCAGTTCCAGGACCTCGTCGTCCAGGGCCGGCGCGACCCCGATCCAGTGCCCCGCACCCACGACGGCCCCGGTGACGAGCACGACGGCCGGCCCTCCGGACAACGGCACCTCCCGCTGCCGTCGCCGGTCGAACAGACGCAGCCGGCGGGCGGGGGGCCGCAGGAGGGCCGCGAGCAGGGCGGTGAGAAGGAGGGCGGTTGCGGCGGCGGCGATCCCGTAGAGCACGGATATAAGTTAGGCGTCACTATGACAATTCGGTACGAATAACACGACCGGATCACGACCGGATCTGAGGCAACCCTCAGCGATTCAGATCACCCCCCACCCGGCTACAGTGCGACGGAAGATAGGGGTAGTCTCAGACGGACTGCATAAGTTACCGCTTAGTAATTTCGGGGAACCTTCAAGAACGACAGGTCACCCGACGAATCCCTCGCAGGCCCGAGGAGCCCCCATGCAACTCGCCGCGATCATCGTGTCGCTGGCCCTGACCGTGGTCGGCGTTGCCCTGCTCGCACGCGCGATCGGCCAGTTCGTCCGGTACTTCAAGCTGGGCCAGCCCGTGCCCGCCGGTACCCGGACCGACAACCCCTACCAGCGCAGCGTGACCCTGGTGAGGGAGTTCCTCGGCCACACGCGCATGAACCGGTGGGGCATCGTCGGTGTCGCGCACTGGTTCGTCGCGATCGGCTTTCTGACGCTGCCGCCGACCATCATCACCGCGTACGGCCAGCTCTTCCAGGCCGACTGGACGCTGCCGGTGCTCGGCGGCTTCCTCCCCTACGAGCTCTACATCGAGTTCATCGCCGCGATGACGACCCTCGGCATCGCCACGCTGATGGTCATCCGCCTGCTGAACCTGCCGTCCCGCCCGGGCCGCAAGTCCCGCTTCGCCGGCTCGAAGATGGGCCAGGCCTACTTCGTCGAGTACGTCATCCTCACCATCGGCCTGGCGATCTACGTGCTGCGGGGCCTGGAGGGTGCACTCCACCACGTGGAGGGCTACGAGGCCGCGTACTTCGCGTCGTACCCGCTGGTCCTGGCCTTCAAGGGCCTGAGCGTCACGGCGCTGCAGAACCTGGTCTACTTCTTCGCGATGATCAAGCTGGGCACGACCATGATCTGGATGATCACGGTCAGCCTGAACACCAACATGGGTGTGGCCTGGCACCGCTTCCTCGCCTTCCCGAACATCTGGTTCAAGCGCGAGGCGACCGGCGGCACGGCCCTCGGCGGCCTCCAGCCGATGACGTCCGGCGGCGAGCCGATCGACTTCACCGACCCGGGCGAGGACGACGTCTTCGGCGTCTCCCAGGTCGAGCAGTTCTCCTGGAAGGGCCTGCTGGACTTCTCCACCTGCACCGAGTGCGGCCGCTGCCAGTCGCAGTGCCCCGCCTGGAACACGGGCAAGCCCCTCTCCCCCAAGCTGCTGATCATGTCCCTGCGGGACCACGCGCACGCCAAGGCGCCGTACCTGCTGGCCGGCGGCGGCAAGACGATAGAGGGCGAGGAGAAGGCGTCCGAGGAGCAGCTCAAGGACGTCCCCGCGGCCGCCCTCGCCGAGGCCGAGCGCCCCCTGGTCGGCACGCTGGAGGAGAACGGCGTCATCGACCCGGACGTCCTGTGGTCCTGCACCACCTGCGGTGCCTGCGTCGAGCAGTGCCCGGTGGACATCGAGCACGTCGACCACATCGTCGACATGCGCCGCTACCAGGTCATGATCGAGTCCGCGTTCCCGTCCGAGGCGGGCACGATGCTCAAGAACCTGGAGAAGAAGGGCAACCCCTGGGGCCTGGCGAAGAAGCAGCGCCTGGAGTGGCTCAAGGAGGTCGACTTCGAGGTCCCGGTCGTGGGCAAGGACATCGAGGACCTCACCGAGGTCGAGTACCTGTACTGGGTGGGCTGCGCCGGCGCCCTGGAGGACCGCGCCAAGAAGACCACCAAGGCCTTCGCCGAACTGCTGCACATCGCGGGCGTCAAGTTCGCCATCATGGGCGGCGACGAGAAGTGCACCGGTGACTCCGCCCGCCGCCTGGGCAACGAGCCCCTCTTCCAGGAGCTCGGCATGGAGAACGTCATGGCGCTGAACATGGCGTTCGGCGAGGAGACGGACGACGAGGGCAAGGTCGTCCCCGAGACGGCGAAGCCCAAGTCGGCCAAGAAGATCGTCGCGACCTGCCCGCACTGCCTCAACACGCTCGGCAACGAGTACCCGCAGCTCGGCGGCGACTACGAGGTCATCCACCACACGCAACTGCTCCAGCACCTGGTGGACGAGGGCAAGCTGATCCCGGTCACCCCGGTCGAGGGCATCATCACGTACCACGACCCCTGCTACCTGGGCCGCCACAACAAGATCTACACGCCGCCGCGCGAGATCATCGCCGCCGTCCCCGGTGTCCGCAACGAGGAGATGCACCGCCACAAGGAGCGCGGCTTCTGCTGCGGCGCCGGTGGTGCGCGGATGTGGATGGAGGAGCGGATCGGCAAGCGCATCAACAACGAGCGGGTGGACGAGGCGCTGTCGGTCAACCCCGACATCGTGTCGACGGCGTGCCCGTTCTGCCTCGTGATGCTCACGGACTCCGTCAACGGCAAGAAGAACGACGGCAAGGCCAAGGAGTCCATCCAGGTGGTGGACGTGGCCCAGCTGCTGCTGGACTCGGTGAAGACGCCGGTCCCGGCGGAGGACGAGGACGACGACGGTGAGCCGCCGGCGGGCAGCTCCGACTCCGAGAACGCGCCGGAGCCTGAGCCCGTGAAGTAGTGCTCCTGCTTTCTGCGTACGTCCCCTGCTGTGGAGGAACAGCAGGGGACGTCGTCGTTCCTACGGCCTAAGCACCCGGACCATCGCTGCCATGCGGCTCCACAGGTCCGCCGCGACACTGTCCCCTGCACTCGGCGACGCGAAGGGTGTTACGCAGGGCTTCGGTCAGGCGCTCGGCGAGGAAGCGCAGTTCCCACTCGGTGGCCTTCTCGAGCATCTCGTCCGCGTGAGCGAGGAGTTGCGTGCCCATGTCGAGCTGGGTCGCCTCGGCCACTTCCGCCGAGCGGGACACACGTCCCCCACGGTCGTCGGTGATCAGGTAGCTCGACTTGCCCTCAGGGGTGGACCAGGGCAGGAGACGCACCCCGCGCGATGACTGCGCCGCCTGCGGCTTCGGCACTTCGCCTTCCGCCCCCATCAAGCGACCTCCTGCCCGTGCCTCCGGTAACACCCCGACAGGTCCCGCCCCAGCGCCGCCATAGCCGGCTTGCGGTGCCGTTGGCGTTGCTCATGAGCGACGAGGTAGGGCCGCACGGCGACGGTTGCAGTGCCTTCGAGGACGGTGTCGAGCCCGTACGGGCTGCGGTGTGCGGGGAGCGGGGTCCACTCCGGGGAAGTGCGTTCGGACGAGCGCCGTGGTGGGCGAGCGAGGCGGCAGCGCCTGCTGCGAGGGGCGGCCAAGAGGCCCATCCACATGAGGAAGCGAAGGATAAGGTCGGTCACGTCATCAGCTCCGTACTGCTTCGGCTGCTGGCCATGCCCCCGGACGGCTCCACCCCTCGCGGGGGCCTCTGTTTCCCGCACATGATTGCGGTCTACCGCAGTCTACTGCGGTCGCGCGGTCTACCGCAGAGTTTTAGCGTCCACTGCATGAGTCCCGAGCTTGACCGAACCCGACCTGTCTGGCGGCAGGTAGCGGCAGTCATCGCCGCCCGCATCGATGACGGGTCGTACCCGGTGGGCAGTCGGGTGCCGTCCGTTGTCGAGCTGTCCACCGAGTTCGGCATCGCCGCCTCGACTGCGCAGAAGGCACTGACTCACCTCAAGACGGAGGGGCTCATCAGGGCAGAGGTCGGCCTGGGCTCGTTCGTCGAGGAGCGGCCCGAGAGGCCCTCGGGCGGGGACGCGTAGGTTTTGGCCGTAGGGCAGCCCTGTTCAATGGGCTGAACAGGGCTGCCCGACTGCCCGACTCAGTCGTACTGGGGGACATCGTGAGCGCCAGCCGGTGGATCAGCACGTCGATGCCGTATCTGACGCCACGCGAGCAGGGGCAGGGCGACGCATGGAGCGCTGACGCGGCGTCCCAGGGCCGACGAGGATCCCAACGCATCGTGCAGGCCGGGGAGGTGCCCGCGCCGACCGAGGTGGCTCGGTTGTTCGGCGTTCCGGAGGGAGAGCCGGTCATCGTAAGGCGCCGCCTGATTCTTCTCGACGACGAGCCGAACGAACTGACCGACACCTACTACCCCGTCGACATCGCCCGGGGCACCGCGCTCGCCGGTACGGCCAAGATCCGCGGTGGGGCCGTGACCCTGCTCGCCGAGCTGGGACATGTCGGGGTGCTGGTCAGGGAGGACGTGACGGCCGGCCTGCCGGAGGAAGAGGAACGAGAGGCTCTGCGGCTCGCCCCGGCGGAGCCGGTCCTGCGGCTCACCAGGCTCACTTTCGACCGCGACGACCGGCCGATCCAGGTCGACCACATGGTGATGCCGGCGCTGCGGCAGCAGCTGCGCTACGAGATCAGGCTCGGGTGACCGTACCGGAGTGACACAGACGGTGCTGCTGTCGCTGCTCGTCGCGGCGTTCGTCGTGGTGATCGCTCTGGTACGTCAGCGGGTCGGGCCCCCGGCTGTCGGCCCTGGTACGCCCGACGACCGGCAGAGCGAGACTGCGGCACGGCGCTAGCACCCGGGCTCCGCTCTTCGGCTGCCTGGCAGCCAAGCTGCAATTCAATGGAACTGGTACCGCGTGGAATTGATACCCTCTTCAGCATTCAGCGCCGGTTCCGGCCATCTCGATGGTCGGCGCCAAGTCCCGGTCCCAATTGACACAGTGCCCGGTCCGTACGGGTGCGGTTTTCCGCAGGGTGAGCAGTGCGGAAAACCGCACCGGACCGGACGGCAATCCGCATACCGCCTGTGAGCTGCAGTTTCTAGCTTGGAGGACAGTCGGGGTGCCCGCCCCGGCCGACCCGCCAGCTGGGAGACTCAGATGTACTTCACGTCGTTGGCTCTGCCACACGAACCCGCCGATGGCATTGCGGGCTGGGCCGCGGACCTCGTCGACACCATGGGTGGTCCTGGAGCCGGCCTGGCCATCGCGCTGGAGAACCTCTTCCCGCCGCTGCCGAGCGAGGTGATCCTTCCGCTGACCGGGTTCGCTGCCGGGCAGGGAGTGCTCACCCTGGCCTCAGCGCTGTTCTGGACCACGCTCGGCTCTGTCGCGGGAGCCGTGGTCCTCTACTGGATCGGCATGCTCTTCGGGCCTGAACGCATGCACGCGATCTGGGCGAAGCTGCCGCTGGTGAAGGCTTCCGACCTGGAGCGCACGGAGCAGTGGTTCGCGAAACACGGCACCAAGGCGGTCTTCCTCGGCCGCATGGTGCCGATTTTCCGCAGCCTTGTCTCCGTCCCGGCCGGGGTGGAGCGCATGCCCCTGCCCGTGTTCGTCATGCTGACCACGCTCGGCAGCCTGATCTGGAACTCAACCCTGGTGATGGCCGGTTACTGGCTGGGCGACCAATGGGAGGTCGTGGAGAACTACGTCGGGATCTTCTCCAAGGTGGTGCTGGTCCTGGTGGTCGTCGCCGTCGCGGCATACGTCGTCGTTCGGCTGCGCGGCAGCAACCGGGCCCAGCACCGCCGCACTTCATGACCCCCGGCAGCCACCCTCGCACAGGGGCCCGGTCCCGCGCACAGCCTGAGCGATCTTGCTCCAGCCATGCGGCCTCGCTAGGCTCAGCCCTCGTGCAGGGGGACTCGGGTACCACAGCCCATCACCTGCCGGGCGCATCGGGCCAGGACGACTCCGGCGGGGGCGATGCCGCAGTGATCCTGTCGGTCTCCTGGCCGCGTCAGAGCGTCGGTACGTTTCTCGGTTGTGTCACGGCCCTGCTCGGCTTCCTCTACTTCCTCGTGGTCGGCACCGCTCTCGGCCCCTTCCTGCTGTGGCCGCTTACCCGGACAAGCGCCCTCAGCATCGTCATGACCGGAGCCCGTAGGCTGACGACCCTGGAACGGATGCGCCGGGCCGCCTTCTTCGGCGACGGCTTTCCCGAGCATTACAAGGCATCCGACCAGAGGATCCTTCGCTATCTGGCGGTCCGTAGCTACTCAGGGCTGCTGTGCGGCGTCGTGCTCGGACTGCTGGGTGTCGGGATCGTCCTGGCCGGGCTGCTCGTGAGGGGGATGGTCCGGGGAAGCCTCCGCTGGGACGAGTTACTGATGCAGGTGCTCCTCGGCGGTGTGCTGCTCTTCCTCGACGTCCAGGGGCTCCGCTCACTTGCCGCCCTGGACGCGCGCATCGCCCGCGGGTGTTTCGGCCCCTCCGAACGGGAACTGCTGGAACGGCGCGTCCGTGCACTGGCCACCAGCCGGGCAGCGGTCGTGCAGGCGGTGGATGCCGAGCGCCGGCGCATCGAGCGGGACCTCCATGACGGAATCCAGCAGCGGCTGGTGGCGCTGGGCATGCTGCTCGGCCGGGCACGCAGGGGACGCAGTCCTGAGCAGGCAGACGCCCTGCTGCGGCAGGCGCACGAGGAATCCCGGGACATCCTGGCGGAACTGCGCGAAGTGACCTGGCGAATCTATCCCTCGGCGTTGGACAGTCTGGG
Source organism: Streptomyces sp. NPDC006372 (assembly GCF_040612515.1). Classification (NCBI taxonomy): domain Bacteria; kingdom Bacillati; phylum Actinomycetota; class Actinomycetes; order Kitasatosporales; family Streptomycetaceae; genus Streptomyces; species Streptomyces sp. NPDC006372. The sequence continues at coordinate 222,476 of NZ_JBEXQJ010000004.1, read as the reverse complement.
GCTCGAGGAAGCGCTGGGTGGAGTGTCCGAGCGGTGCAGCATCCCCGTCCGTACGGATATCGACGTCGGTGGGCCACTCCCGCAACCGGTGGAAACCGCAGCGTACTTCGTGGTGTCGGAATCCGTGACCAACGCGGCCAAGCACTCAGGTGCGACGGCCGTCTCCGTCCGGGTGGTGCTCCGCGGCAGAGTGCTCACGGTGCAGGTCCGGGACAACGGAAAGGGCGGCGCGAATCCTGCGGGCAGCGGGCTGAGCGGACTGCGCAGCAGGACAGCCGCGCTCGATGGCGTCCTGAGCGTCGAGAGCCCTGAAGGGGGGCCCACCACCATTACCGCGGAGCTGCCATGCACCTGATGATCGCCGAGGACTCGACCCTGCTGCGCGAGGGGCTGGTCCGGCTCCTCGTCGAGGAGAGACACGAGGTCCTGGGCGCGTTCGGCGACGCCGATGCCCTGCTGGACGAGATGGCCCTGCGGCAACCCGACGTCGTCGTCCTCGACGTCCGGATGCCTCCGACGCACACCGACGAGGGGCTGCGCGCAGCGCTGGAGATCCGCGAGCGGTGGCCGGATGTCGGCGTGCTGGTGCTGTCTCAGCACATCGAGCGCAACTACGCAGTGCAACTGCTGGCTTCCAAAGCGGAACGGGTGGGATACCTCCTCAAGGACCGTGTTGCTCAGGTGGAGGAGTTCCTGGACGCGCTGGAACGCGTCCAGGCGGGGGGCGCTGTCATCGACCCCGAGGTGGTGCGGCAGCTGGTCATCCGCACGACGCACGGAGATCCGCTGACCCGTCTCACCCCCCGCGAACGCAGTGTTCTTGAGACCCTGGCCCAAGGGCACACCAACACGGCGATCGCGCACAAGCTGCATATCTCGCTGAGCTCGGTGGAGAAGAACCTCAACGCGATTTTCGACAAGCTGGAGTTGTCCCACACGACCGGTTACAGCCGGCGGATCCTGGCGGTCCTGAGGTATCTGAAATCGTAGGACTGCCGGTAACAGCTCACGCGAGACGTGGTCACCACCCATCGGGACCGAGCGGTTGCTGAGAAGGCCTGCTGGCAAGATCCTGGCATGCAGTTCGACGATCCCGGCGTCCTGAACGACCTGTGCACGCAGCGGCTCGGCGAGCGGGCCGGGCGGCAGTTCGCCGCCATGGCGCGCCCTGGCTTCCGGTTGATCCGCTCGACGGAGGGGACGCCGGCGAGCGGTCAGTGCCGGCTCGGTGGCCCCGCCCTCCTCGAACCGGAGAGCCGCTGGCCCGAACACGACGGCGTTCCCCTGTCCCTGCACGCCGTGCTCGACACGGATGCTCTCGCCCCCTGGCTGGGCGCGGAACTGCCCGTGCGGCCCGGCCTGCTCAACTTCTTCTACCTGGATCCGGACCTGCCGTACGAGGAGTACCGCAAGCTGGACGTGTACGCCTCCGGCGTCTGGCGCGTCATTCCCGCCGACCCGGCACAGGCGGTCGCGGTGTCAGCCCCACGACCGGCGAGGAGTTACCCGGCGGTGCCTGTCCACGCAGCCGAGGTCACCATGCTCCCGGACTGCTGGGACGTCGAGGACGGCGACCTGGACTACGACCGGGACCAGCACTGGGGTGCGGCATCGCTGTTCCTCAACGGGATGGCGGATCTCGACGGCAACACCGCGGGCAGCCACTGTGCCTTCGGCTGGCCGGACACCGCACACACGTTGCCGGTGTCGTCCCGCGACGCGGACGGCAGGGCGGCCATCCATCTGCTCCAGCTCGCCGAGGACACCGAGTTGGGGTGGGGCTGGGGCGACGCGGGAACGCTGTACTTCACGATCCCGGCCGAGGCGCTCGCAGCCGGTGACTTCGGCGAGGCAGTGGCGCAGGTCATCTGCGGTTGATGCGGACAGCGGGACACCCGCGTCCGGCGGACCGGCGCAGGGGCACCGGCCCGCCGTGTACGTCAGCGGCCCACCCTCACGGCCTCCGACGTCGCCGCGCGGAACGCCTCCGTCTTGTCGAAGTGCGCTCGGAAGTAGCCGCGCTTCGCATCGGCGATGTCAGCCGAGAAGGCGTGCCCCTCACCGGGCCAGATGGCCGGCGGGTCAGCGGCGGCGGGAGTCATGGGGAGGAGTGCTTCTCGCCGGATCTCCGGCCTCGGCTTTCGGCGACACGGAGGATGTCCCGCAGAGCTTCGGTCAGCCGCTCGGCGAGGAAGCGGAGCTGTGCTTCGGTGGCGGTCGGCAGCATGTCGTCTGCGTGTGCGAGGAGTTGAGCGCCCATGTCGAGCTGGACCTCTTCCACGACATCGGCCCGGCGGGACACGGGCCCACCACCGTCGTCGGTGATCACAAAACACAGCTTGGCTTCTGGGCTGGTCCAGGGCAGGAGTCGAAGAGTGCGGCGTGGCGATGTACTCATCAGGCAGCCTCGACGCAATCCAGCCAGTACGGCCCTGACGTGGGCAACTGCGTTGTCAATGACGCCAGTTCACTGCGTTGATGTTCCTGCTTCTCGTGGGCCACGAGGTAGGGGCGGACAGCCGCGGTGGAGGTGCCGTCGATGAGGGTGTCGGCGCGGTAAGGGCTGCGGAGGGCGGGCAGAGGAGGGGGCTGTGGTGCGGGAACATCGGTCACGGGACGCCGTTCGCGTAACGGATGCCGGGATGCCCCACGGGGTCCACGCAGGAAGGCCACCCAGGTAACGAGGCGGCGAAGCAGGTCGGTCATGTCATCGGTTCCGATCGGGTTCGATGGACGGCCGGAATTACCCAACGACTCGACCTTACTGCTGTTCGCGAAAGGCGGCAAGGTTCGTCTCGATGTGATGGTCCTGAACCCCTGGCCACCAAGTCGCTTACCGTGTAAAGCAGCAAGGTTGACGCAGACGCGAGTCGCGGGAGGGCATCGTGGGCGCGAGCAGGTGGATCAGCACGTCGATGCCGTATCTGACGCCGCGCGAACAGGGGCGGGGCGATGCCTGGAGCGAGGATGCGGCGGCCCAGGGACGACGTGGCTCCCAGCGCATCCTCCATGCCGGGGAGGTGCCCTCACCGACGGAGGTGGCTCGGCTGTTCGGCCTCCCCCACGGCGAACCCGTCGTCGTACGGCGTCGCCTGATCCTCTTGGACGAAGAGCCGAACGAACTGACCGACACCTACTTCCCCGCCGCGATCGCCCGGGACACCCCGCTCGCCGGAACGGCCAAGATCCGCGGCGGCGCAGTCACCCTGCTGGCCGAGCTGGGGCATGTCGGTGCGCTGGTCAGGGAGGACGTGACGGCCGGCCTGCCCGGAGAAGAGGAGCAGCAGACCCTGGGACTCGCCCCGACGGACCCGGTCCTGCGCCTCACCCGGCTCACCCTGGACCGGGACGACCGACCGATCCAGGTCGATCGCATGGTGATGCCCGCCCAACGCCAGCAACTGCGCTACGAGATCAGAATCGGATGACCGCCGTGCCCAAGGCCGAACCGGAAGCCCATGACCGCCGCTCTCTGCACGAACGGATCGCGGCGGATCTGCGCGACGACATCATGAGCGGCGAGTTGCCGCCGGGCGCGAACCTGCCCTCCACCGCGCAACTCCGGGCCCGGTTCGAAGCGTCCAACGCCACCGTCCAGAAGGCCCTCCAACTCCTCAAAGACGAGCGCCTGGTCCTCGGTCGAGCAGGAGCGGCGGTGACGGTCCGCGAACACCGCCAGCGGACGATACGCCCAGCCGTGTCCCTCGCCCCGGCTGCGTCCGGCCGCCCCTACCCCTGGCTCACCGAGGCGGCCAAGCACGGCACGGACGCCCGTATCGAGCTCCTCGACGTGACGGAAACCCGCCCGCCGGCGGATATCCGCGCCGCCCTGGGTCTCCCGGAGGAGGGCACTGCGGTCCTCCGCAGCCAGCTCGTGGTCATCGACGACGAACCGGCTGAACTCGTGCATTCGTACTACCCGTCGGACGTCGCCCGAGGGACGCCGTTGATGGACCATCGCCGGATCAAAGGTGGAACACCCACCCTTCTCAGGCAGCTGGGCCACTCACCCCACCACTGCGTGGACCAGGTCTCGGCCCGGGTCCCGACACAGGAGCAGTTCGAGGCACTACGTCTCCCCGGCAGCCTGCCCGTCCTGCGCACCCTGCGAGTCGTCCACACGGCCGACGGGCGTCCGATCGAGGCCACGTCGATGGTGAAGGCGGGACACCTCTACGAACTGCAGTACGAGTTCACGCCGGAGTGACGCCGTCCCGGCTAGTCGGCATGGGCGCCACTCCCCAGGGTGACCCCTAGAACACCTGCCCGGTGAACTCACACACCCATACGGCTCACCAGTTCGAGTCGCGCCCCTCGAACGACGTATGCGCAAACGATTCTGCGCTGCGTGATCAAACACCTCAGACGGACCGCGCTCGCGGCCGCACTCGTTGTCCTCCCCCTACTGGCACCCACCCCGGCCCAGGCGCACGGCCGGACCGCCGAGCCGAGCACTCTTCCGATGGCGGCCGCGGTCGCCGTCCTCCCCCTCGCCCAGGAGGTGCGGGACGGCTACCAGCGCACGAGCTTCCGGCACTGGAACGCGGGCCAGAACCCCACCGACGGCTGCAACACGCGGGCGGAGGTGCTCATCTCCGAGGCGGTCGAGCCGCCCGAGGTCCTGGCCGGCTGCAGGCTCTCCGGCGGGCGGTGGTGGTCGTACTACGACGCCCGGTGGGTGACCGAGGCCTCCGCACTCGACATCGACCACATGGTGCCGCTCGCCGAGGCGTGGGATTCCGGGGCGTCGCAATGGACCGCCCTCCGGCGTGAGGCGTACGCCAACGACCTCGACGCCCAGAGCTCCCTCATCGCGGTCACCGCGGCCTCGAACCGCAGCAAAGCCGACAAGGATCCGGCCGAGTGGCTGCCGCCGGCCACCGGCGTCACGTGCCGGTACACCTCGGAGTGGGTCGCTACCAAGCTCCGCTGGGGCCTCTCCGTCGACTACGTCGAGTTCGAGGCACTCGCCCGGCTCGCGCAATCCTGCCCCGACACCACCGTGACGTTCGATCCGGCGCCGTAGAACCGAACCGTGGTGCCGTCCCGACACCTGGGCGGCACCACCGGCCGCCCGCGATGAGTTTCCGGCGCCCTCCCGGTCTACGCATGAGGAAGGGCCACCCCGGCCCCCGGACCGCACAGGAGATCCGATGAGCACCGTGGTGATGCACAACGTCGTGTCCGTGGACGGCTTCATCGCCGACGCGAACGACGAGGTCGGCCCCCTCTTCGAGTGGTACGGCAACGGCGACGTCCGGCTCAACGAGTACGCCAAGGTCTCGAAGGTGTCGGCCGACTACGTGAAGCCGACGCTGGCGAAGATCGGCACGCTGGTGGTCGGGCGGCATGTGTTCGACCTGACCAACGGGTGGGAGGGCGCCCCGCCGGCGGGTGAGCAGATCGTGGTGGTGTCGCACCGGCCGAGGCCCGAGGGGTGGCACCCGGACGCGCCGTTCCATTTCGTCGAGGGGGTGGAGGAGGCAATCGCCAAGGCCAGGGAGCTGACCGGGGAGGACCGGGACGTCGGTGTGGCGGCGGGTGACGTCGGCGGGCAGGCCTTCGCCCTCGGCCTGGTCGACGAGGTGGCGATGGACGTGGTGCCCGTGGTCTTCGGCTCGGGCAAGCGGTACTTCGGGCCGGTCGACGCCCAGCACCTGCTGGAGGACCCGCACACCGTGATCCAGGGCGACCGGGTGCTGCACCTGCGCTACCGGGTCCGCCGGCAGTGACCCCGGAGGCTGCCGGCCCCGGCACCGGCCACCACACCGCGCGGCAGGTCAGGCGGTCACGGACGCCCCGCGGGCCGCGGCGGGCCCCCGGCCCGCGCGCCGGGGCTCCGGGCGCCAGGTGGCCACCAGAGCGGCGGCCAGCAGCAACTCGGCGATGTCACCGCCGTAGTACATGATCTCCGCACCACCCTGCACCTGGACGATCGGCGCATGGACGTCGACCCAGAACCCTCCGTACATCAGCTGGGAGATCACCGCGTGCGCGGCGATCGCGACGCCGAGGTAGACCAGCCGCGCCCGCACACCCGGCCGGGCGGGGGCCGGGTCGGGTCCGGCGATGACGTAGGCGAACAGGCACCCGGACAGCAGGAAGTGCGCGTGCAGCAGCCAGTGCGCGGACGTATGGCCCATGGTCACGTTGTACAGCGGGGTGAAGTAGAGGAGCGCGAGGCTGCCCGTCGACAGGGCCAGCGCGACCGCCGGATGGGCGGCCACCCGGGCGGGCGGACTGTGCAGCACCGAGGTCAGCCGCCGTCCACGGGCCGCCGGCAGGACGCGCAGCAGGAGCGTGACCGGGGCGGCCAGAACCAGCGCGAGCGGTGCGTACATACCGATCAGCATGTGCTGGACCATGTGCCCCCGGAAGTCCTCGTGGGCGAAAGGGGCGACGGGCGGCAGCAGCGCCACGCCGAGCAGGAAGAGCCCGCCCAGGAACCACCCGGTCCGCCACCGGCTCCAGCCCAGGGCCGGATTGCGACGGCGGGCCCGGCGAACGAGCAGCAGATAGGCACCGGCGACGGCCGGCAGGACGAGCGCGGGCAGCAGCCACTCCAGGAGGCTGCTGCCCGCGGCGTGCCCGTGTGCGGGCATGTCGTGGTCCATCAGGCGCTCCGGCCCTCACGCAGGGTGGGGGCGTCGGGGTCGAAGGGCCTACCGCTGCGCTGGAGCAGATAGCCGCCGGCCACCAGCAGGGCGCCCAGGACGAGGAAACCGATGTCCCACCAGAGCTGTCCGTCCCCGGCGTAGACGTGGTGGATGCCCAGGACGTGATGGTCCAGGACGCCTTCGACGAGGTTGAACAAGCCCCAGCCGACGAGCATCCAGCCCCACAGCACCCGGGAGGTCCACACGCGCAGCCGGTCGTGGGTGACCCGCGCGTACAGGATGGCGAGGCCGAGGAGGACCGCGAGCCAGCACACGGTGTGGAAGATGCCGTCCCAGAGAGTGTTCATCTCCAGGCCCGAGACGGTGTGGGGGTTGTAGTACTTCACCCCGATGTGGTCCTCGTTGGTGCTGGAGAGCATGTGGTGCCACTGCAGGAGCTGGTGGAGCAGGATGCCGTCGAAGAAGCCGCCCATCCCCACCCCGAGCACGACGCCCGGCAACTGGATACTCGCCGGCTGCGCCCCGCCGGCCTCGGCCTCGCCCATCGTGGTGGCCATCGCTCGTCTCCGCTCCGGTCGAGTAGGGCTCAGGACGAGGTTCCCCCCTGCCCAGCGCCCATGTCTGCCCATGTGCCTCCATCCGGTCCCTCCCGGGCACACTTCGGCTGGAACGCCTCCCCCGGGCAAGGGAGTAGCGCACACCGCGGGCAACGCCTCTTCACCAGTGGACCCACCGGAGAGGACGATCGGCGCCGTCCCGGGCGACTCGGCCTCGGGGCGTGCGGTACCGCCCGGCGCCCGCCGGCTGAACCGGCACTGTCCCGACAGCCTCCCAACAGCCCCGAAAATTAACCGAACTCACGTACAACCCTTACGTCCCCACACAGGTCTCCTGATCGCCGACCCCGTGAACGCCCGGACAACCCCCGGCGAACACGGACGGTCCGGCCCTCCATCGACTGTGGATGTCCGCCAGGCATCCCCCGCATGCAGCAGGAGACCCCGCATGCCCCAGCACGAGCGCCCGACCCGGCGCCCGCACGCGCACGCCCGCCCCGTCCGGCGCCCCCGCCTGCGGCTCGCCCTGGCGACCGCCGCCGCGGCCGCCCTGACCGGCACGCTCACGGGCACGCTGCTCACCGCCACGGCCGGTACGGCGACGGCCGCGGACTCGACGCACGCCGCGAAGGCCGACTTCAACGGCGACGGCATCGGTGACGTGGCGTTCTCCGCCTCCGGCGCGTACGTGAGCGGCAAGAAGGACGCCGGCCAGCTGGTCGTCCTGTACGGCACGAAGACCGGTGTGTCCTCCGCGAAGCGGTCCACGATCAGCCAGAACACCACCGGCACCCCGGGCACCGCCGAGAGCGGTGACGTGTTCGGCGCCGACAGCGCCTACGCCGACTTCAACGGCGACGGCTACGACGACCTCGCCGTCTCCTCCCCCATGGAGGACGTCGGCAGCGACAAGGACGGCGGCGGTGTCGCGGTCCTGTGGGGCTCGGCCCAGGGCATCACCGGCAAGGGCGTCTCGATCGCCGACGCGGCCCCCACCAAGCACGACCGGTGGGGCAGGAACCTCGCCGCCGGTGACTTCGACGGCGACGGCAAGGCGGACCTGGCCGTCGGCAACACCTCCAACGTCGTGTACGTGCTGAAGGGCGGTATCAGCGCTTCCGGTACGGCGGTCCAGGGGCGGTACAGCGTCAAGGCACCCGTCCAGGCGTCGGGTGAGGGCTCCGGGCCGCTCAACATCACCGCGGGCGACGTCAACGGCGACCGCCGCACCGACCTGGTCGTCGACGGCTTCGAGACCGCCACCGGCCAGTACTGGAACCAGAACTACCTGCTCCCCGGCACGAGTTCCGGCCTGTCCGCCGCCGCTGCCCAGCCGCTGAAGGCCGGTGTCATCACCGGCATCGGCGACATCAACGGCGACGGCTACGGCGACATCGTCACCGGCATGAGCTGGAACAAGGCCGACGGCGGGGTGACCTTCCCGGGGGCCTCCGACGGCGGCAAGGTGTGGATCACCTACGGCGCCGCGGACGGCGCCGGCTCCACCACCGGCATCACCCAGAACACCGGAAACGTCCCCGGCAGCTCGGAGAAGAACGACCTCTTCGGTTACGAACTGGACCTGGGCGACGTCAACGGCGACGGCTACCAGGACCTGGTCGTGGGTGTCGCGGGCGAGGACCTCGGCTCGGTCGCCGACGCCGGCCAGCTCGTCGTGCTGTACGGGTCGGCCTCCGGCATCAACACCTCCACCGGCACCCAGTCCTTCGCGCAGAGCACCGCGGGCGTCCCCGGCTCGGACGAGAAGGGCGACTTCCTCGGTACCGACGTGAAGCTCGACGACGTCACCGGCGACGGCCGGGCCGACCTGATGGCCGGCTCGTTCGAGAACGACGGCAACGGCGCGGTCCTCTACCTGCCGTCCAGCGGCACGAAGATCACCGCCACGGGTTCCCGCACCGTCTCCCCCAGTGCCTCGGGCGTCGCGACGACGGGCTACCCCAACTTCGGCGCGAACTTCGGCGACTGAGGCGCCCGTCGGGCCCGTCCGCCACACGGGTCGAGCCCCTCTCACGCCGACCGAGCCCCTCGAACCGACCACACCGGCCGAGCCCCTTGTGTCGGCCGAGCCCATCGAGCCGACCGCACCGACCACACCGGCGCCGGCCAAACCGTCCTCGCGCCGCCCGAGCCACCCGCATCCCCCGGGGCCGGACTCCCACCGGTCCGGCCCCCTCCCCACCCGGAGCCCTTCCTTGCGCAAGCGCACCCTCCTCCTGGCCGCCACCCTCACCACCGGCCTCCTCACCGTCTCCTCCCCGGCGACCGCCGCCCCCTCCGGCCTGGCCGGCGACTTCAACGGCGACGGCTACCGGGACGTCGCCATCGGCGCGATGAGCGCCGACGTCGGCTCGGTGCAGAGCGCCGGTGCGGTCGTCGTGCTGTACGGGTCGTCGTCCGGCGTCTCGGCGGCCAGGAAGACCGTGATCACGCAGAACTCCGCCGGAGTCCCGGGCGCCGCCGAGTCCGGCGACCGCTTCGGCAGCAGCCTCGCCGCCGCCGACCTGGACAAGGACGGCTACTCCGACCTGGTCGTCGGAGCCCAGTACGAGGCCATCGGCGACCGGGACGGCGTCGGCTCGGCCACCGTCATCTGGGGCGGCAAGAACGGCCTGTCCGGCGGCAAGGGCCTGCCTCAGCCGTCCACCCTCTCCGAGTGGGGCGGCTTCTCCTCCGGCGTCGCGACCGGCGACTTCGACGGCGACGGCGCGACGGACGTGACGATCACCGGCCAGAGCCACACCCGTCTCTACAAGGGCCCCTTCAGCCGTACGACCGGTCCCACCAGTCACACCGGCCTCAGCCAGTTCGGCTCGACGTACGAGGTGTTCGCGGGTGACATGAGCGGCGACGGCGCGGCCGAGCGCGTCTACCCGTTCCTCGTCGACGGCGACGAGGGCGGCGAGATCAGCTACCACCGCTGGACCGGCACCAAGTACGCCCGCACCTACCTGCCGCAGGCCGACGGCGAGGAGGGCACCGTCGCCGACGTCAACGGCGACGGTTACGGCGACCTCGTCCTCGGTGACTACCAGGACCCGAGCGCCACCAAGCCCGGCGGCCACAAGGGCGGCCAGATCACCGTCTGGTACGGCGGCCCCACCGGCCCCGACCCGGCGCAGACGCCGACCGTGATCCACCAGGACACCACGGGCGTGCCCGGTTCCGGCGAGTCGGGCGACCTCTTCGGCTCGGCGATCAGCGCCGGCGACGTCAACGGCGACGGCTACGCCGACATCGCCGTCGGGGCCTGGGCCGAGGACATCGGCACGGTCGAGGACGCCGGCTCGGTGACCATCCTGTTCGGCTCGGCCTCCGGTCTGAGCGGCAAGGGCGCCAAGTCCTACTCGCAGGACACCGCGGGCGTCCCCGGCAGCAACGAGACGATGGACGCCTTCGGCATGACCGTGCGCCTCGTCGACCTCGACAAGAACGGCAAGGCCGACCTGGTCAGCGGCGCCGGCTACGAGAACGGCTATGGCGCGGTCACCGTCCTGCGCGGCAGCGCCTCCGGCCTGACCACCTCCGGCTCAAAGTTCCTCTCGGCCCGCGACGTCTCCCTCAAGGGCGGCGCGGACTTCGCCTGGGCGATCGCCCAGTGACGTCCCGTCAGGCCCACCTCGTAGCAAGGAAACCCATGCGTCTGCGCAGCGCCGCCCTCCTCGTCGCGGCCCTCACCCCGCTCGCCCCGGCCCTCACCGCACCCCCCGCCCAGGCCGCCACGGCCGCCGCCCCGTACGACTTCAACGGCGACGGCCGTACCGACCTCGCGATCGGCGCGCCGGGCGCCACGGTCTCCGGGAAGGCCAAGGCGGGCGCCGTGTCCGTCGTCTACGGCAGCGCCGGCGGGCCGAAGACCTCGACGCGCACCCTCCTCACCCAGGACACGGCCGGCATGCCCGGCGCCGCCGAGGCCGACGACGCCTTCGGCTCCGCCCTGGCCTCCGCCGACCTGAACACCGACGGCTACGCCGACCTGCTGATCGGCGTGCCCGGCGAGGACGCGTACGACACGAACAACGGCACCGTCACCGTCGTCTGGGGCGCCAAGTCCGGTCTGAGCGGCGCCCGTTCGCTGTACAGCCCGTTCGACCGCGACTACGACCGCTACGGACAGTCGCTCGCCGCCGGCGACTTCGACAACGACGGCAAACTCGACGTGGCGGTCGGCTCCACAGGCCCGATCACCCTCACGCTCATCAACGGCCCCGTCACCAAGACCGGTGCGAACAACGGGGCTTCCGGGTCGCGCAACGACTGGTGGTCCACGTCGCACGGCATCACCCACCTCTCCTCCGGCCGCGTCACCGGCAGTGGCGGCCACCCCTGGGTGGTCCTGCACGGCCGCACCGCGGGCACCGACGACGCGGCAACCGCCCTGGCCGACCTGCAGATCGGCAACTACAACGACTGGCTCCAGGACCTGCCCGGCGGGTACGTCTCGTCCGTCGGCGACATCGACAAGGACGGCTACGCCGACATCGCCGTCGGCAACGACCGCGAGACCTCCGCCGACCCGGCGGGCGCGCTCGGCGGCAAGGTCACGGTCGTCTACGGCGGACCGGGCGGCCGGGACACGGGCCGCGCTCCGCTCGTCCTCACCCAGGACACCGCCGGGGTGCCCGGCGCCTCCGAGAAGGGCGACCGCTTCGGCAGCGGCGTCTCGCTCGGCGATGTCAACGGCGACGGTTACGCCGACCTGGCGATCGGCGCGGCGGGCGAGAACTCCGCCGCCGGTGCCGTCACCGTGCTGTACGGCTCGGCGTCCGGCCTGACCACCAAGGGCGCGACGTCGTACTCGCAGAACACGGCGGGTGTGCCGGGCGCCTCGGAGAAGGGCGACCGGTTCGGCGAGCGCGTCCTGCTCACCGACCACACCGGCGACCGCCGCGCCGACCTGTCCGTCACCGCGCCGGGCGAGAACGCGGGCGACGGCGCGGTCTGGTCGCTGCGCGCCACGGCGACCGGCCCGGCGGCCACCGGCTCGACGAGCTTCGGCCCGGGCACGACGGGCATCTCGACGGCCGGCGCACCGGGCTACGGCACGGCACTCAACTCCTGACTCACACCACTTCCGACCCGACGGGGAACTCGATGCGCAGACGCACCCTCCTCCTGGCCACGGCCCTCACCACCGGCCTGCTCACCACCCTGCCCACCACGACGGCCACCGCCGCCCCCGCCACCGGCCCCACCGCCGACTTCAACGGCGACGGCTACGGGGACGTCGCCTTCGCCGCGCCGTACGCCAAGGTCGACGGCAAGGGCATGGCCGGCTACGTCGCCGTGGTCTACGGCGGCGCCACCGGCCTCGACCCGGCCAAGCACACCGTGGTCAGCCAGAACACCGCGGGCGTGCCCGGCGAGGCGGAGGCCGAGGACACCTTCGGCGACGCGCTCGCCGTGGCCGACCTCAACGGCGACGGCTACACCGATCTCGCGGTCGGCTCCTCCGGCGAGGACGTCGGCACCGACGGCGACGGCGGCTCCGTCACCGTGCTGTGGGGCTCGGCGAGCGGCCTGAAGAACGGCACCACGGTCAAGGACCCGGCGGTCTCCGCGCACGACAACTGGGGCCGGCTGCTGACCGCGGGCGACTTCGACGGCGACGGCAAGGCGGACCTGGCCGTAGGCACCGGCTCGTCCCACGTCTACGTGGTCCGCGGCCCCTTCACCACCACCGGCACCACCGGCGCCGCCCAGAAGATCAGCACGCCCGAGACGGCGTACAGCGTCGACGCGATGAAGGCCGGCGACACCAACGGTGACAACCGCTCGGACCTCGTCCTCACCTACCGCGTCCGGCTGAACGAGGACGAGTCGGGCAGCTGGTCCAAGGGCGTCGCCTACCTCGGCTCCCCCACCGGCCCGGACACCTCCGTCCCCCGCCCCCTGAACGGCGGCACCTCCCTCGCGCTCGGGGACATCGACGGCGACGGCTACGACGAGATCGCCCTCGGCAACGTCTTCTCGAGGGAGGACGACCACAGCGGCAGCCTCGGCGGCCAGGTCGTCGTCATCCGCGGCTCGGAAGGCGGCCCGGTCAACGGCGACGCGCCCATGGCCGAGCTCACCCAGGACTCCGAGGGCGTCCCCGGCTCCGACGAGGCGAACGACGGCTTCGGCAGCTCCGTCTCCATCGGCGACACCAACGGCGACGGCTACGGCGACCTCGCCATCGGCGTCGTCTTCGAGGACGTCGGCACCACCGAGGACACCGGCGCCACGATCCTGATGAACGGCTCCGCCGACGGCGTCTCGCGCACCGGCGCCCGCACCTTCACCCAGGCCACCGCCGGTGTCCCGGGCGCCGCCGAGGCCATGGACTACTTCGGCTCCGACGTCCTGCTGGCCGACGTCACCAAGGACGGCCGCGCCGAGTTCACCATCACCGCCGGCTTCGAGGACGAGGGCATCGGCGCGATCACGGCCCTGCGCGGCTCGGCCACCGGCCCCGTCACCGACGGCGCCCGTTCCTTCGGCCCGGGCAGCCTCGGCCAGATCCGCTCCTACGGTGCCTTCGGCACCGGCCTCACCGGCTGACGACCAGGGAGACACCATGCGCAGATCCACCACGACCGCCCTGGTCGCCGCCCTGCTGGCGACCGGCGCCACCCCCGTCCTCCTCACCACCCCCGCCTCCGCCGCGCCGGCGAAGTACGCCGACGACTTCAACGGCGACGGCTACCGCGACCTCGCCTTCGCCGCGCCCTACGCCCCCGTCGGCGGCAAGACGGACGCGGGCGCCGTCGTCGTCACCTACGGCTCCGCGAACGGCATCAGCGCCGCCCGCCGCACCGTCCTCACCCAGGACACGGCCGGCATCCCCGGCGCCGCCGAGGAGGGCGACCGGTTCGGCAAGGCCCTCGCCTCCGGCGACCTCAACGCCGACGGGTACGCCGACCTCGTGATCGGCAGCACCGGCGAGGACGTCGGCTCCGACGCCGACGGCGGCTCCGTCACGGTCGTCTGGGGCGGCAAGAGCGGCCTGTCCGGCGGCAAGGGCGTCTCCGACCCCGCCGTGTCCGCCCACGACGAGTACGGCATGTCCCTCGCGGTCGCCGACTTCAGCGGGGACGGCCGCCCCGACCTCGCCGTCGGCAGCACCGGCAGCGACGTCTGGATCCACCAGGGCTTCACCAAGACCTCCGGCGCGGCGACCCGCTACGGGCTCACCACCGGCCTGCGGGCCAACAGCGGCCTGAGCGGCGCCCGCGACCTCTCCGCCGGCGACCTCAACGGCGACGGCACCGACGACCTGGTGATCACAGGCAGCGACGCGGAGACCTACGCCGACGGCAACATGATCTACCTGGGTTCCGCCTCCGGTGGTCTCACCTTCCAGACGTTCCTGAAGAGCGACGCCTGGGAGCTGGCCGCCGTCGGCGACCTCAACGGCGACGGCTACGACGACGTGGTCACCGCGGCCCCGGGGACGAACGGCAAGAGCCTCGGCGGCTCGGTCGTCTCCTACCTCGGCGGCGCCAACGGAGTCCGCACCCAGCCGCAGGCCACGATCCACCAGGACACCCCGGGAGTCCCCGGCGCCGACGAGGAGACGGACGCGTTCGGCAACGACCTCTCGGTCGCCGACGTCGACGGCGACGGCTACGCGGAAGTGGCCGTCGGCGTGCTCCACGAGACCATCGGCACCGCCAAGATCGCGGGCAGCGTCATCGTGCTGCGCGGCTCGGCCGCCGGTATGACGGGCACCGGCGCCCAGTCGTTCACCCAGAACACGGCGGGCGTCCCCGGCACCGCCGAGAGCGCCGACCGCTTCGGCGCGTCCGTCCGGCTGTCCGACCTCAACCGCGACGGCAAGGCGGACCTGTCCGTCGGCGCCGACGGCGAGAACCACCCCTCCGGCGCGATCTACAGCCTGCGCGGCACGGCCTCCGGGGTGACGGGGAAGAACGCGATCAGCTTCGGCCCCGGTTCCCTGGGCATGTCGACGACCGGGTACCTGAGGCTGGGCCAGGACATGCTGAACTGACGCCCCCGTGGCGGGTCACGGCGGTGCCCGTACGGCCGAACCCTGATCCCTCACGGATACTCAAGGGGCCTGCCCCTTAAGGGATGTCACAGCTCGGCCGCAAAGCCGGGCCCGGATGGCCGGGCCCGGCACACCACCGCCGGGGACCAGGTACGTTCGAAGACGTGGCTGGATTCAGGATCGGACGCGGCCGGAACAACGGCGCTCCTCAGACGCGACCGCAAGACCCCCGGTACGGGCAGCAGACGCCGCAGGGACCGTCGTACGGCTCCCCGCAGGCGCCGCGACCGTACCCGCAGCAGCAGCCGTACGGCAACGGCGGCGGCCCCACCTGGCCGCAGCCGAACGCCGGACCCGGCGGCGGCTACGGCGACCAGGGCGAGCCGGAGTACTTCGGCGACGGTGCGTACCCGCCCGGCCCGCAGGGCCCGCACGACCCGTACGCGGCGAACAACCCGGGCCACACCCAGGCCTTCTCGGTCGGCGAGGACCCCTACAGCCAGGGCGACACCTACCGCGCCGGCGCGGCGGCCCCGCCGCCCGGCCCGGTCGGCCCGCGCCTGCACTGGAAGGCCCTGCTGAGGGGCATCGTCCTCGCCCCCAACCAGACGTTCCTCCAGATGCGGGACTACACGATGTGGGGCCCGGCCCTGATCGTCACGTTCCTCTACGGCCTGCTCGCCGTCTTCGGCTTCGACGGCGCCCGCGCGGATGCGATAAACGCCACACTCTCCAACGCGATCCCCATCGTCCTGACGACGGCCGTCGCGATGGTGCTGAGCGCGTTCATCCTGGGCGTGGTCACCCACACCCTGGCCCGGCAGCTCGGCGGCGACGGCGCCTGGCAGCCCACGGTCGGCCTCTCCATGCTGATCATGTCCCTGACGGACGCACCCCGCCTGGTCTTCGCGATGTTCGCCGGCGGCGACGCGACGTTCGTGCAGCTGCTGGGCTGGGCCACCTGGGTCGCGGGCGGCGCACTGCTGACCCTCATGGTCGGCCGCTCCCACGACCTGCCCTGGCCGAAGGCGCTGGGCGCGTCGGCGATCCAGCTGATCGCGCTGCTGTCGATCGTGAAGCTGGGCACGGTCTGATTCTCCGCGCGCACGGAAAAGGGGCTCCCTGGGGAGCCCCTTTCTGCTGCCTGCGATCAGTCGTCGAGTTTGCTGCCTGTGATCAGGCGTCGAGCACCTGCCCGGAGCGCCGCACCACGGGCTCGTCGACGGACCACGGGAAGTTGATCCACTGATCGGTCCGCTTCCAGACGTACTCGCATTTCACGAGCGACTGGGACTTCTCGTAGATCACGGCGCTGCGCACCTCGGCGACGGTGTCGAGGCAGAAGTCGCGCACCAGCTTCAGCGTCTTGCCGGTGTCGGCGACGTCGTCGGTGATCAGCACCTTCTTCTCGGAGAAGTCGATCACGTTGGGGACGGGGGCGAGCATGACGGGCATCTCGAGGGTCGTCCCCACCCCTGTGTAGAACTCGACGTTCACGAGGTGGATGTTCTTGCAGTCGAGGGCGTAGGCGAGCCCACCGGCCACGAAGACACCGCCGCGGGCGATGCTCAGCACGATGTCGGGCTCGTAGCCGTCGTCGGCGATGACCTGCGCGAGCTCGCGCACGGCGATGCCGAACTGCTCGTAGGAGAGGTTCTCCCGCACGTCACTCATATCCGGTCGCTCACACCTGGGTCCGATGGAAGTTGAGGAAGGACCGGGAGGCGGTCGGCCCCCGCTGCCCCTGGTACCGCGACCCGTACCGCTCACTCCCGTACGGGAAGTCGGCGGGCGAGCTGAGCTTGAACATGCACAGCTGCCCGATCTTCATCCCCGGCCAGAGCTTGATGGGCAGGGTGGCGAGGTTGGACAGCTCCAGGGTCACGTGCCCGCTGAAGCCCGGGTCGATGAAACCGGCGGTGGAGTGCGTGACGAGCCCCAGCCGCCCCAGCGAACTCTTCCCCTCCAGCCGGGAGGCGAGATCGTCGGGCAGCGAGATGACCTCGTACGTGCTGGCGAGGACGAACTCCCCGGGGTGCAGGATGAACGGCTCGTCCCCCTCCGGCTCGACGAGCCGGGTCAGATCGGCCTGCTCGATGGAGGGGTCGATGTGGGGGTACCGGTGGTTCTCGAACACCCGGAAGTAGCGGTCCAGCCGCACATCGATGCTCGACGGCTGCACCATCGCGTCGTCATACGGATCGATCCGCACCCGTCCGGCGTCGATCTCGGCCCGGATGTCCTTGTCTGAGAGAAGCACGCCCCGAGGATACGCAAGGCGCGCGGAGCGCCCGCAACCGGACGACTCCGCGCGCCTTGGTACGCGTTTGTGCTGCTACCGCTGGGCTGCTACCGCTTCTGATAGCTGACGGGCACGACACTCCGAAGCCGCGCACATCGCGGACAGCGGAGGAGCCGGCCCGGGCCGAGGCGCTCAGCCTGCTGCATCGGGAACGAAGCGGTGGTGAACACGTGCCCATCCGCACAGCGGACGACGGTGCGCTCCATCAAGTCCAAGAGTCCCTTCCCCAAGAGCCGCGTCGGGCTACTGCCTGCCTGACGACAAAAGCCACAGTACGGGATCAAAGGGATGGCCCTGCAGGCGGCACTCCGGTCCCGCCCGGACCCTCGCCGGCACCCCACCGTACGCCCCAACTCCGGTACCCCGCAGTCGGAATCCATGCCTGGAAAACCGACAGGCTCCACGGCATGAACACCGGGAGCCTGACATGAGGTAAAGTGACCACCGTCCGGACACCGACTCCGTCGGCGTCTTACGCGGGTGTAGTTTAATGGTAGAACATCAGCTTCCCAAGCTGAGAGCGCGAGTTCGATTCTCGTCACCCGCTCCATGATGAAACCCCAGGTCAGCGGCCTGGGGTTTGTCTGTCTGGTCCAATTGGGGGGTTGCGTGCCCTCCGCGTGCCCCAAGTCGAGGTGAAGCGGCAACACCCTGGTCTGCGAAGACTTGGGAGCGGACGAGGGCACGGAAGTGCGGACGCTCACGCGCAAGGGCTGCATGCTGATCGACCCCAGCAACCGGCCGACCGAGAGAACTCCCGCCTTCGGCGCGTTCGTCTGCCTCCGGGACGTTGCCCTCCTCGCACGGCGGCTCCTGTGGATCTACACCGAGCGCAACGGGCGTGCGCCATGAGCGTCAGGGGGCCGTGATCACGCGCAGCGCCGCTCCTGCAGGCACGGCCGGCGCTGCCCGCTCGTGAAGACGGGAACGGTCGTCGTCAACGAAAGCAGTCCGCGAAGCTCCTCCCACACCCCGGCCTCCTGCCATTCGGCCAGCCGCCGCCAGCAGGGAGGCCCGGAACCGGACCCCGACCCTTGCGGCAAGTACTCCCACTGGATGCCGGTGTAGAGAACGAACAGCACGCCCTGCAGCGTCTTGCGGTCATCGATCCGCTTGCGTCCCGTCCCGGGTGCCGGAACCGCCGCTCGCGCCTCGGCAGCAGCGGCTCGATCACCGCCTAGTGCAAAGACCCTGAGCACGAATGGAGTAGTTAAAACTAATTTCCGCATAGATCGCCCATATTGTCGTCTTTGCAACCCGTATGGGGATCGCCCTGATCCTCATCGCACAAGTAGGAGACCCAATGCGCAAGCTTCAGAAGGCGTTCGCCGTGGTCACCATGCTCGGGTCGGTCGGCCTCCTCGGCGCCGGCACCGCTCAGGCTGACGACACGACCGATGTCAACAACGCCAAGGTTCCGCCCACTTGCACCGCCACGGCCAGCGGTGGCGGCGGCGGCGCGGGAGGATCGGCCACCATCAACGACAACGAGATCAACCAGTCGAACATAGCCGTCGTCGACGGCCAGCTGTCGACCGTCACGCAGACGAACGAGGTCAACTTCGTCGCGGCGGGGGGCGACGGGGGCGCGGGCGGCGACGCCGCAGCAGTCTGCAACTGACCGAGTCGCCCCAGCAGTTGACCGGAGTCACTGTCAGTCCCCGTTGCTCTGGCGATGACGGGGGTTGGTGATCGAGCTGTTGTGGCTCTGGTGGGCTTCTTCCTCAGTTGAGGCACTGAGGGGTCCTTGCGCAATGCCCGACCGGATCGGGCGCTCATCGTGCAAGGGCCCCTTGGTGTGTGGTCCTTGACGGCGTGCTGTCACAGGTAAGAGGCCGTTTGGCTGAACTGCGGCGGAGCGGGCGCGGAGCCTGACTGACCGGCGGCCTGGTCCAGGGTGAGGACCGCGTCGGTGTCATAGTCAGCGGCGAGGGCCACATTCAAGGCGTCGGCGAGGTCCACGCGCGCCGTAGCGGACAGGGACGAACAGGGCGGCGGGCGCATGGATGCGGACAGCGGCGCCGCAACGGACCGATCAGATCCCCGTACCGCCACTCCCGACAGGCTGGGAGGCTACGTATTCCCAGGTCAAAGCGCCTCAAGCCACGTCATGGATGTTGTGCTCGGTCAGGTCGGATGCGTGCCGGGCAATGGCCCGGTAGTCGGCGTCATCATGGAGGACAGCCAGACCGTGATGGGCCGCGGTGGCGGCGATGACGAGGTCCACAGCGGAGGCGCTGCGATGCTCTCCAGCCTGAGCCATACGGTGTTGCACCGCGCCAATCCAGCGCCCCGCGTTCTTCGGTACCGACACGTCGGGGTACAGATCAGTGAACATCTCCGAGATCTCGTCGTACTCGCGGCCGTTCCGAGCGCTGTGGAGAAACTCGGCGCGTTGCACGTAGCAGGATGCGATGGCCCCGGCGTCAATCGCGTCGTACCAGGTCGATTGCAGTTGCGGTTCGCGGAGCAGCCGGACCAGACCGGATGTGTCGAGCAAGTAGATCACCTGCTGCGCTTCTCCGCCCGGTGCAGGCGCTCTGCGTCATCGACGGCACCCCACTCACGCGCACGCTCGAAGTGACGGCTGATGCGCGCCGCCCGCTCCTGCTGCTCGGCATAGAAGTGCAGGGCCAGATTCACCGCCTCCTTCTTGGTCCTGACCTTAGACAGAGCCATGGCGCGTTCTAGAGCGTCGTCATCGATGTCGATCTGGGTCACAGACATACGGCACCTCCATGCGATGTTGGTGATGTACATAGAAGAATACGTCACCAACATTCGCGAGGCCACGTCCAAGCATCGGATCTGCGGTCGCAACCGACCATCGAGATCAGCCAGGCGCACGGTGCCCGCTGGTCCGTGCGAAGTGAGCGCGCACGTCTGGCTCGGCCGCTGGTGGCGCCCGTGCCCTGAGCATGCCCGTAAGAGCGGACAACTACGGCCAACAGCGGTGCCACCAGGCCCGCGCAGCGGTGCGAGAACGACGAATCCACGCAGGTCAGAGGCCATCCGCCCATCCAAGCGCCATCGCTTCCCAAGCTGAGAGCGCGAGTTCGATTCTCGTCACCCGCTCCATAGCGAAACCCCAGGTCAGCGGCCTGGGGTTTACTTGTTGTCTAGACCGCTTTGTGGCTCCGTGCCCTCCGCGTGCCCTAGGTCGAGATGAAGCGATCACTTCGGGGTGCAGGACATGGCTGCGAAGTCGCTTATGCAAAGCAACAGTTCGCGGATCAGGCGCACACGGCCCTTCGCAGGCGGCTCCCCCCGATACCGCCCGTCGCCAGGCTGCGGCGCAGGGAGGCCGTAGCGGATGTCATGTGCTGGGCCCACGCCAAGATCGACGAGCAGGCCGCGGATCCGGTCCTCGATCTCGTCGGACGACATGTCAGCGGTCCACAGACACCTGCCGCCGGTTGTGCGCACCGCCGTGCGGCTGCCCCTTCTGCGCGGTGGCGGCAGAAGCTTGCCGCCGGACTTGCCTTGGGCAGAGGGGGAGGGGCTCGGAAGGCCGACCACCACGGTTCCCCCTTACTACTGGTGACCGGCCAGGAACCGCACCGCCAAGAGCTTGCGGGGCAGGCCGCCCCCGAGGGAACGCATGGCCTTCCTGTGACAGGGCCGGGCGCCGCCGCGCCCGGCCCCACACTGCCGCGGGTGCCGCGCGGACCGGCACCGGCCACTCCGGAGCGGGTAGTACGCCGAAGACAGCCGTACGCCGTCGACCGGCTCGGCGACGACCACTATCCGTACGCGTCGTACACCATGGGCCTGAGGCAAGGTCGCGGCGTTGATCGAGCCAAGTCGGGGAACCATCGATCGACCGGTGTCTCGGTCTGCCGATGCGCCCGCGGAGGGTTTCCATGACTGGAGAGGCGGCGTGGTGGAGGGTGTCGGAGACGAGGGGCGGCGGTGGTCGGCGGCCGAGCCGGGTTTCTGGCGGCAGGTCGTCGGGCAGCTGGGCACTGCCCTGACCGTGGTGGACCCCGCTGGACGGTTTCTGGCGGTCAACCCGGCCGCCGAGCGGCTACTGGGCCGCTCCGCTGCGGCGATGCTCGGGGAGGACGCACACGACCTGCTGCACCGGGAGGCGGACGGCGGCAGGGTCCCCCGGGAGCGGTGCTCGCTGCTGCGGGCCCTGGCCCAGAGGGCCGAGGCACGCGAGGAGGGCCACATCTGTCTGCGCGGGGACGGTCGCCTGATCGCGATCTCCTGGTCCGCTTCTCCCCTGAGGGACGACGGCGCCTTCATGGGCATGGCCGTGCTGTTGACCGACGCCGCCGGCGACCGCAGCGCCCGTCGGGAGCGTGCGGCCTATACACGTGCTCTGGAAGACCTCACCGAGCGGCTGACGCTGGTCGCGGAGATCACCGACGTGCTCGGTCAGACTCTGGAGACCGATGAGGCCCTCGCCCGGCTGGGCCGCCTGCTGGTTCCCCGCCTCGCCGACTGGGCGGCGGTGGACCTCAGGGTCGGTTCCGGCCAGGTCCACCGTGTGGCGGTGACGGGCCCCGAGGGCCGGGACGCCGCGCAGGAGGACTGGCAGGAGCACCTTCCCGAGGAAGGGGAGGAGGGCCGCTCGCCTCTGGTGCAGGTGCTGAACGGCGGTGATCCCGTCGTGCAGCGCGAGGCGGACATGGCCGTACCGGTCGCCTCCGCCCTGGCCACCGTCCACAACGGCTTCCTGCGGACCGCAGGCGCGAGGTCCGCCCTCACGGTGCCGCTGGGCTCCGGGCGGCAGGTCACCGGCGCCCTGACACTGGTGCGCACGGACCCGGCACACCCCTTCGACACCGACGATCTGACAGTGGTGAGCGACATCGGCCGCCGGGTCGGGCTGGTCATCGACAACGCCCGCCGCTTCGGCCGACAGCGCGCCGTCGCCGAGGCCATGCAGCGCAACCTGCTCGCCCCGCTGCCCCAGCCCGGCCACCTGCGGCTGGCCGCCCGCTACCAGCCCGCTCCGGCCGGCTCCCAGGTCGGTGGCGACTGGTATGACGCGTTCGAGCGGAAGGACGGCACGCTCGCGCTGGTCATCGGCGACGTCGTGGGTCACGACCTGACCGCGGCGGCCGGAATGGCGCAACTGCACGGCATCCTGCGCTCGCTGGCCTGGGACCACAGCGGCCCGCCCGGCGCCGTCGTCGACCGCCTCGACGACGCCATGCCCGCCATCACCACCGTCCCCATGGCCACCCTCGTCCTCGCCCTGCTCGAAGGCGACCCGCACACCGGTCCGTGGACGCTGCGGTGGACCAGCGCGGGGCACCCGCCGCCCCTCCTGCTGACCCGGGACGGACAGGCGGAGTACCTCGAAGCGGGACAGGGACTCCTCCTCGGTGTCCCTCCGGGCCCCGGCGGCAGCCGGCCGAGCGCCGCGCAGTCCCTTCCACCGGGTTCCACTCTCCTGCTCTACACCGACGGCCTGATCGAGATCCCCGGCAGCGACCTGGACACCGGCCTCGCCCGTCTGCGCCACCACGCCCTCGCGCTCGCCCACGAACCGCTGGACACGCTGTGCGACCAGCTGCCCGCCCGCATGCCGCCCGGCAGCACCGACGACGTGGCCCTCCTCGCCCTGCGCCTGCCGTCGCCGTGAGAGCCGTGCCCCGCGGCGCGGGCGGCACGTGGTGCTCAGGTCTCGAGGACCAGGACGCGGAACGGGCCGAGCGGGGCCGTCCGAGGTGTGTCGCCTTCGATGTACCGCCATCCCCAGGACCGCAGCGCCTCGACGGTCCTGTGGTCGGAGCGCTTCACCAGCGTGACGGCGACGGCGGCACCGTGGTCGGTGAGCAGCCGTTTCTGCAGGCGCCGGGCGAGGTTCCAGGCACGGTCCTGGTTCTGTCGGCGTACCCGGGAGGGGACGTGGATCCCGGAGATCACGAAGAGGCGTCCGGACGCGGCAAGCCGGAGCAGCCGCCCCGGAAGGTATCCGTCGAAGCCCTCCCACCAGGGGCCGTCGCCGCGTACGGGGAAGCCGTAGGCGCATCCGGTCAGCTCGGTGGTCTCCGCGATCAGCAGCTCGAATCCCGGTCGCCGTGCGTCGGCCGCAAGCCGCCGCAGGAAGGCGCTGCGGGCTTGGTTCCACACCCAGGGGCCGCCGCCGGACGTCTCCGCGTACAGATCGCCCAGTTCCTGCAGATGGTCCTCGATCTGACGCCTGGTCAGCGGACGGACACGTTGCCCTTCCCGCGGCGAGGAGCCCCGTTCCGGCCTCGGGCCGGGCTTCCGCGTCGCGGGCGGGTGCGAACCGACGGGGCGCCCGAGCAGTTCTGTGGTCGTCGGCGCAGCCGGCACGTTCACGGTCATGAGGCACGCCCTGCTCGGGCACGGGGCGGGCCCGGCCCGGCGTCGTCGGTCGCCGAGAGCGGCGCCGGTGTCGGAGTCGGCGCGCGACGCCCTCGGTGTCTTCAACCGTACTCCCACGGCCGCGCTCCCCTTCGGTACCGACGGTGGACGAGAACGCCGAAGCGGGTACGGCGGTTCCGTCCGCTTCCCGACAGTCGGGGGCGCACGGGAGTACGGTGGAGGTACCGAGGGCATGTCGCACACCGGCTTCCGCGCTGGTCTCGTCCTCGGCGAGACACTTCGCCGGAAGCCTCGCGCAGCGCAGGAGCTTCCGGAGACAGGTCAGCACGATGGCCCCGGCCTTCGATTCCTTCTCCGCCGCCCAAGCCTGGCCGGTGCCCGACCCGCGCAGGGTTGTACTGCAGCTCTTCACCACCGGCGCCACGCCGAACGGCACCACCGGCACCCATGCGCCACCACGCGCCCGAGGGACGGCGGGCCCGCTTCTCCCGAGCTCTTCTCGCGTTCGACCGACCGTCAGGCCGTGACCGCCATGGACATCGCCCTCACCATCGCCGCGCTCCTCGTGCTCATCGCCGCCGGAGCGTACGTGATCCACCGGCTCAACTCCGCACACAGCGAAAGGATCGCCTTGCGTTCCTACAGCCGCTTCCTGCCCGGCCCACCAGCCGCCGCCGACCGAGCCGCCGGCACCAGCCCGCCGCCACCACCGCACTCCACCCCGTCCGCCGGGCACGAGCGTCGCGACCATCGCGACGGCGGACGGGGACGCTTCCGACCGCGCCGCCACAGGGAGCGGACGACGCACAACCAGCGGAACACCGCAGGACGTTGAGGCCGAAATGGCCGACAGAACAGAGGTCACGTCCATGCCCGCGCCGCTCCGCCGCGGCCGCAGCCAAGGCACCGGCACCGGCACCGGCAGCACCCACGACACAAGCGAAGATCCGCCGGCGTACGAGACCGCCGATGGTGATCTCTCCTTGGGCGACCTCGCGGAGGTCCGCATCATCGCCGCCAGCCCCGACATCGCCCAACGAGTGGCGCAACTGCTGCGCCGGAACCTCCGCTGCGACGAGCCCCGCAGCTACCCCGCGGGCCCCGACGGGCAGGGCACTCTGCTCCATCTCACCGTCGACACCGGGCATGTCGGCGAAGAGACCTTTGCCCAGTCGCCCTGGCTGGCCACCAGCCGCACCCAGGCACGACGCGCCCACACCGACGAGCCTGGCTGACGCCGGACCAGCGGCACCGGCAGTCGTACGACGGCCGCCCGAGGACAGGAACCGAGACCATGAACCCCCACACCGGCACGGGCCCACCGCCGAGGACCGGCGACCGCGCCCCCAGCCGCCCGGTACGCACGTCACCGCGCCCTGCCCGGCTCGCCCTGCGCCCGCCGACCTTCCCGCCCGGCCCCCTCTGCGGCGCCTGGTGGCCCCGCACCGATGACCTGATGGCCGAACTGCCCGCACTCACCGAGGCGTTCGACGCCACGCGAGGACGCGTATCGCGCATGGCGTCCCACCGCGACACCTGGCCGGCGGCGCCCTGCGACCTGCCCGTGCCCGGGCACACAGTGAAGGCCGCGTGGTTCGCTTCCGGTTTCGACCCGCACATGATCCGGCTCTTCTCGTACGGCGTCGGACGCTGGGACCTGCTCGTCGTCCCGCCCCGGACCGAGACCGCCACGGCCGCGCGGCTCATGGCCGCGGCGGCCGACCCCGCACTCCACCTCACCGCGAGCGAGCTCCTGGCGGCCGAGCGACGCCGCCGGGTCGACGACGAAACCGTACGCGAGCAGGGGCGGATGGAGCAGTGGGAAGACGAGGGCGGAGCACCTAGACGCCCCTGGGCCCCGCTCTCCGCCTCCGCAACCGTTGCGGTCCGTGACCGCCCACGTCGGACCGGCTTGCCGCCCGCCGGGCCTGACCCGATCCGACCGCTCCACGACCCGTCGAAGGAAACGCCATGATCACCACAGCGCCACCCTCACCACCCGCACCGCCCACCCGCCCTCTCCTCCGCCTGCGCCTCGCGCCCCACAGCGCGCTGCCGCGTCGTCTCGACGGCGTGTGGTGGCCGCGTTCCTACGACCTGCTGGCGGAGCTTCCGCAGCTGCTCGCCGCCCTGCCAAGAGCCTGGGGACACATCGCCGGCGTCACGGTGAACGGAGCGGCCTGGTCCGCGGCACCTGGCCGGATGCTCGTCGCCAACCAGGTCGTGCGACTGCGGAAGACGGTCGCGGCGCACGCCCCGGACACCGTCGTCCTGCTCTCCCCCGGCCACGGCCGCTGGGACCTGCTGGTCGTGCCGCCCGACACCACAGAGGAGGCGGCCGAACCCATCATGACCGCCGCGCTCAGCGACCACGCCTGACACGCCAGGAGTAGCGTGGACGCGAGGAGGCCGCGAACAGGCAGGTGAGCACGATGCCCGATCCCGATTCCCCGCCTCCGGCAGGTTTGCTGGCGGACGGTGCACATGAATCCATGCGTCCCGGAACGGCGCTCCTGCGGCTCACCACCACTCACGAACGCCGGAGCATCCTCGACGGTGCGTGGTGGCCCCGTTCCAGGAATCTCGCCGCCGAACTGCCTGGCCTGGTCAGCGCACTGACCGAGCGCCTCGGGCCGATCACACGGATCGGCCTGGACTCCGCGGCCTGGGGCGAAATGCCGACGCGGATGACCGTCGACGACCGTGTGGTGCACATCGACGTCTTCTCCGTGGGCGACGACACCGCGCTCGTGACCCGAGGGGACCAGGACCACTTCTCCCTGCTCGTGGTCCCACCCGACACGCCCCCCGAGGCGGCGCGAGCCGCGATGACAGAAGCGGTCCGACCCGGCAACCCCAAGCAGGCCCAGCAGATCCTGATCGACACCAACACCCGCCGGCAGCTTCTACTGGACGATTTCTCCTGATGCGCATGAGCGAAGGCCCACACGGCCGGCTCGTGCGTTGTCGGCGCGCGAGCGGAGAGGAACGTTGCCCGCGGCCCGGAAACACGTCTGTCGGATGCCGTGCCCTTGGCGTGCCCGTAGGGACGGCGAATCACGGTCAATTGCGGTGCTATCCAAGCCGAAGGCACGGGAACGCAAACCGCGTAGGCGCAGGTCAGACACGACGCACCCCCGCGAGCGCCGTCGCTTCCCAAGCTGAGAGCGCGAGTTCGATTCTCGTCACCCGCTCCATGATCAAACCCCAGGTCAGTGACCTGGGGTTTATTGCTTGTTTACAGCGGTTCGGCGGTCTTCCGAGGGTCGTCGGCCGTGATCCGGGCGATGAAGCGCCGGGCCTGGTCCTCGGCCGGCACGTCACGAGCGACGGGCAAGTCGAAGGTGAAGCCGGGGCCATGGGGCGACGCCTCCCGACGACGGCTGAAGTACACCTCTACCCCTTCGGGCTCCTCGCGCCGCGGCTCCACCCGGTCGACAACGCAATCCCAGCGCTCGAACCAGCCACTGCGCATGAACTCCTGGGTCACGAGCCGGGCGACAGTGTCCACGGGCTCTTCCCATCCGGTGTCCGCGACGGCACGCGTCAGTTCCGCGTCGTACTGAGCCGCATCGAAGTGGACATCTGCGGGGACGGGTACCCGGATGTCGTTCGTGTTCTGCCATGACGACCACACCACCCTGTCACCCCGGCGGTGGATGGTGACAAAGATGCCTCCGCAGCAGCCCGTGTAGCAGTCGTTGTTGGACAGCTCGACGCGGCGAGGTTCCTCCAGCGCCGACAGCGGCCATCCCTCGGCCGGTCCGAACCACTCCCTGCGTGAGCAGCTCGACACCCCGCCGGGGTGGATAGCTGCCAGCACGTCCCGGCCGTCGATCAGCGGACGCACCTCTGCCCACTGATCGATCGCGAGAGGGTGCGGAATCGCGTGCCGCAGAGCGAGCGTGCTGATCCGGGAGGGGGTGTTCATGCCATGAATCATCACCGACGCCGACGTGCGCGAAAAACGTTTATCGGGAGTGCGAAGGCATGATCCGGAACCGTCGGGCCCACACGTGGGTGTCCTTCAGGCTGAGTGCGTCCGCGTGCCCCACGGCGTCCGCACGGCACGGCATGGTCACGAGTTTCGACCGCGGAGAGTGGTCGCCACCGATTCGGTCGCCGACCTGCCCGGGTCAGCCGCGCTCCCGCTCCTCCTTGGCGGCGCGCAGACCGAGCACGAGGATGCGCAGCCCGTGTTCGAAGCCGACGTCGCCGTCCATGCCGAGCAGGTCGCTCGACGCCTGGGCGGCGAGGGGAAAGCGTTCGGCATCGATCAACCCGGCGAGCCGCTCGGGCGCGTAGGGGTTGTCGTCGCCGTACGCCGTGCTGGTGTGGGCCTGCTCCTCGATGGTGTGGCCGATGGTGTAGTGCAGGACCGCCGGGAAACCGCGTGCCGCCTCGCTGAGGGTGAAGCCGGCGTCCCGGAGGGTTCGCAGGTTCAGCTCCACCGCCCGGTGCACGGCCGGGTGGTTCACGTAGGTGCCGGCGAGGACGCGTGCTCCGTCCCGGTGGCTCAGCATCGCCTGACGCAGGTGGCGGGCCCAGTCGGCGAGCCAGTCCTCCCAGGACGTGCCCTCGCGGGGTGACTCCAGCCGCTCGGCCGCCTCGACGTAGACCAGGGTGGCCATGGCGTCGAGCAGCTGCTGCTTGTTCTTGATGTGCCAGTAGAGGGTGGGGGCTCGTACGCCCAGGTCCTCGGCGACAAGGCGCATGGTGAGCCCGTCGAGGCCGACGTCGTCGAGCAGTCGCAACGCCGTCCGGGCGATCACCTCGGAGTTGATCTTCATCCCGCTCCCCTCTTCCCGCTCCCCCTTCCAGGGCGCTTGACACCCTAACACCGTTAGAGGCACTCTCTAACGACGTTAGAGTCCCTAACGCCGTTAGAGACGGCGGGCGGGGCCGGCAGCCGAACCGGAGCAGGGGGAAAACACAGATGACCGACAGGAAGACGGACGCGGATGTGGTGATCGCGGGCGCCGGGCCGACGGGCCTGATGCTCGCCTGCGAGCTGCGGCTGGCGGGGGTCGACGTGGTGGTGGCCGACCGGCTCGCCGCGCGGACCGGTGAGTCGCGGGCCGGCGGGATGCACGCAAGGACGATGGAAGTGCTGGACCAACGGGGCGTCCTGGACCGCTTCCTGGCGGCCGGCGTACCGCGCTCGATAGGTCACTTCTCGGGGCTGTGGCTGGACTTCGACCGGTTCGAGACCAGGCACGCCCGGTCGCTGGTGCTCCTGCAGTCCCATGTCGAGCGGCTCCTGGAGGAGTGGGCCACCGAGCTCGGTGTACGGGTGCGCTGGTCGTCCGAGGTGACCGGGATCCGCCAGAACGACAGTGATGTCGAGGTCGAAGTGGGCGGACCGGAGGGCTTACGTTCGACCCTGCGCGCCCGCTACCTCGTGGGCTGCGACGGCGGGCGCAGCGCGGTGCGCAAGCTGGCCGGCATCGGCTTCCCCGGTACCCCGGCGACCGTGACCGCGCTGCTCGGCGACGTCGAACTCACCGATCCGCCCGCCGAATCGCTCTTCATGCAGCGACGATCAGGCGGTGACTTCTCGGTGTTCGCCTTCGAGCCGGGCTGGTACCGGGTGATCACCACGGAGCACGGCCGTGTCGCCGACCAGAGGGAACCGGTGACGTTCGAGGAGCTGCGGGAGTCACTGCTGGGGATCGCGGGCACCGACTTCGGTATGCACAGTCCCCGTTGGGTCTCCCGGTTCGGCGACGCGGCCCGGCAGGCCGAGCGGTACCGGGAAGGCCGGGTGCTGCTGGCGGGCGACGCGGCGCACATCCACTTCCCGGCAGGCGGCCAGGGACTGAATCTGGGAGTCCAGGACGCGGTCAACCTCGGCTGGGAACTCGCCTCGGTGGTGCACGGCCGGGCGCCGGAGATCCTGCTGGACAGCTACCACGCCGAGCGGTATCCCGTCGCGGAACGGGTGCTGCACAACACCCGGGCGCAGACGGCGCTGACGCGTCCGGGCCCTCAGACCGACGCGTTACGCGACGTACTCCGTTCGCTCATCGGATACGACGACGTCAACCGGCATCTGGGCGGCATGATCACCGCGCTGGATCTCCGCTACCCCATGAGCGACGACCACCCGCTGACCGGCCGGCGGGTCCCCGACATCGATCTGAAGACCCGTGACGGCCACCGTCGTGTCTTCGACCTGCTGCGCACCGCACGCCCCGTGCTGCTCGACCTGCGCGGTGACACCGAACTGGCGGCCGCGGCCCGGAGTTGGGCCGATCGCGTCGACCTCGTCGAGGCCCGGTCCGCGGCCGGCCCCTGGCCCGTCTGGCCGGTGGACGAGGCCCCTGCCCCCGCCGCGCTCCTCATCCGCCCCGACGGTCACGTCGCCTGGACCGCACCCGCCGGCACCACCCTCGACCCCGCCGCTCTTCAGACCGCCCTCACCACCTGGTTCGGCCCGGCCACGGCCGACTGAACCCGGGGCAAGAAGCTCGCTGCCAAGCGCCGTCGCTTCCCGAGCTGAGAGCGCGAGTTCGATTCTCGTGACCCGCTCCATGTGAAACCCCCAGGTCAGAGACCCGGGGGTTCTTTTGTTACTGCACGTCCACGAAGTCGCCGGTTGCCTTGACGGCCGGGGTGGTGGAGGTGCCTGCGAAGTCCCAGCGCCAGTAGCCGTCTTCGGACGCGGGGGCCGTGGTCGTCAGGTTGCCGGTGCTGGAGGTGTACACGGTCTTGATGGTGGTGTAGGTCGTAGTACCAGCCTTGCGGAACTGGAGCCTGACCGGCTGGTTGGTGTAGCCCCGGTAATCGAGCGTGTCCCAGTTGGCCCGGGTCAGCTTGCCGGTGATGGTGAGCGTTTTGCCCTTGGCGATCGGCTCAGGACTCGCGTTGGCGGTCAGCTTGGAGTGCCGCTGGAGGCGGGTGGTGGTGTAGGCCCACCGGTCGGTGTAGCTGCCGTCGTTGGCCGATACCTGGACTTGGACCTTCCAGGTGCCGGCGTCGGCGTTCGTGAGCCACCAGTCCGGTTCGAAGGTGAAGGTCTTCGAGCAGGTCGACGTCGTACTGCTGGAGGCGACGCAGTTCGCCGGGGTGGTGGTCTCGTTGGGATCGATCACGCCGTCGGCGCTGTAGTAGGGGTCGGTGCCGTCCGGGCCCCGCCACAGGTTGAAGTCCGCGTCCCAGATGCCCGACGGGTCGGTGGCGGTCACCGAGACCGTGATCGTCTTGTCGGCCGTGTCGACCACGATGTTCTTACCGCCGTTGACGACGACGCTGTCGACCTGGATGTCGCCCACGTTGTCGTCCGCGTATGCACCGGGGACGGCGAAGCCTGCCACTGCGGTGACAGCGGTGAGGACAGCAAAGGCAGCGCGCTTGCGCATGGATCTCCTTCACGAAGTGATGAGTGGAAACCGCCGAAGGGGTACGGCGAGGCAGTTGATGCCGGTCGGTCAGGGGCCGGTGACGGACTTGATCGTGTACGGGAAGGTCTCCTGCTGCCAGATCACCGTGAACCGGGATGTCGGGCGGGCGTCGGCCTGGGGCACCCGGCCGTCCGACGTGAGCGTCTTCGTGGTGCCGAACCCACCGGAGCGGCTGATCAGGCGAGCGCTGATCTTCGTGTAGCTGTACGGAGGCGCCGACTTGGGCACGACCGTGTGGAAGACCAGATTGCCGTCGCCGTCGTCATCGAGAGCCAGGTCGGGCCGGTCGCCGGCGCCGAGGGCGGTGACGGTGCCGCGGGTGCCGCCCGCGGACAGCCGACGGCCGAGCAACTCGGGCTTGCCACTGCTGTAGCGGGGCCACACGATCATCGAGTCGCCGTCGAGGTCCGTCGCGAGCGCGTGGTGGAAGCCCACGTTGTCCGTGGCGGCCGAGATGCGCAGCGGGGCCGCGAGGGTGCCGGTGCGGCTCCAGCGCGAGGCCCAGACCTGTGCGACGGAGCCGCCGCCGGAGTGGCAGCTGATGACCGCGTCGCCGTCCCGGTCGACTCCGACACGGACCATGCCGAAGCCGCCGTACGACGCGATCGGCGAGGTGAGCACCTTCGTCGCCCGGCCGCCACAGCGGCAGCAGCCCCGGCGAGGAAACGACGTTTCAAAGAACGCCGATGACGTGCTGGACGCAGGGCCACTCTGATCCCTCAGTTCACATTGGCATGACTCAGGCACAGCAGTCACACAACTGGCCCGCAGTATCCAGCGCACCTGCACACTCAAACGTCACCCAGACGCCGGCGGTACACGAGGACGCCGACGTGCGGGCGGCAAGCCGCATCCGGGGCGGGTTCGCGGGCCGGCAGGAGTGAGCAGGGACGAGGAGGCCGCCGCAGAGAGGCCGGTCCTGAGTGATGAGGTCACCGCTGCCGTGGCCCACCCCAGTTCGAGGTCGGCTTACCTCTGCACGGACGATGGCGGATGATGGCCCTCATGCGCATCCGCATCGACGCCGTCGACCTGCCCGGCCTCACCCGCCCAGCCTCCGTCGACGGCACGGTCCCGGCGTACGGCAACATCCACGTCGCCGTGCAACGCCGCGACCGTCCGGCCGAACTCCTCGCGCCACAACCCGGCGACGCACCGTCCGCGACATGGACCCTGGAGTGCTCCACGAGCGCTTCGCCGACCGGCATCGAGGTCAAAGGCCCCTACGTGCAGGACCGTCTGGGCCGGCGGTTCATCTACCTGTCGTGGGGCACGGTCGACGAGTCGGGCACCTTCACGATGTTCCGCCGCGCCAAGCTCCTGCTCGACGTCATACCCGCCGACGTACTCGCCGCCGCCGCACGCGACGGGCTGCTGGTCGGACGCCTCGGCCTGACCGACGCGCAGGGCGGGCCCCTGTGCGCACGAGTCGAGCCCCCGCACATCACCTGGACCGCCGAACGGGCCGACTAGGAGAGGTCGTCTCCTCTGCGCCGATGTGACCTTCATCGCGGTGGTGAGCTCTCGGCGCGTTCGCGGTTGTCCCATCCGTTGACGACGAGGGCAACGGCGCACAGCTCATCGACGGAGGTCATGGCGCTGCGGCCGGAAGCGTTCGGCAGGAACACCGCATCCGCGCGGATCAAATATCTGTATCCGTGAAGTGAGAAATAGGCACGGCGCACGGCGAGTATTCCTCGACCGTCAACCCGAGCGGAATTATTGACCACGCAGAGCCGACCGCGTCATGCTAACGTCGATCTCAGTTGCAGGTGTGGTTGCCAGAAGGTTCATTTTCCGACGGGTTAATCAGCACGGCGACGCGGGATCCGCACAGGGCGAATTCCGGACCTCGTCTCCGAAGGAGAAATGACATGGCTACTGGCACCGTGAAGTGGTTCAACGCGGAAAAGGGCTTCGGCTTCATCGAGCAGGACGGCGGCGGCGCCGACGTCTTCGCCCACTACTCGAACATCGCCACCCAGGGCTTCCGCGAGCTGCTGGAAGGCCAGAAGGTGTCGTTCGACATCGCGCAGGGCCAGAAGGGCCCGACGGCGGAGAACATCGTTCCCGCCTGACACCGGCAGTAACGCATACTTCGCAGCTGGGGCCCGCACCTTGGGGTGCGGGCCCCAGCTCGCTGCATTTCAGGGCGCGTGACGGGAAGACCCCACCAGATCACCGAAGGGTGATGTATTCCCCCCGTCGATACGACTCGGCGCCCATCAACCCCGGCTCGTTCTCGCGATTCTCTGCGCCGTTCATTTTGCTGCGGAAATTCCTTGCTACGTGCCTACGTGCTCACATTGAGGAAGGTTCCGCTTGAACCGCGCACGCACCGCCCGCACGACCCGTACCAACGACCGCTCCCGGGGTTTTGCCGCCGGGCGCTCGGGGGCTCCCCGGCGTTCCAGGGGCAACGATCGTCGGCAGACCGCACCCCAGGGCGAGTTCGCGCTGCCGGTGACGGTCACGCCCGCGCTGCCCGCCGTCGACTCGTTCGCCGACCTCGCCCTGCCGGCACCCCTGCTGGCCGCACTCGGTCACGAGGGCGTGACCGTGCCGTTCCCCATCCAGGGGGCGACCCTGCCCAACTCCCTCGCCGGTCGTGACGTACTCGGCCGTGGCCGCACCGGATCGGGCAAGACCCTCGCCTTCGGCCTGGCGGCGCTGGCCCGTACAGCGGGCCGGCGCGCCGAGCCGCGGCAGCCGCTTGCCCTCGTCCTCGTACCCACCCGAGAGCTCGCCCAGCAGGTCACCGACGCGCTCACTCCGTACGCCCGTGCCGTGAAGCTGCGGCTGGCCACCGTGGTCGGCGGGATGTCGATCGGCAAACAGGCCGGTGCACTCCGTGTCGGCGCGGAGGTCGTCGTCGCGACCCCGGGGCGCCTCAAGGACCTCATCGTCCGGGGCGACTGCCGGCTGGACGCCGTCGACATCACTGTCCTCGACGAGGCAGACCAGATGGCCGACATGGGCTTCATGCCCCAGGTCACCGCGCTGCTCGACCAGGTGCGCCCCGGAGGGCAGCGGATGCTCTTCTCCGCCACGCTGGACCGCAACGTCGACCTGCTCGTCCGCCGCTACCTGACCGACCCGGTGGTCCACTCCGTCGACCCGTCCGCGGGAGCGGTCACCACGATGGAACACCACGTGCTCCACGTGCACGAAGCGGACAAGCACCAGGCGACCACCGAGATCGCCGCACGAGACGGCCGCGTGATCATGTTCCTGGACACCAAGCACGCCGTGGACCGGCTGACCAAGCACCTGCTGAACAGCGGCGTCCGCGCGGCGGCCCTGCACGGTGGCAAGTCCCAACCGCAGCGCACGCGGACCCTCGCCCAGTTCAAGACCGGACACGTGACGGTACTGGTGGCGACCAACGTCGCGGCCCGCGGCATCCATGTCGACAACCTCGACCTCGTCGTCAACGTCGATCCGCCCACCGACCACAAGGACTACCTGCACCGCGGCGGCCGTACCGCCCGCGCCGGGGAGTCCGGCAGCGTCGTCACCCTGGTGACCCCCGGCCAGCGCCGCGGCATGAACCGCCTGATGGCTTCGGCCGGCATCACCCCGCAGATCACCGCCGTACGGTCCGGTGAGGCGGAGCTGACCCGCATCACAGGCGCCCAGGCCCCTTCCGGTGTTCCGGTCGTCATCACCGCACCGGCCGTGGCACGTCCCCGCCGTGCCGTCTCCTCCGCGGCTCCCTCGTCCCGAGGCCGCCGCGACCGCTCCGCTCAGGGGCGCCCCACCGGACAGGCGAAGCGGCGCAGGGCAGAGCGGCCCGCCTTCGATCCGGCGGCCTAGGGGCATCGATCAGAAGCTCACCCAACTCCGAGGAGGCGGCTTTGACATCGGTTCAGACGCAGGGACGACAGGCGGTTCTCTCCCCCGTGAGCGCGCTCGACGGCAAGGAGGCGGCCGGACCTCGGGTCAGTGACGACATGACCGTCGAGGTCGCCCTGTCCGTCATGGCCGGTGCCCGTGTCGAGTACCTCCTCCTGTGCGACGGAGACGACCAGTGCACGGGCTCGATCACCCTGGCCGAACTCGCCGTCCACCGCGGCGGTTCCACGTACACGGACCAGATCCGACTACGGGACGTCCTCGCTGATCACCTCCCCCGATCAGTCAGGTGAGTCCGTGACCATCGGCCACCGCTGCTGCCCCGTCTAGCAGGTAGGCCACGCCGGATGAGGACGGGCGGCAAGCCGCCATCAGGATCCCGTTGAGGGCCCTGCCGACATGTGTCGGCAGGGCCCTCACGGCTGTTCTCACGACGGCTGCGCCATCCGTTTGCTGCAGGTCGCAGGGTATCTGTTCCCCCGCAGGACATAAATCTGCTCTTGCCAGAGTAGACATTGAGCTCTGGCACGGTTAGTCTTTTTCTCGTTGACACCGGTCAAGCGAAGCCCGGCAGACACGAACTGGCGGGTTGCAGTACAGCAAGCAGTTGGTTCAGAGGAAGAACGGAGGAGCAGACGCCATCAGGATCGCCCGGTCCGAGAAGCACTCGCCCGGGTACCGCAAGACCCCGGATTGGAAGGTGGTCCCCGGTCACGCAGCCGCGATCCCCGCACCCCCCTTTCTGCAGGGCTGGTAGCGGAAACAGAAGGTCGGCGCAGCATTAGGGCCGACAGATGGTGTTGAATTTCCTTCGGGGCCCTGGTGCCGTACGGCACCAGGGCCCCTCGACGCGTTGCACAACGAGGTGACATGACAGCAGATATCCCCCTCAGTGATCGTCTGGACGACGACGACTACCCCGCATACACGATGGGGCGGGCCGCCGAGATGCTCGGCACCACCCCGGCCTTCCTCCGAGCCATCGGTGAGGCTCGTCTGATCACGCCGCTGCGCTCGGAGGGCGGACACCGCCGGTACTCCCGCTACCAACTCCGGATCGCGGCGCGCGCCCGCGAGCTCGTCGACAGGGGCACCCCCATCGAGGCCGCTTGCCGCATCGTCATCCTTGAGGACCAGCTCGAAGAAGCTCAGCGCATCAACGCCGAGTACCGCCGCCGGGCCGGGCATGAAGCGCCCGACAGTTCCGTCCCCGGTGCCGGCTGATCCCGTGAAAGCGAGCCGGTCGGCTCGAACACGTACTACGCCCGATCGACCATGAGCGCGTGCCCTTCGGAGCGGACGACCATGATCAACAGCGGCGCCGAAAGGCCCTCACTCCTGCCGCTGCGTAACGCATCTACCCAGTTCAGCGGCCATACGACCACCCAAGCGCCGTCGCTTCCCAAGCTGAGAGCCCTGGGAACCCGTCACGCCGATGATCCACTGTCGACGACCAGGTCGGTGCCGACCACCGCGCCCGCCGCGGGCGAGGCGAGGTAGAGCACGGCGGCCGCCACCTCTTCGGCCTCCGCGACCCGGCCCAGCGGGTTCTGCGTCTTCACCCGCTCGGCGCGGTCGGCCTCGGTCTCGCCGGGACGCAGCGACATGGGGGCGGCGGAGGCGCCCGGGCTGACCGCGTTGATACGGATGCCCTGGTGGATGTGGTCGAGGGCGGCGGCACGGGTCAGCGCGGAGACGGCTGCCTTCGAGGTGATGTACGCGGCGGTGTTCGGGATCCGCAGATGTGCGCCCAGGTTGGACGAGATGTTCACGATGGCACCGCCGCCGTTCTCCTTCATGTGCGCGATCTGGTGTTTCATCGCCAGCCAGACGCCGGTGACATTGGTCCGCAGCACCGCGTCCCAGTCCTCCTCGCTCACCTCGCCGACGGGTACGGTGCCGCGGAGTATCCCCGCGTTGTTGACCGCGATGTCCAGTCCGCCGAATCGGATGGCGCTCTCGCGGACGAGGTTCTGGAGCCGGCCGGAGTCGGTGACATCGGCAGTGACAGCGGCGGCCGTGCCGTCAGCCGCCTGGATGAGACGGACGGTCTCTTCCAGGGAGGCCGCGGTGCGTCCCGCGGCGACCACGGCTGCGCCCTCGGCGGCGAAGGCGACCGCGATCGCACGGCCGAGGCCGGAGCCGGCTCCGGTGACGAGGACGGTCTTGCCGGTGAAGCGGTTCATTTTCACTGACTCCCTTGAGTGATGGATTCCTTGGTGCGGTGGCACAGGAGGGCGACGACGGCCAGGGCGGCCCCCGTCACAGCCAGGGACCGGGCGTCGCTGCCGAGCGTGAGCAGGACGGCGAAGACAACGGTCGGGCCGATTTCCATCGCGGTGTTCAGCACGCCGCCCGCAAGCCCGGTCTGCCGCTGTGGCGCGCCGTGCATTGCAAGCACGGCGGTTCCCGCGAAGGAGGCCGCGGCGCCGGCCGGCAGCAGCACGAGGCCCGGCAGCAGTCCAAGCGCGTACGAGGTATGCGGGTCGAGCCCCGTGAACGCGAGGAAGGCGAGCCCGGCCGCGCCTGTGCCCAGCCCGACGGCCGTGACGGTTCTGGCCCCGTACCGGCCGATGAGCGGCCCTGCCGCCCGGCCGGAGGCAATGAGCGCGACGGCGAACGGCGCGAAGGCGGCCGAGGTCTGCAGCAGAGACCAGTCGCGCGCCTGCTGGAAATGGAGCGAGAGGACGACGAAGGTCATCGCGGTCCCGCAGGCGCTCAGTGCGGTGGCCGTGAGGGCGAGGGCCCGCCGCCGGTCAGCCAGGAAACGGGGTGGCAGCAGCGGGTCGCGGGAGCGGCGCTCGGCGTACCCGAAAGCGGCGAGCAGTACGGTCCCGCCGAGCAGCGGCACGAGCACGCCGGCCGACGACCAGGGGCGGGCGTCGGTGACGACGAGCCCGTAGCCGGCCAGAGTGATCCCGCCGGTGGCGAGCAGAGCACCCGGCAGGTCCAGAGCCCTGTCCCGGCTCGGCGCGGTGTCCGGCAGCAGCCGGGGCGTGAGGGCGAGAGCCGCAACCGCCACCACGAGCGGTACAGCGAGAGTCCAACGCCAGGAAAGCAGCGCCGAGATGACGCCGGAGACCAGATTGCCCGTAGTCGCGCCCAGCACCGAAAGGCCACCCCAGGTGGCCATCGCCCTGCCGTACGCGGCAGGGGACGGGAAGACGGCGCGCAGTACGGCCATGGCGGCCGGCGCGACCAGAGCCGCTCCCGCGCCCTGTGCGAAGCGCGCCGCGAGCAACGCCCCGATGCCTGTGGCGAGCGGGGCGGCGGCCGAGGCGGAAGCGAAGAGGACAAGGCCCGCGGTGAGGGCGCGTCGGCCGCCGTAGCGGTCGGCGAGGCGTCCGCCGAAGAGCAGCAGTCCGGCGAAGGTCAATCCGTAGGCGGCGCTGAGCAGGATCAAGTCGGCGCGCTCCAGGGCGAATTCGTGTCCGATGCGGGGAAGCGGCACGGCGAGCGCGGACAGCGTGAAGATCAGCGCCGTCTGGAGACTGCCGAGGAGAACGAAGGCATGTCGATGGTGCGTGGTGGCGACGCGAGCGTGGCCCGTAACGGTCATACCTCCCCCTGATATTTGACCGATCGGTTCAGTATTTGGGCATACGGAAGTGACCCGGCAGCTCCTTCGGTGAACGTGATTCAGTCCAACAGGGCCAGCGCCTGTTCGGCCGCGTCCCGCACCCGGGCCGGATCGTTCGACGCCTTGCCGACAATCCGCACGCCCTGCAGCAGGACGAGCAGCATGCGGGCCAGCGCGCGCGGATCCCGGTCCTCGGGAAGCTCCCCCTGGGCCTGTGCCCGCACCAGCGCGGAGTGCAGCAGGGTTTCGACGTGCTCCCAGCTGATCTCGACCCGCCGGGCCGCCGCGGGGTCGTGCGGCGCCAGCTCGGCCGCGGTGTTGGTGATGAGGCAGCCGTTCAGCCGGTCCTCCGGGGAGGCGGCCTCCGCGGCGAAGCGACGCACCACCGCCCGCACCGAAGGCAGTGCGGGGCCCGGCTGGGACAGCTCGGCGAGGAGCAACGGGTCGCGCGTCTCGGAATACCGCTCCAGAGCCTTCAGGTACAGCTCGTGCTTGCTGCCGAAGGTCGCATAGATGCTGGCACGGCCGATGCCGAGGTACTCGACGAGATCCGCCATCGACGTCGCTTCGTAGCCGCGCCGCCAGAACAGCTCAAGAGCCGACTGCAGCGCGGCGTCCGGATCGAATTCCTTGGTCCTGGCCACGCCGAAGACCCTAGACCTATCAAGAACGATCGGTCAAATAATGAGGTGGCACCTGCTCCCGTCAGAAGACGTGGATGGGGATTTCGGCGGGGGCGGTGAGGAGTTCGGTTATCTCGTCGTCCAGGCGGACCAGGGTGATGGAGGCACCGGCCATGTCGAGCGAGGTGCAGTACTCGCCCACGTAGCTGCGGTCGATCTCGATGCCTCGCTCGGCCAGCTGTTTGTGGGCCCGGCCGTACACGAGATACAGCTCGCCGATCGGCGTGCCGCCGAGGCCGTTGACCATCAGTGCGACGTGGTCCCCCGAGGAGTACGGCAGGTCGTCCACGACCGCGCTGACGAGCTCGCTCACCATCGTGTCCGCCGACTGGAGTTTCTCCCGCTTACGGCCCGGCTCGCCGTGGATGCCCACGCCCATCTCGACCGCGTCGTCCGGCAGGTCGAAGAGCGGGGAGCCCTTCGCCGGGGGTGTGCAGGCGGTCAGTGCCATGCCCATGGAGCGGGCGACGGAGTTGACCTTCTCGCCGACCCGGTACACCTCGTCCAGGTCCGCGCCCTGCTCCGCGGCCGCGCCGACCGCCTTCATCACGAAGAAGTTGCCTGCCACGCCGCGTCGGCCGACGGTGAACGTCGAGTCCTGTACGGCCACGTCATCATCGATGAAGAGGGTACGGACGTTCAGCCCGTCGGCCTCGGACAGCTCCTCGGCCATCTCGAAGGACATCCGGTCCCCGGTGTAGTTGTTGACCAGGAGCAGAACCCCCTTGGGGGAGGCGACCCGCTTGACCGTCTCGTAGACCGAGTCGGCCGGCGGCGCGGCGAACACATCGCCCGGGCAGGCCGCGTCGAGCATTCCCTTGCCGACGCTCATCACATGGGCCGGCTCGTGACCGGATCCGGAGCCCTGGACGATGGAGACCTTGTTCTCCTGCGGGGCGTCGGCACGCATGATCAGGTTGTGCTCGGGGACGTACTTCAGTGTGTCCGGGTTGGCCAGTGCCAGTCCCTCGAGCATCTGCGGAACATAGTTCTGAGGGTCGTTCACGAACTTCTTCATGGCGTCGCTCCTTCGCGTCGCTCCTGTGCGTCCCACTCGTCGGCGATGCGCTCCGCCATGACCGCGACGGCCACCGCGCCGGGGTCCGGCGAACCGATGCTGCGCTCGCCCGTGTAGCTCTGGCGGCCGCGTCGGGCCTGCATGGGTGTCGTCGCGTCGGCCGCGGAACGGGCCGTCACGGCGGCCAGCCGGGCGAGTTCCGCCGCGCCGGGCCCCGGTCCGCCCTCGGCCAGCCGCCGTTCCAGGGCATCGGTCATCGGTATCAGCGCGTCCAGCAGCGTCTTGTCTCCGAGGTCGGACCTGCCCCGCGCCTTGATGCCCTCGGCCGCGGCCCGCAGCATCGCGACCGCGTCCGTGGCGACCAAGTCCGTCCGGTCCTTCACGGCCCCGGACGCCCGCAGCAGGGCGGTGCCCCAGAGCGGCCCCGACGTGCCACCGACGCGCTTGGAGACCACCATGGCGACCTTCTTCAGGAACTCCGACGGCGAGTCGGACACGAGGGTGTCCCAGTCGGCGAGCACGATCTCGAAGCCGCGGGCGAGCGAGTACCCGAAGTCGCCGTCACCCGCGACGGCGTCGAGGTCACCGAATGCCTTTTCGTTGTCCACCGCGGTCCGCGCCATGGTCCGGACGACGAAGGCGAGGTCACCGGCGGATGTCGATGGCGCTGTCATGGTTCTCCTGACTTCGACGACATGGACTGCGACGACATGGACTTCGACGAGATCAGCCCGTAAGGGGGTCCGGGCCTCCGTTCGCGGTGAGCAGGGCGGCCAGGTCCGCGAGGACCACCCAGCGCCCCGGACGGGCGCCGAGCGGATCGCTCAGCACCCGGGCGGGAATCTCCTGCGGTGCCGGATCGCCGAGCGACGTGACCACCAGCGACGCCCCGGTGAAGTCCTCCTCCCCGGTGTAGGCGCTGGTCGTGACGGCGCAGGTCAGCCCGGCGTCCAGGGCGGCCAGCAGGCCGTTGCGGCTGTCCTCGATCACGAGAGCCTGCTTCGGATCGAGGCCGAGCCGGTCGACGGTGAAGGTGTAGATGTCCGGGGCCGGCTTCTTCCGCGGGACCACGTCCCCGGCGAAGACGCTGAAGCCGGCGGCCAGCTCGGGCCCCATGGCGAGCTCGAGCACGCTGCGGACGGACGCCTCCGCGGAGGTGGAGGCGACCGCGAGCGTCCACCCGGCCTCGTGGGCCTCCTGTGCGACCCGCCGCACACCGGGCCTGGGCGGGATGTCCCCGCCGCGGATGATCCCGGTGTAGATCTCGGTCTTGCGCCGGTGCCAGCGGGCGACCTGCTCGTCGAGTGCGTCCTGGTCGGAGGGCAGTCCGGCCGTGGCGATGAAGTCGGGGGTCAGCAGGGTCCGCATCCGCTCCTTGCCGCCGCCGACCTTCACCTTCTCCGCGTACTCCGCGTCGCTCCACCGCACCGGCAGGCCGAATTCCTCGAAGGTCTGGTTGAACGCGGGCAGGTGTCCGTCGCGTTCGGTGTCGGCGAGGACGCCGTCGCAGTCGAAGATGAGCGCGGGCATGTCTCAGCCCGCCCGCCCGGCGCTGCCGAAGAGCCCCATCAGGGAACCGGCCAACTCGATGACGTCCTGGCGGACGGCCCGGAAGAGCGACGGCGGATCCCACTTCTGCCGCTCCGCCGCCGTTTCGAGGAAGGCCAGATTCGACTTCATGTACGTCTCCTTGAGAGCGGTCGAGATGTTGACCTTCGCGCATCCCCGGGAGATCAGGTCGTGGAACTGCTCGTCGGACAGTCCGCTGCCGCCATGCAGCGCGATCGGCACCGGATGGGCCGCCACGATGTCGGACACGCGCTGGGCGTCGAGCACCGGCGCCCGCTTGTACGATCCGTGGGCGTTCCCGATCGCCGGTGCGAACACGTCGACCTGGGTGGTCCGCAGGAAGTCCAGCGCGACCGCGAGGTCCTGCCGCTCGGCGGCCGTGTCGGTACCGACGCCGTCCTCCACACCGGTGATCGACTCGATCTCGCCCTCCACCGCGGCCCCGTGCGCGCGGGCTTCCGCGACGACCTCGACGGTCTGCCGCATGTTCTCCTCGACCGGGAGGGTGGAGGCGTCGAAGAGCACCGAGTTCCATCCGCGTCGCAGGCACTCGGTGATGACCTCGCGTTCCGGACAGTGGTCCAGGTGCAGGGTGACGGGCACCTCGATGCCGGCGGTCATCGCGGTCCACATGGCGTAGAGCACGTCGCTGCCTATGGACCTGACCGTCTTCACGGAGGTCTGCACGATCAGAGGCGACCGGTTCTCCACCGCGGCCGCCAGCACGGCCTCCAGCGTCAGGTCGTTGAAGACGTTGATCGCCGGTACGGCGTAGCGCTCGGCGAAGGGCGCGGAGAGAATCTCGGTCAGCGGTGTCACACCCACGGGCGCCTCCACGTTTTGCGCCCCCTCTCCATTTCACGCCCGCGGTCCGAGCCCCGCCACTTGTCCCAAGAGGCGGCCTCACTGGCCGGTGGTCCCGGGTGTCAGGCCACCGCGTTCAACAGGTCGGCCGGCACATCGGGCCGTTCCAGGGCGATGAAGTGGCCCGCCCCGGGGACCTGTGTGAAGCCGGCGGCCGGAAGCAGGCTCCTGTTCGCCTGCCGGTCCGAGGGCCGGGACCAGTCCTTCTCGCCGTAGACGAGATGGACGGGGGCCTTGACCTCGGGGTAGCGCGAGCGGGCCGCGATGAGGCTGGGCAGGGCCTGGTACACGCCCCGCGCCACGGCCGGGTAGCCGGGGCGGCCGCCCACCTGGAGGAGTTCGTCCACGTAGTCCTCCCGCAGCGCGTTCTTGTCGCCGAGGCCGCCCTGAAGGATCTTGCGGAGGGCGGGCCTGGGCTCCACCCCGGCGATCACCGGGCCCACTCCCGGCATGAGGACGCCGCTGACCACGACGCGGGCGAGGAGGCCGGACCGGGCGATTCCGCCGCGGAAGTCGTAGGTGTTGACCGCCACGACGCGCCGTACCCGCTCCGGGAGATCGGCGGCGGTGGTCAGGGCGAGCACCGCCCCCATGGACTCCCCCAGCAACGTCACGTCGTGCAGGTCGAGTGCGGTCAGGAGCCGCTCGACGCCGACGCGCAGGGCCGGCTCGTCGTACGACGCTCCGGGCACGATCTCGGAGTAGCCCATCCCCGGCAGGTCGAGGGCGTAGACGGTGTACCGGTCCGCGATCAGCGGGACGAGGTGGCGGAAGTGCTCGGCCTGGGTGCGCACGGTGTGCAGCAGGACCAGAGGCGCGCCCGTGCCCGCCTGGAGGTAGCGCAGGGTTCCCTCGCGGCCGCCGGATCCCGCGCGCGGGGCGATGGTGTGGCTGGTGGTCCCCTGGATGCGGATCGTGGGACGTGGCTCGTGGGCGGGCATCTCGCCGACTCCTCGTGAAGAGTGGTTACTTGACCAACTGGGGGTACAGCCCCGCCGGGTCGCCGGCCAGGCCCGCCTTGACCTGCCGCGAGATGTCGTCGGCGAGCACCTCGTACGCGCCCGTCTCGACCCCGTCGAGGGCGAGTGCGGCGACGTCACGCGGGTCGGCTTTGGGTGCGTCGACGTCCGCCGCCAGGTCGGTGTCAACGTAGCCGACGTGCAGTCCGGTGACGGCGATGCCACGCGGCCGAAGCTCAAGGCGCAAGGAGTTGCTCTGCGACCACAGGGCGGCCTTGGAGGCGCTGTAGGAGCCGCCGAGCGCGATCCAGGAGAGCACGGAGTGCACGTTGAGGAGGTGGCCGCCGCCGTTGCGCTCGATGATCGGCACGAAGGCCCGGGTGAGCAGGAGCGGGCCGTAGAAGTTGGTCTCGAACTCCCGGCGTACGTCGTCGACCGGGGACTCGAGGAAGGACGCGCCGACCGAGGCGCCCGCGTTGTTGATCAGCACGGTGACGTCCTGGGCCTGCGCGGCGGCCGCGGCCACGGAGGCCGGATCGGTGACTTCCAGGGCCACCGGGACGGCGTCGGGGTGCGTCACGCCGCGCGGGTCGCGGGCGGTGGCATAGACCTTGCCGGCGCCGCGTGCGTAGAGCTCTTCCACCAGGGCCTTGCCGATGCCGCGACTGCCGCCGGTGACAAAGACGTGTGCGCCTTTCAGTGCGGTCATTGCTGCCTCCACAGACAAGAAACCGATCGGTTTCCATCGACCGTAAACCGATCGGTTTCCACGCGCAAGCCCTGGAGGTGCCGCTTGCGTGCGGGAAACCGATCGGTTTACGGTGAGGAAACTGATCGGTTTCTCGCCTGCGAGGCGAGTCTCGGGAACGCGACCTACGAGGAGTGGCGGATGGCGACCACCGCGCGCGACACAGAGGGACAGCCGGCGGAACCCAGGCTTCCGGCGAAGCTGGCCGCCCACCCGTCGGTGCAGGCCGTACTCGCTCGGCGCCGGGCCGGTGACGCCTCGGGCCCGGCGCCGGTGATCGACGCGACCTGGCTGCGCGAGCTGTGCCTGGCG
Source organism: Streptomyces sp. NPDC006372 (assembly GCF_040612515.1). NCBI lineage: Bacteria > Bacillati > Actinomycetota > Actinomycetes > Kitasatosporales > Streptomycetaceae > Streptomyces > Streptomyces sp. NPDC006372. Next base: position 177,686 of record NZ_JBEXQJ010000004.1, on the reverse strand, counting down.
GCCGGTGCGGACGACGCGGCGGCGGTCAGCCTGGACCACCCCGACCTGGCCGGTGAGCGCGAGCACGCACAGTCCGCACTGCCGGGCACCCGCACCCTGATCGCGATGGCGGTCCGGATGAACCGCGACAACTGCCGCTCCCCCGCCCGCAGTGTGGCCAACCAGGAGTTCCACCAGACCGACGAACAGGCCAACCACGCCGCCCGCAGCGTCACCCAGGCTCTTCAGGACGCCGGCTACCGCGCGCTCAATCCGTCGGTCGGCTTCCCCCAGGAGATGGACCACTTCCCCAGCGAACGGATCTGGGTGGTGGCGCACAAGACGGTCGCGGTGGCCGCGGGGCTCGGTGTGATGGGTCTGCACCGCAACGTCATCCATCCCAAGTTCGGCAGCTTCATCCTGCTGGTCACCGTCCTGGTGGACGCCGAGGTGAGCGAGTACGGACAGGCGCTCGACTACAACCCCTGCATCGACTGCAAGCTGTGCGTCGCCGCCTGCCCGGTGGGCGCCATCCACAAGGACGGTGAGTTCGACGCGCTGGCCTGCACCACCCACAACTACCGTGAGTTCATGAGCGGGTTCACCGACTGGGCCCAGACCGTGGCCGACAGCCAGGACGCCGCCGACTACCGCTCCCGGGTCACCGATTCCGAGAACGCCTCCCTGTGGCAGAGCCTGAGCTCACCCCCCGGCTACAAGTCCGGCTACTGCCTCGCCGTCTGCCCCGCCGGCGAGGACGTCCTGGGCCCCTACCTGGACGACCGCAAGACCTTCATGGACACCGTGCTGCGCCCGCTCCAGGACAAGACGGAAACCCTCTACGTCCTGCCGGGCTCCCCCGCGCAGGAGTACGCCCGGCGCCGCTTCCCGCACAAGCCGGTCAAGGAAGTCACCGGCGGCTGGCAGCCCCCGGCACCACGCCCGGCCTCCTCCTGACCTCGCCCGTCTGCTCGAACTCGCCGTGAGCAGCCGACGCCACCCGGGAAACCGATCGGTTTTCATTTTGTCCGATTCGAGCTAACCTCACAGCATGACCACCGCGGCGAAGCCAAGTTCCAGGGAGCGACTGCTGGAGGCAGCGGCCACGCTCACCTACCGAGACGGTGTCAACATCGGCGTCGAGGCGCTGTGCAAGGCTGCGGGAGTGTCGAAGCGCTCCATGTACCAGCTGTTCGAGAGCAAGGACGAACTGCTGGCGGCAAGCCTGGAGCAACGCGCATCCGCCTATGTGGCGACGCTCCTGCCGGCGGCCGGCGACGGCCGTTCGCCGCGCGAGCGGATTCTGCACATCTTCGAGCAGGTGGAATCACAGTCGGGGGAACCCGGGTTCCAGGGCTGCCGGTACCTGGCCGTGCAGATCGAGCTCAAGGACCGGAATCACCCCGCTAGCCGGGTCGCCCACCGGATCAAGGCCGACCTGACGGCCTTCTTCCGCACCGAGGCCGAAGCAGGTGGCGCGAGCGATCCCGATCTGCTGGCCCGGCAGCTCAGCCTGGTCTTCGACGGCGCCAGCGCCCGAGCCGGGATCGGAGCGGACCGACTGGCCGGGCTCGTCGCACCCACGGTGACCACCCTGCTCGACGCGGCGGACATGCGCTGACGCAGGGCCATCTCTGCAAGGCGCCTCGGCTCAGACCTTCTCCGCGTTCACGCGTGCATGCTCGGCAGTGAGCAGCCCGATGTCTTCTACATCGGAAGTCAGGATCGTCACCCGGCCGGGATGCTGCAGGGCGGTCGCACACAGCATGGCGTCGATGGCGTACTTGTGGCCCTGTAGCTCCGCCGCGCGCAGCAAGGCGGAAGCAGACTGCGCGACGGCCTGGGTCACCGGCTCGACGCTCAGGCGGGACAGGGTCCACTTCAGCGCGGCGTCGTTGATCTTGGGGTGGACCACCTCGACCAGCACGGCGGCTGAGGTGATCACTGGCAGGTCCGCGTCGCGAGCCGCTGTCAACCACTCGTGGATTTCCCGGTCACGCTGTACGGCCTTCGCCAGGCCCTCGCTGTCCAGGACCAGGGCACCGCTCACGCGGCCGCCCCGGCATGTGAATCGCCGCCGGCCAGCCGGGCACGCTTGACCGCCACGGCCTCGGGGTCGGCCGGGCCGTGCATCTTGTCGAAGTCCGCGATCAGCTCGTCCAGGTTGTCCCGCTCGATCTGCCGCTGGGCCGCCTTCTCCAGGTAGGCGGAGACGCCCCGCTTACCGACCCGCTCACGGATCGCCTGCAGAGTTCCGGCGGTCAGGGTGACGGAGATACCGCTGGTGGGGCCGTCGCCGGGCAGGAAGTCCACATCGTCATCAGCCATACCCCGAGTATGCCATTGAAAATGGCATAGCGAGCAGGTCCATCACGAGGTCTCGACCGGGTGGACGGGGTGGCGTGTGCCGTCGTCAGGAGGTGGCGATCACTCCGCTGAGCTGGAGTTCTTGCGGTGGTTGGCGATGAAGCGCGCCTTCTTCTGACGATTCCCGCAGGTGTTCATGTCACACCATTTGCGGGTGCGGCTCTGGCTGGTGTCGAAGAAGGCGGCTCGGCAGGTCGGTGATGCGCACAGGGCCAGTTTTCCGTCCCGCTCTCCCGCGATGATGCTGATCGCGTCGGCGGCGATCACGCTGAGGGCGTCTTCCACGCGGGAAGCCGAACCGAGCTGCCATCGCCGTTTGCCGTCGGGCGTCAGGATCGCCGCGGCCCGGCCCTGAGCGCTGCGGTCATTGATGACTTGGACAGCGGATGCGGGAAGAGCGTCCTGGGTCGCGGCCGCTGTCGCGGCGGCGTGGATCGACTCCCTCAGTTCCCGGGCGAGGTCGAGCTGGGCAGGGGTACAGGAGTCCACGGCGAGGTCGTACACCGCCAGCCAGTCGACGAGCCGATGCGGTGTGGGAATGCGCTCCACGGCGTTGCCATGACGCTCCGACAGAGTCCCCGTGAAGCTCGTCGCCAGCACCTTGCCGAGGCGGAAGTCAGGGAACCCAGCAGGCATGGAACCACCTTAGCAGGTTGCCGTCTGACACAGAGGGCTGCTAGAACCTCCTTAGCCGGTTCCACGATGGCCAGGAGGTCTCATGCCCCGTCTACCGAGCGACGTACGAGCATTCGAAGCCCACGCGGCTGACGCCGACCTCGACGATCTGCGCGCGCGGCTGGCCGCGGCGCGACTGCCGGAGGCCGAGACGGTCCATCGCGCCGCGCCCGGCCCCGACCGATGGGAACAGGGCGTTCCTCTCGCCGACCTCGAAGAAGTCGTGAACTATTGGCGCACCGGATACGACTGGCGGTCGTTCGAAGAGCGCCTCAACGGCATCGGCCAGTTCCGCACGACCATCGACGACCTGGGAATCCACTTCCTGCACCGCCGGTCCGCGCGTGCGGACGCCACTCCTCTGATCCTGACGCACGGCTGGCCGGGCAGCGTCGCCGAGTTCATCGACGTGGTCGACGAACTGGCAGACCCGAAAGATGCGGAGGCGCCGGCCTTCCACGTCGTGGTTCCGTCGCTGCCGGGATTCGGGTACAGCGACAAGCCGGCCACCACCGGGTGGGGAACCGAGAAGATCGCGGCCGCATGGGTGGAACTGATGGGCAGGCTCGGCTACAGCGAGTTCGCAGCCCAGGGCGGTGACTGGGGAGGCAATATCACCACGGTTCTCGGCGGCAGGTTCCCGGAGCACGTTCTCGGCATCCACACGACGTTCGCGGAGGGGCTGCCCGGATCGACGACGGACGGGCTGACGGCGGTCGAGCGCACATGGGCCGAGGACACCCGCCATTTCTGGCGCCACCGCGCGGCGTACGCGAAGCAGCAGGCAACCCGGCCGCAGACCATCGGCTACTCGCTCGTCGACTCACCGGTCGGGCTTCTCGCCTGGACCCTCGACAAGTTCGCCGAGTGGTCGGACACCGAGGACAGCCCGTTCGAGACGATTTCCAGAGACCGCGTTCTCGACAACGTCACTCTGTACTGGCTGACGCGGACCGGCGCGTCATCGGCCCGCATCTACTACGAAAGCCACAACTCGCTGGACCCGGAACTCCGGGTCGACGTCCCGTCAGCGATCACCATGTACCCCCGCGACATCGAGAAGTGTCCGCGTCCCTGGGCAGAGGAACGGTACCGGCGGATCGTCCGGTGGAGGTCGCCCGAAAGCGGGGGGCATTTTCCGTCGCTGGAGGTTCCCGAGCAGTACGTCAAGGATGTGCAAGAGGGCCTCGCGGCGGTACTGGCCGCTCACCGGTGAACGCGCTGCGGCATGAACTGCTTACGAGAGTCTGACGCGACCCGCGTTCCCCCTCACCTCACTCCCACCACCAGCCACTCTTGTCCCGTCCGCGGACACCCCCGCGGACGAAGAGAACGCCATGAGGCTTGAAGGAGTGGGACGTGAGTATGTACGGCGAGCGGAGTGAGGACCGTCCGAGCCGGAGGGCCGGGGGACGACGTGGTCACCGGGCGGCGTCCAGGACGCGTCGGATCGTGATCGGTGGCGGTGTCCTCGCCACCGTCGCGGCGGCCACCGTGGCCGTGTCCCTGGCTTCGGCGAGTCAGTACGGCGCCTCCGGAGCGGGAGCCGATCGAGCCGTCTTCGTACAGGGCAACGAGCTGGGCGGCAACACCATCCACGTCTTCGCACGGGACGGCCAGGGCAAGCTGAAACCCGGAGGCACCTACGCCACGGGCGGCCGGGGCGGCGACCAGGTCGACGCCCCCACGGACTCCCTCGCCTCCCAGGGCTCCCTCGCCTACGACGAGGCCTCCGGACTGCTGCTGGCGGTCAACGCCGGCAGCGGCACCCTGACCTCCTTCAGCGTCGAGGGAACGGAACTGAAGAACCGTCGGATCGTCGACACCGGCGGCGAGTTCCCCTCCAGCATCGCGGTGCGGGGCAGGATCGCGTACGTCATGAACGCGGGCGGCGAGGGCAGCGTCCAGGGCTTCCGGATCACCGCGAAGGGACTCGTACCGATGCGGGGATCCTTCCGCTCCCTCGGGTTGGCCAACGAGGACGTACCACGGTTCGACACCTCGCCCGGCGAGGTCGAGATCACCCCGGACGGCCGCAACCTGGTGGTCACCACCAAGGGGAACAACACCGTCGAGGTCTTCCCGCTGAAGAGCGACGGACTGCCGGCCGTCGCCGAGCCGGTGGTCAACAAGTCCGCCGGCAACGTGCCGTTCGCGATCAGCTTCGACCGTTCCGGCAACCGGATGCTCGTCGCCGAAGCCGAGAAGTCCACGGTGACCACCTACCAGATCCAGCACAACGGGAAGCTGAAGATCCTCCAGAAGCCGCTCGCCAACGGCCAGGAGGTCTTGTGCTGGCTGGAACGCGCCGGCGACCACTTCTACGGCGGCAACACCGGCAACTCCACCGTCAGCGGGTACCGCATGGACAAGCACGGACGACTCGCTCTGACCAACGAGGTCGGCATCGCCACCCCGCCCTCCGCGACATCGCAGGGGGTGATCGACATCGCCGTGACCAAGGACGCGAAGTTCGTCTACGTCCAGAACGCCACCTCCGGCACGATCGACGGGTTCCGCGTCGGGAAGAACGGATCCCTCACCAAGGTCACCACTGCCGAGGGCCTGCCCGCGTTCGCCGAGTCCGGCATGGAGGGCATCGTCGCCATGTGACAGGACTGAACGGACGGATACTGCTGCCCGATGACGTTGCCCCACCGAGTTCGGAGTTCCGGCCATGCTTTTTGACGTCACCCGCAGCGAACTCGTCGGCATCTTCGGGGAGGAGCGGCTCGCGACCCTGCCCGCCGCCGCGTTTCCGCCTTCCGTCGCGGACACCGAGGGCGCCCGGCTCCTGCGGACCGTCGGCGTCCCCACCGGGACGCTCCTGCTGCGCGCGCACGACGAGGACTCCGGCCGGTTGCCCCTCGTCCGGGACGTCGTCGACGCCGATCACTTCGAGGACGCCTCGGAGAACGCGGGCGCATGGCCTGTCATCGGCTGGCTGCTCAACGCCCACCTCGCCCTCGACCCCGGTTCGGGCAAGGTGCACGCCTTCGACCCCGACGAGGAGACCGTGGTCGAACTGCACGCGGACGTCTCCTCCCTCGTCCAGGTCACCCTCCGGTTCCAGCGATTGCTCGAGGAGTTCGGCTTCAGCGGCGACGAGGACGAGGAGGAAGCCGACTTCGAGCGACTGGAGCGCGAAGTCGAGCGCGTCCGTGAGGAGACGAGCCGTCTTGACCCGCTCCCCTTCCAGGACGACGAGACCCTCTGGTCGGTGATCGGTGAGGAGATCGCCGCTGGTCAGCGCTTCGTCAGAGGTTAGGTGGCGGAGACGTGGCGGGTCAGTTCGGTGGCCAGGCGGCGCATGACCGTGCGGTTGGCGTGCCGCATCGTGGCCCGCACGACGGGGGCCAGCAGCCGGTCGGCGAGAGGGGCGCGCACCCAGGCGTAGGTGAACGAGATGTGGGTCCCACCGGTGCGCAGCGGTTCGAGGGCGTAGGTGCCGTGGGCCGTTCGCCGGCCGGCCGCGCTGACGTTGTGTTCGACGATGCGCCGCGGCGCCTCGGCCTCGACGACCTCGATGGTGACATCGGTCTTCGTGCCGCCCAGCGCGACGGTGACCGTGGCGCACGATCCGACGCCCCGGGCGGGGCCGCTGTAACGCCAGCCGGTCAGGTAGTGGTCGGTGAACCGCTCGTGGTGAGCCATGACGTCGAGGAAGTCGTAGACCTGCTCGGGCGTCTCGGGTACATCGATCGACACGGTGACAGGCTTCATGTACCACACGGTACATGCGGCATGTACCGATTGGTACAGTCGTGACGTGGTGACGAAGGACGACTCACATCCCGCGGACGGGGCCGGGCAAGGCGCGCCCGGGGATCGGCGCGCACAACTGGTGGACGCGGCCGTCGAGCACGTCGCGGCGCACGGCATCGCGGACCTGAGCCTGCGTGGCCTCGGCGCCGCGATCGGCGTCAGCCACCGCATGCTGATCCACTACTTCGGCTCCAAGGAACAACTGCTCGTCGAGATCGTCCGGACGTCGGAGCGGCGCCAGCGCGATGTGCTGTCCCGGCTCAGCATGGAGCCCGGCCTCTCACCGGCGGATGTCGCGCGGCTGCTGTGGCAGCAGCTGACGGACCCTCGGCTGGCCGGTCAGGAGCGGCTCTTCTTCGAGATCTGCGGGCACGCGCTGCGCGGCCGCCCCGAGGCCGTCCCGGTCCTCGAAGGGCTGGTGACGGACTGGCTGGAGCCGCTCGTGGCCGCTGAGGTCGGCGCGGGGACGGAGCCTGCCGCGGCCCGGAACCGGGCCAGGCTGGGACTCGCCACCGTCCGCGGCCTGCTGCTCGACCTGCTCGCCACCGGTGACCGCGCCGGTGTCGACTCGGCGATGGAGGAGTTCCTCCGGCTGTACTACGGCTCGGAGTGACCTGGTCATCCATCCTGCCCGGCCTGTTCCTGCACCTGCTCCAGTACGTGTTTCGCGGAACTCGCCCCGCTGAAGAGGTCGGGGCCGTACTGGTTGAGGAGTTTGTCGACCCGCTCCCAGTGTTTCGTCGTACGCAGCGGAATCGCCGAGGCCTTGGCGGCGTCGAGAACCTCACGGGCACCGGCCAGGTGGGCGTTCTCGTACCACGCGTGCTGTGCCGACTCACGTGCCGGATAGGCGCGTCCCACTCCCCCGAGCCACTCCAGTTGGTTCTTGGCGGTCATCAGTGTGATCGCCTTGAACGCCTGCTCCGGATACGGGCAGGACTTGGAGATGCCGAACCCGGAACCGGACGAGTACGTCCTGCTGCCGTCCGGGCCGGCGGGAATCGTGGTCAGGCCCACCTGGAAGCCGGCCTGGTTCCTCAGGTTCAGCAACGCCCACGGCCCGTTGGCCCCCATGGCCACCTTGCCGCTGAGGAACGCCCTCTCGGCGAACTCGGGATCGGGCCCGGGCACGCGGGGCGCGACCTTCTTCCTGGCGGCCAGGTCGGCGTACCACTGCACGCCCTTGGTCATGGCGGGGGCGGTCAGTCGCATCCGGCCCGCCCCGTCGGTGGGCTGCGCCCCGGTCTTGGTCAGCACCATGGGAAACATCCACAGGTCCTGAGGTGACGCCGCGAACCCGTACCTCCCGTCCCCCGTCAGCTTGCGGGCGGCCGACTCGAACTCGGCCAGAGTCCATCCCGGCCTGGGCTCCGGTACCCCCGCACTCCGGAACATGTTCTTGTTGTACGTGAGGATCACCGGGCCGACGTCGTACGGCAGCGCGTACTGCTTCCCGCCGGCGCTCAGCCCCTCCATGACGGACCTGTCGAAGTCCGACACATCGAACTTGTTCTTGGCGATCAGGTCGTCGAGCGGCAGCATGCCCTGGGTGTAGCCCGTGGTGCGCAGGGCCTGCATCGAGACGATGCAGGGCGCGTCGCCGCCGTCGAGACGCCTGCCGAGCTTGGCGAAGTAGTCGCCGAAGGACGAGGTCTCGATCTTGACCGTGACCTGTGGATCTTCGTCGGACACACGGTCCGCGAGTTCGCGCCAGACCTGCTGTTCCTCGCCCCCGCTGGCCCACATCGACCAGGTCAGCGTCTTCGAGCCGTCACCACCGGCACCGCACGCCGTCACCAGCGTCCCGGCCAGCACCAGGGCGAGGGCCGCCCTCAGGGCGATGCGCGGGCCCGTCATGACACATCCATACCATCCCTTTGGTGGCAATATGCACGAATTATGACATGCGCCACATGCGGACACCTCCACGGCAGGTCAGCGGCGAACCGGCGGCCGACCACCGACCGAACCCGGACGCCGTGCCGCTCTGGCGGCATAGGCGGTCTACGCCCGGTCCGCCGCGATGACGGCTTGGACCAAGCCCGGGAACCGGCGGTCCAGATCCTCCTTGCGCAGGCGCATGTACAGCCCGTTCCCGGCGTCGCGCTGGTACACCAGGCCCGCCTCGCGCAGCACTCGCCAGTGACGGGTGCGACTGGACTTGCTCACCGGCAACTCGAAGGAGGCGCACAGCCGTTCCTCATCCGGCCGTGCGGCCAGTTCGGCCACCACCCGACGCCGGTTCGCATCGGCCAGCGCCGAAAGGACGGCGCCCACTTCCATCTCCTCGGCGCGAGGGTGCGCCAACTCGCCCGCCGCCATCACTCCACCTCTCGACAAGGTACGCCTTGTTGCGTACCTTCCTGGAGGTACGCAACAAGGCGTACCTTACCGCCGTCGGGGGAGTCATGTCCGTACCCGCATCGCCACATCGCGGCATCCTGTCGCGCATCCGCTCGTCGCTGCGCAGGCTCCTGCTGACGGAGCATTCGCCCTTCATGACCCTCTGACGTCGGCCGAGTTGTCCGCGGACGCCCCCGAGATTGTCCGTGCTCGGTAACGGACGCATCCTCCGGCCGCCTCCGCTCGTCCTGCCAGGTGGTCACAAGGTGACCGAGGAGCGGCGAGGAACCGGGCGAAGGCGGGGCGGACATGGCACGGCACGGCGGCGGGCGGGGCTGGTACGGCAAGGTGATCGGGGCGGCGCTCGGGGTCACGCTGCTCGCCACCGGTGCGTCGGTGTGGACCGCGCAGGCCGGTGCCGCGGGCGACCCGTCGCCGAAGGCAGCCGCTTCGGCCGCGCCGGGCAGTGAGGTCAAGCCGGTCGCCGTGTCCATCGCGCACGCCTCGGACAAGGGAGCGCGCGGCGTCAACCTCACCATCGACGACGGCCCCGACCCCGTGTGGACCCCCCAAGTGCTCGACGTGCTGCGGGAGTACGGGGTGAAGGCCACGTTCTGCATGGTGGGGACGCAGGCGCAGGCCCACCCGGACCTCGTGAAGAAGGTGGTCGCGGCCGGGCACCGGCTGTGCGACCACTCGGTGTCGCACGACACCACCATGGACAAGAAGTCCGAGGCCTACCAGTCGCAGCAGATCCTCGACGCCGAACGCATGATCACCAAGGCGTCCGGAGGTGTCCGGCCGATGTACTACCGGGCGCCCGGCGGGGCGTTCACCCCCTACAGCCGTAAGCTCGCCGCCTCCCGGGGGATGCGCCCGCTGGGCTGGAACGTCGACTCCAAGGACTTCGAGCGGCCGGGCACGGACGCCATGGTCGCCACCGTCGAGAGGGAGCTGCCGAACGGGCCGACGGTCCTCTTCCACGACGCGGGCGGCGACCGTTCCCAGACCGTCGAGGCCCTGCGCCGGCTCCTCCCCTGGTTCAAGGAGCAGGGCTACTCCTGCGGCTTCCCGGTGCGCTGAGGAGCACGGGCCCGGCTTCCGCGGTCCGTCTCTCCACCGCGCAGGGCAGCTCGACCCAGACGGTCTTGCCCCCGTCGTCGGTCCGCTCGGTGAGCACGACCCCGTTCAGTTCCTCCAGCAGGGCGTGCACGATCCTCAGACCGCGGCCATGAGTGGCCTCGGTGCCGCTGTCGCCCGGGGCGGGGCACTCGGGGTGGCCGTCGTGGACGCCCATGCGGAGCCAGGTGCCGTCGCACAGTTCCAGCACGACACCCACCCGCTCCGTGGCCGCCGACGCGTGAAGCACCGCGTTGGTCAGCAGCTCCGAGGCGATCAGCCGTATCGCCTGGGCCGCCTCGCCGCCGGCCGGAACCCCCCAGCCGCGCAGGACGTCCAGGACGGCTCGGCGGGCGAGCGGGACGTGCTCCGGCCGCGCCGGGATGTGCAGGGACCGGGTGCTCCGGGTTTCGGCGTTCATGGTGTCCGGGCTCCTCGTGCGGTTCCGGGTGGGAGGCGCCTTGGGCCTGTCGTTTGGACGCCGGGCTGATCCGAACGACAGGCGCTGGCGGCGTGAGAGAACGCTAGGAGAGCCGTGCCCGCCGCCGGCGACAGTTGTCGCGACGCCGGTAAGTCTCGGGCGGCTCAGTGGAACAGCGCGGTGAGCAGGTCCTCGCCGATGCTGCGTACCCGTTCGAGGTGCAGCTGGTAGTACGCCCGTCGGCCGTCGCGCTCGACCGTGACGAGTCCGGCCTCACGCAGCCGGGCCAGATGGCGGGAGACCTGCGGCAGGGTCATGCCGCTGCGGTCGGCCAGGGCGGAGGGAGTGAGGGGCTCCCGTGCGATGGCGCGGGCGATGCGCTGGCGGCCCGGGTCCCGCATGACTTCGAGGCGACGGTGCACCACCGCGTAGCCGGGCTGGTCGTCGCCCTCCGGCACCAGCGGGTACTGGACGACCGCCGGCAGACCCGGTTCGTGCTTCACCAGCAGGTGGGGCCGGCCGAAGGCGGACGGCACGACCAGCAGCGGGGTGGTGGCGACGGTCACGATCCCGTGGTGGAACTTGTCGAAGACCACGCGCGGCGGATCGTCCCGGTACGACGCCGTGGCGTCCAGGCCCGCCAGTGTCCTGCCGGGACCGCTGTGCTCCAGGGAGTCACGCAGTCGCGGCAGCTGCCCGGCGATCACACGGGCGGCCCGGGCGAGGTCGGGTTCCAGAGCACGGGCCGCCCGGGTCAGCAGGTCGAGGAGATCGGCGCGCAGGGGCTCCGGGGCGTCGAGGAGCCTGCGGGCGAGTTCGGCGCGGGCGGTGGAGCGCTGCTCGGCCGCCGTCAGCAGGCCCTCGCGCTGCCCGCGGTCGTCCAGCACCCGGTCCAGCGGCGCGCCGGAGTTGCCGCCCCGGATGGCGTACCCGGTGAGTTCGGCGAAGAGCGGCAGCGGCAGCTCCGCCAGGTCGGCGAGCTCGGCGTCGAGGGTCCGGTCCCCCGAGGCGCCCAGCGGGAACAGGTACCGGGCCCGGTAGGAGGCCCACAGCGGCGCCCAGTCCCTGATGCGCCGTCTCAGCGAGGGGGTGAGAGCCGAGGCGGGCGCCCCGTCCCGCGTGGCCCCGTCGCCGCCGGGGTCGTCCGCGTCGAGCCCACGGACCCAGCGAAGTGCGCGCGGATGGTGTTCGGCCTCCGTGTAGGCATGCAGCGCCGCACCCAGCTCGGCGAGCGGCGAGGCACCCGCTGACACCCGGGAGGGGGAGGCTCCGGCGAGCGAGACGACGACGCTCATGGCCACCTCCGGCAGGCCGGGAAGGTCGCTTACCGCGACCGCGACAACCATTGTAGGTACGGCCTCCGGCGAGCTCTACGGTTCCGGCAACCCGACCGAGCCCCCCTTCCTCCCCCCGGAGTCGCCATGAAACAGCCCGTCCCCGCCGGCCTCCGCGCCGCCGTGCAGGAGCTCCGGCCCCTGCTGGAGCAGCTCAGCCTCGACCTGCACACGACACCGGAGACCCGGTTCGAGGAGCACTACGCCGCCGAGCAGTTGGCCGGCCGGCTCGCCGCCGCGGGCTTCGAGGTGAGCAAGGGCGTGGCCGGACTGCCGACGGCCTTCACGGCCACCCACCGGGGGCCGGTCGACGGCCCGACGGTCGCGGTGCTGCTGGAGTACGACGCGCTGCCCGGCATCGGCCACGCGTGCGGGCACAACCTCATCGCGGCCGGCGGGCTGACCGCCGCCGTCGCCGCGGCCGCCGTACGGCCCGACCATCCCGGCACGCTGACGGTGATCGGCACCCCTGGCGAGGAGGGCGGCGGCGGCAAGATCCTCATGCTGGAACGCGGCGTGTTCGACGACGTGGACGCGGCGGTGATGTTCCATCCGGGCGACCGCAGTCTGATGGCCCGGCACGCACTGGCCGTCTGCCATCTGCGACTGACGTTCCACGGTGTGGCCGCGCACGCCGCCAAGATGCCCTGGGACGGCCGATCCGCCGCCGCGGGCGCCCAGTTGTTCCTCACGGCGGTCGACTCGCTGCGCCAGTTCGTGCCGCCGACCGCCCGGGTGCACGGGATCATCGCGCACGGCGGCAGCGCCCCCAACGTCGTGCCCGACCGCACCGAGGTGGACCTCTTCGTACGCGAGGCGACCTCCGCCGCCCTGGACGCGCTGGTCCCCCGGGTCCTCGCCGCCGCCGACGGAGCGGCGCTCGCCACCGGCACCACCGTCGAGACCGCGGAGACCGCGCCGCGCTACGCCGAGCGCAACGACAACCTGGTGATGGGCCGGCGGATCGCCGCCTACACCGCCGGCCTCGGCCTGGAGCTGGAACCGCCGTCCCCGGCCAACCCGGCCGGTTCCTCGGACATCGGCAACGTCTCGATCAAGCTCCCGGCGATCCATCCGTACGTGCAGATCTGCCCCCGCGACACCCCGAGCCACTCCGTACCCATGCGCGAGGCGGCCCGCAGCCCGCGGGCGCACGAGGCGGCCACGACGATGGCGACCGCCATGGCCGCGCTCGTCCTCGACCTGCTCGGCGATCCGGAGTTCCTCACCGCGGTCCGCGAGGAGTTCCACGCGTCCGTCCCCCGCCCCACCGCCGACGCGGAAGTCCACACGCCCGCTCCCCGTCCCGCCGCCGGCCAGGAGCCGTCATGACCTCCTCGTCCCCGCCGGGCCTCGCCTCGGAGGCTCTGCTCAACACGTTCTTCAACTGGGACCTGATCGCCCAGACCTTCCCCCGCCTGATCACCGAAGGGCTGCTGAACACCCTGGTCATCGCCGCGGGCGCGATCGTCCTCGGCGTCGTCATCGCCCTCCTGGCCGCGATGCTGCTGCTGTCCGAACGCCGGCTGGTGCGCCTGCCCGCCCGCGTCTACGTCGACGTCTTCCGCGGCCTCCCGGTGATCATCACGGTGATGCTGGTCGGGGTGGGCCTGCCCGCGGCCGGGATCCGTCCCTTCGGCACCGACCCGTTCGGCTACGCGATCCTCGCGATCGGCATCATCTCCGGCGCCTACACCGCGGAGATCTTCCGCTCCGGCATCCAGAGCGTCGACCCCGGCCAGTTGCAGGCCGCCCGCAGCCTGGGGCTGAGCTATCTCAAGGCGATGCGTCTGGTGGTGGTGCCGCAGGGCATCCGCCGCGTACTGCCCGCCATGGCCGGCCAGTTCGTCAAGGACATCAAGGAGAGCTCGCTGGTCTACCTCCTCGGCCTGGCCGCGGGGCAGCGGGAGTTGTACTTCATCGCGCAGGAGGAGGTCGCCCGGACCTACAACTCCTCGCCGCTGATCGCAGCGGGCCTCTGCTACCTCTCGCTCACCATCCCCATGACCTACCTCGTCAACCACCTCGACAGGCGGCTGCGCGAAGGCCCGCGCCCCGCGACGCCCCCGGCGCCGGCCGAGCCCGACCTGCCCAAAACCCCGCTCCAGCCCGCCGGAACCGCAGGAGGAGAAGGCCGATGACCCCCGCGCAGAACACGATCGGCCCAGCTGCCGCGGGCCCCGTCACGCCCGTCACCCCTGTCGTCCTCCAGGTCACCGGCCTCAGCAAGAGCTACGGCGACACCCCCGTGCTGCACGACATCAACCTCGATGTGCGGCGCGCGGAGACCCTCTGTCTGATCGGCCCCTCGGGCTCCGGCAAGTCCACCCTCCTGAAGTGTCTCAACCTGCTGGAGAAGCCCCAGGCCGGTGAGATCCGGCTCGGCGAGACCTGCCTGACCGCGCCGCACGCCGACGTCGACGCCGCCCGTGCCCGCATCGGCATGGTCTTCCAGCACTTCAACCTCTTCCCGCACATGAGCGTCGAGCGCAACGTCACGGTCGCACTGACCTCCGTCAAGGGCATGGGCCGTGAGGAGGCCCGTGCGCTCGCACGACGCCACCTCGACGGAGTCGGCCTCGCCGCCTTCGCCGACCAGCGGCCCGGCCGGCTGTCCGGCGGGCAGCAGCAGCGCGTGGCCATCGCCCGCGCGCTCGCCATGGAGCCGGAGTTGATGCTGTTCGACGAGGCCACCTCCGCGCTCGACCCCGAACTGGTCAAGGACGTGCTCGCCGTGATGCGGGACCTCGCATCGGGCGGCATGACCATGGCCGTCGTCACCCACGAAATGGGCTTCGCCCGGGAGGCCGCCGACCGCGTCGCCTTCATGTGCGACGGCCGCATCGCCGAGATCGGCACCCCCGACCGGATCTTCGAGCGCGCCGACCACCCCAGGCTGCGCCAGTTCCTCTCCCAGGTCCTGTGAGCCCTCACCGGGGCCGTCGTCTCCCCCGTCGTGACCCCTCCCACCAGAAAGCCCGGAACATGCACCTCACTTCGCGCAGACCCCTGCTCGCCGCGACCGCGGTCGTCACTCTGCTGCTGTCCCTCTCCGCCTGTGGCGGCGGTGCGGCGGCGGACGCCACGACCAGTGAGTACAAGCTCGTCCAGGACGGTGTGATCACCGCGGCCACCCAGTCCGAGCAGCCGCCCTTCGCGATCACCGACGCCGCGGGCAGGCCCACCGGGTTCGCCGTCGAGTTGATGAACGAAGCCGCCAAGCGCCTCGACCTGAAGGTCCAGTACAAGACCACCACCCTGCAGGGCATCCTCGCCGGCCTGTCGGCCGGGCAGTACGACATCGGCGTGGCCGGTGTCGGCGCGACCGCCGAGCGCAAGAAGTCGGTCTCCTTCACCACCCCGTTCTACTGGGGCTTCACCGACGTCCTGACGCTCAAGAACGGCAAGCAGGACGCTCTGCCGGACTTCGACGGCAAACGCGTCGGCGCCGTCAGCGGGTCCGTGCAGGAGACCTTCGTCCACCGCGAGATGGGGGGAGCGGAGCTGGTGAAGTTCAAGGACCAGACCGCACTGATCACGCAGCTGCTCTCGGGAGGCATCGAGGCGGCCGTTCTCGGCGGTGCCAGCGCGGACGCGTACGTCGCGAAGGAGCCGGTCCGCATCGCCGTGAAACTGGAGAGTCTCCAGGGCAGCGCCTTCCCGATGCGCAAGAACGGCGATCCGGAGCTGCTCAAGGACATCGACCACCAGATCGACCAGATGATCGACGACGGCACCTACATCAGGCTGTACAAGAAGTACTTCCACGATCCGATCGCCGCCGACCTGATCAAGGAGCGCCCGAAGCTGGCGGAGCAGGTCATGGAGCACCCCGACCTGGCCCCCGGCCGGCGCTGACCATCCGGTGGGGGCGTCCTCCCCGGCGCCCCCACCACGCCCCTGCCCGCCTCACGCAAGGCGGCGCGTCGACGAACTGTCCGCCACAGCCGATGTGTTGCCGTGTCACGGCTGTGCCACTGCGGTGTCCTGAAGGGAAGACGGGGGTGACCTGCGGGCTTCGGGGTCCCTCATAGTCGGTACAGCACCCCGCCTCGGAAGGAACTCCCTTGATGAACCGCCACCTGCGCAAGGCCGTCGTCGCCACCGCCGCGCTCACCGCCGGACTGCTGATGACGGCGTGCCAGAACGGCACCGACGACAACTCGTCGTCCGGCAAGAGCGGGACGGGCTCGGCTGCGGTCGCGGAGAAGGCGTCGGGCTCCAAGGACTCGAAGGGCGTCAGCGGTTCGTTCAAGAACGGCAAGGTCACCTATCTCGCCCCCGGCAAGTTCATCGTGTCCGTACCGGGCAAGGGCGACCAGCAGTTCCTGGTGGCCGACGACACCGAGGTCTACGGCGGCGGCACGATATGCGGCGACGCGGGGTCGAAGGTGGACGCGCCGTGCACGCTGGACCAGTTGGAGGCGGCTGCCAAGAAGGGGGCCGTCAGCGCCGACGTCGAGATGAAGGACGGTATCGCGACCCTGGTGACCGAGCGGCGTACCACCCAGCAGGACACCGGCTCGGGCTCGGGCTCGGGTGAGACCGTCGTCGACGGCATCAACAAGGGCAAGGGCGTCAACGGCACCTGGCTGGGCAACGTCTCGTACCTGGCGCCCGGCAAGTACACGGTCTCCGGCATGAAGGGCGTCGAGCAGCAGTTCCTCCTCGCCGAGGACACCAGGATCCTGGGCTACGGCGACATCTGCGGCGACGAAGGCAGCCAGGACGGCACCGAGTGCACCGAGGCCGACCTGGAGACGGCCGCCAAGAAGGGCGTCAGCGCCGAGGTCGTGATCAGCAACGGCATCGCGACCACCATCACGGACGACCACTGAGCCGTTCCGCCGACGACTCGCGGGCCGTGACGAGCGCGTCGAGCGCCCGGTCCAGCGCGACGAGCAACTGCTCGTGCTCCCGCGGGGTGTACAGCATGCGCAGGGCCAGGCCGTCGGACAGGGCGATCACCGCGTCGGCGACGGCTGTCGCGTCCGTGCCGTGCCCGGCCGACTCCAGCCAGGCGGCCAGGGCCTGACGGACGTCCTGGTCGACCTGGCGCCGGATCGTGGCGAGGCGGGGGTGGTGTGCCGCGTGGACGGCGAAGGCGAGTTGCGCGGTGGCCTCGGCGCGACGCTCGGCGTCCAGGGGGAGGGTGGTGAGGATCAGCTCCCGCAGCGCCCGGCGCAGCGGGAGCGTGGTGTCGACGCCCGCCATACGGCCCTCGATGCGCTCCCCGGCCAGCTCGGCGGCGAAGGTGAGCATCTCGTCCTTGGTGCGGAAGTACTTCTGCACGGCCCCCGGGGAGCGGCCGGTGGCGGCGGCCACCGTGCGCACGCTGACCTCGTCGAGGCCCCGTTCGGAGACGAGTTGGAGCAGGGCCGCACCGATCTGCCGGCGCTGTTCCTCCCTGTCGACGGTCTTGGGCATCGCTCGCACTCCCCTTTTCAGGATACGGTCGTATTCTAAAAGCTGTCGAGGCCGTATGCCTCCACGGTGCAGGAAGGGGGACAGCAGTGGACGACCGAGGTGAGCCCGCCGTGCCCGCGATGCGGGTGTCGGACCGTGAACGCGACGCGGCGCTGGAGGTGCTGGCGGCGGCGCTGGCCGAGGGGCGGCTGGACACGTCCGAGCACGAGGTCCGGTCGCGGAGCGCGTTGCGGGCGCGTACCGCCGACGAACTCGCCTCGTTGACAGCGGACTTGCCCGCGCCGACGCCGACCCGTTCGGAACAGGACCGCGGAGACCTCCGTGAGTGGCTGGCCGAATGGCGCTACTGGCTCGGCGGCGCGGTGATCATGTCCGGGATCTGGGGTGTGCGCTGCGCGCGGGAGGGCGAGCTGACGTACTACTGGCCGGTCACACCGCTGGGCGTGTGGGCGGCCGTGCTCATCGCGATCGCCGTCTGGCCCCGCGACGACGAAGGCCCCGCGAAGGGCTGAGGCGTGAACGCCCGTCAGGTGTGGACCGGACGGCCGTCCGGTCCACACCCGCACAGTCCCGGCTGCCGATCACCGGCTACCGGCTACCGCCACCACGCGGCCGACGCGTCGCGCAGGGTGTTGGTGCCGCAGTGCACCTCGCCCATGCCGAGGTGGTACGTGTACCAGTCGTCGATGTACGACACCTTCAGACCCGCCCGCCGGTACACGGCGCCCACCGCCTCGGTGAAGATGTCCTTGCCGTCGATGACGGGACCCCACTGGCGCGGGGCGAGGTACCGGTCGCGGCCCAGGAGCACGCCGTTGACCGCTCCGGGGACGTACGCGCTGGTCGTCACCGTACGCGGGGCGGCGGGGTTCCCGGCGAGCCACTTCTGCTGGCCGTGGTCCTTGAGCGCGCCCACCAGGTCGGCGCCGGCGCCCATGCGGCTCAGACGCGGTACCGGAACCTCCTGCCCGCTGTCGGCCACCGCCTCCGACTCACGGGTGTACAGCGCGGGCACCCGTACGACCTCGTCCTCGGTGACGCCGGTCTCGCGCTTGAGGATCTCCAGGTTGGCCGCGATGCGACGGGCCGCCATCTCGTTGTCGGCCACCAGATGCCGGTCGGCGAGCGCCTGGTCGATGGTCTCCTTGGGCGCCGGCTGGTCGCTGCGGCCCGGCACGGAGAACATCTTCGTCCTGCCGTGTCCCGCGCTCTTGGCGTCGCGCAGCAGCCGCAGCCCCGCCTCGGGATCGGCGATGCCGATGCGCCAGCCGCGCGGAGTGTCGGCGGGCAGGAACTGCACGAACTCGTCGACGTGCCCGACGCCCAGCCAGGAGGTGTCCAGTTGCAGCGGGTCCTGCAGCCCCTGCGACTTCAGCAGCGTGCGCATCACCTTCGAGGTGCGGGCGCCGCTGTCCTTGCGCCAGCCCTGGATGATCCGCCCGGCGGGGTAGGAGCGGCCGCCGTGCGCGTAGGGCGGAATGGTCTCCAGGTTCCCCATGGAGTTCAGCGACCAGTCGTCGGGTTCGGCCCGGTCGGTCACCTGCACCACACCGACGTCCCGGCCGCGCACTTTCTCGAACAGCTCCCGGCCGGCGTCCCGGTCCGGCTGGGCGGAGCGCAGCATCACGCGCATCACCTGCCGCTTGCCGCCCGGCCCGGTCATGCTGACATAGGCCGGTTCGACGAAGTCCTGGGCCCAGGGGTCGGCGTACTTGGTGAACTTGACCAGCGGCGTGGTGACCCCGGCCTTCTTGACCTCCTTCGCCAGTTCCTTGACGAACTTCTGCTGGAGGCGGCTGTACGGGCCCTCGCCCTGGACCTCGGTCACCATCACCTGCTGGGTGTTCTGCAGGTGATGCTGGGTCAGCAGCGGGGCGACGCGCAGGGTCACCGAGTCGGAGGTGGTCTCGCGGGAGCCGGACGTCACCGTCAGCCGGACCACCACCCGGCCGTCCCACGTGGCGGTGTCCCGGACGACATCGGTCGCCTCGACGCCGAACTCCGCACCGGCCCGCAGCTCGGCGGCGGTCAGCCGGGTCGTGGACGTCACCAGCACCCACTTCCCCGACCGCTTGAGGAAGAGGTGTGCCTGCTTTCCACCCGTGGTGATCTTCAGGCTGCCCTTGGCGTCCGCGGGGAGGCCGGGCATGGGGACGGAACGGACCCGGGCCAGGTCGGAGGCGTCCGCGCCGCCGTTGACCTTCTTGTCGGTGGCGTCGTTGCAGGCGGCCAGCTTGGCGTCGGACAGGGGTCTCCCGCCCGGCCCGCTGACCGGACACCGCTTGGTGTCGTCGTCGATGTTGGGCAGGACGACGGCACCACGGCCGACGGACCAGCCGTCCTCGCCGCTCCTGTCGGTGCCGTCGCCGACGTCGACCCGCCCGTCACGGTTCACATCGGCGCGGAGATCGGCACGGGCGGGCGAGCCCTCGGCGGAGGCGGGGGCGGCCGTTCCGGCCAGCACGGATCCCGCCGCGGCCAGCGCCAGGACCAGCGACCCGGCCGGGTACAGGCGTGAACGTATGCGTACACGTGAACGCACGGCGCGTTCCTCTCAGTTGGGGGGTGTCGCCGTGCTAGAGGAGGAACGACGCCTGTGCGTTCCCTGTGGGTCGGGAGTCACCGGGTGGCGGTGCCGAACGGCCGGCCGTGGCGAGTGGCACGAACCGCTTCCGGGCGATCCTCTGAGGATGTGCCGTACCCGGCCCGGGCGTAGTGTGGTGCGGGTACGTCGCGCCCCGAGGCGTGAACTCGTCGGTCCCCGCGTGTCCCGCGCCTCAGCGTCGCCGGGGCACGCCCTGGTGAGCGGAGGAGCAGCGATGAGTACAGTCACCACCGTCGACGGCACCAGCATCTTCTACAAGGACTGGGGTCCGCGCGACGGCCGGCCGATCGTCTTCCACCACGGATGGCCACTGAGCGCCGACGACTGGGACAACCAGATGTTGTTCTTCCTGGCGCAGGGCTACCGGGTCATCGCCCACGACCGCCGTGGGCACGGCCGGTCCAGCCAGAGCGCCACCGGCCACGACATGGACACGTACGCCGCCGACGTCACCGCGCTCACCACGGCGCTCGACCTGCGGGACGCGTTCCACATCGGCCACTCCACCGGCGGCGGCGAGGTCGCGCGCTACGTCGCCCGTGCCGCGCCCGGCCGCGTCGCGAAGGCGGTGCTGGTGGGGGCCGTACCGCCCGTCATGGTCAGGTCGGAGTCCAACCCGGGCGGTCTGCCCATCGAGACCTTCGACGCCTTCCGCGAGGCTCTCGCCGCCAACCGGGCGCAGTTCTACATCGATGTGCCCTCGGGGCCGTTCTACGGCTTCAACCGCCCCGGCGCGAAGGTGTCCCAAGGGCTGATCGACAACTGGTGGCGGCAGGGAATGGCCGGCGCGGCCAACGCCCACTACGAATGCATCAAGGCCTTCTCGGAGACCGACTTCACCGAGGACCTCCGGCAGATCGACGTACCGGTCCTGGTCGCCCACGGCACCGACGACCAGGTCGTTCCGTACGAGGACTCGGCACCGCTGACCGTCGAGCTCCTGAAGAACGGCACGCTCAAGAGCTACGAAGGGCTCCCGCACGGGATGCTGTCGACCCACCCGGAGGTCCTCAACCCGGACATCCTGGCGTTCCTGCGGTCCTGACCGCGCCGGTGGCCGCTAGCCGCCGACGTACCAGCTGAACCCGCCGTTGTTGGCGGCGACCATCAGGAGTACGAGCCAGAGGACGACGTCGACGATGCCGAGGATGATGCCGGCCTTGGCCATTCCGGCGCCGTTCTTGGCCGCTGCCTGGCGGCGGGCGACGGCGCCGAAGATGATGGCGAGGGGCCCCAGGACGATGTTCAGGATGAACAGTCCGATGATGCCGCAGCAGAGGCTCGCGATCGCCAGACCGTTGGTGCGCGATCCGGAGGAAGCGGCAGGGGAACTGCCGTAACTCGTCATTGGATACTCCCGGTTGTCGGTTGCACGGACCGAACGGGCCGCACTCTCCTCACTGTTGACTTGCTTGTTTTCGAATGCCCCTTCGAGGCGTTCCCATGTCGCCTTGTTTTGCCGCCACGTAGCCGGGGGCGGGGCCCTGACCCGACAGGAAGGGCTCCCACAGGTCGGCGAAGTCCAGCGGGCGTGCGGAGGGGGTGACCTCGACGGCGGCGTCCCAGAACCGGCGCAGGAAGCCCATCCCCTCGGCGTAGTCCCGCCCCACAGCAGGGCCGGCGGCAGGGGCACACCGACCAGGTAGCGGGAGCGCAGGCCGTGGCGGTGCGCAGCGGAAGCGACATCGCGTCCGCCACGACGAAGTGCGCCGGGGCGGGAGCCGCGATCCGGGCCGAGCGCACGAAACCCTCGGAACGGTCGACGCCCAGCACGGTCCGGGGCCGGCAGTGGGCGCTCACCACAGCCGACAGCACACCCGTCCCGCATCCCACGTCGAGCCACCGCAGCTCCGGTCGCGGTCGAGCCACGCCGCGAACTCCGCCGCCACGAGACGGCTCCAGCGCCCCATGTACCGCTCGTACGCGGCCCCGGCCGCCCACACGGCGAACCGCTGCTCGCTCATGCCACCACGATCCCCGCAGTGCTGCCGGAGGAGCCGCCGCCACGGCGGCGTTTCGTGCGGGGGAGGGACTCGGTGGCCGATCTACTCTCGGCCGGTGCGAGCAACCGAGCAGCGCGCCGAGGGCGCGGGCCCCTTCACCACCCGGCTCACCTGGGACCTTCCCGGCGGCGGCACCGCCGTGTGGGAGTCACGGCCGGCCCGGCGGCGCGGAGTGATGGCCGTCCGCCCGCCCGGCGCCCCCGGCAGCCGGCCCACCGGCGCCGACGAGACCGTGCTCCGCCGGCTGCGTGGACTCAACGCCCTCGCCGCGACCGCGTTCGTCATCGGCGGTGCCCTCTTCGCGACCGGCGCCGGCGTGGCCCAGCTCGGCTCCGGCGACGCCACCACCTGCGCCTCGATCTACTTCGCCGGGGGTCTGTTCTTCAGCGCCGGCGGCTACGTCGCACTGCTCCAGGTCGTCAACGCTCCCCGCCATGTGCCCGGTGGCGAGGCCCGGCTCGTCACCCCCGGTTGGCGCTGGTGGAGTTACGAGCCGGACCGGGTGGACTGGCTGAGCGCGGTCGTCCTCTTCTTCGGCACCCTCGTGTTCGCCGTCGACCTGCTGGACTCCTTCCTGCAGGGGCTGAGCGTCCAGCAGGTCAACCGGCTGGTCTGGGTCCCGGACGTGATCGGCTGCGTGCTCTTCCTGGTCTCCGGGCATCTCGCGTTCGTGGAGGTCTGCCACGGACGGTTCTGCTTCCGCCGCCGCAGTCTGGGCTGGTGGATCGTCGCGGTGAACCAGTTCGGTTCCGTCCTCTTCATGGTCTCGGCGATCGCCGGCTTCACCCGTCCCGCCACCGGCAGCATGGTCGACGCCGGCGTCGCCAACTGGGGCACCCTGGTCGGAGCCGCGTGCTTCCTTCTCGGCGGCCTCCTCCAGTTCGGTGAGCGCCCCTAGCGTCAGACCCTCGCGAGAGGAGCCGGTGCCTCCGCCCGTGCGGTCTCCCGCACCACGCGGCGGCGCCGGGTCGGCGTCAGGACCGGGTGGGCGACGCCCCAGGCCGCGCCCTTGCAGACCACTTCCTTGTAGAGGGCGGCGAGCCGCCCGGTCAGGGCCGCGCGTACGGACCGGTCGTCGGCGGTGACGTACTGGATCAGGCCGTCCCTGCGGCCCAGCGAGATGCACTGGTTGAAGTAGCGCAGCGGCACGGCCGGGATCTTCCCGCCGGTCAGTCGCGCCGCGATGGCGTCGGCGGCCTGCCACGCGGTGGGGACACCCGAGGCGCAGGACATCCGCAGCGGCTTGTCGCCGGGGCCCGCCACCAGGGCCGCGTCGCCGACCGCGTAGACGTCCGGGTGGGAGACCGAGCGCATGGTGCGGTCGACCACGATCTGGCCGGTGCCGGTCACCTCCAGGGCGGTGGCCCGAGCGATCGGGTGGACGGCGAAGCCCGTCGTCCACACGGTGACGGCCGCCGGGAGGGAGGTGCCGTCGGCGGTGGTGACGCGGTCGGCCTCGACGCCGGTGACGGCGGTGTGCTCGTGCACCGTGATGCCCAGTTCGTCGACGACCTTGCGCAGGTGCGCGCGGCCCTTGGCGGAGAGCCAGTCGCCGAGGCCGTCGCGGGCGGCGAGGGCCACGTCGAGATCCGGGCGGGCCTCGGCGATCTCGGTCGCGGCCTCCACCCCGGTGAGGCCACCGCCGACCACGACGACGGTCTGCCCGGCGTCCAGACCGGCCAGCCGCTCGCGCAGCCGGAGCGCTCCGGGCCGGCCGGCGATCTCATGGGCGTACTCGGCGGTGCCGGGGACCCCCTGGTCGTTCCAGCCGCTGCCGAGGGCGTACACGAGGGTGTCGTACTCCAGCTCCCCGTCGCCGTCCTCGCCGGTGACGGCGACGGTCCGGCGCTCCACGTCGACGCCGGTGACCCGCGCGAGCCTCAGCTCGACGCCGGTGCCCGCGAACATCTCGTGGAAGGGCCGGGGCCTGAGGTCCTGGCCGGTCGCGAGCTGGTGCATCCGCACGCGCTCGACGAAGTCGGGTTCCGGGTTGACGAGGGTGATGGCGACGTCCTCGCGGTGCAGCCGCCTGGCGAGGCGTCCGGCGGCGATGGCTCCGGTGTAGCCGGCTCCGAGGACGATGATGCGGTGCTGCATGGCTTGGGTCTCCTGTCTCGAGCGGGTTCGCCACCTGAACCGGGCAGCCCGCCGTTTCCTGACAGGAAGACGGTGTGAAGCAGGTCACATCGAGGTGAGAGGCTCTCCGTGGTCTCCGGCCGCCCACCGCCTCGTCGCTCGTTCGAGCTTGTCGGGGTTGACCTGGTTGCGGAACGCGGCGATGCCCTCGGCAGTGATCTCCAGGCACATGACGCCGATGACCCGGCCGTCGACGACCGCGACGAGGGCGGGGCCGCCGTTGGCGGTCGCGGCGAACACCTCGGGCGAGCCGCCGACCAGGGCCCGCTTGGCCTTGCTGGGCTTGAACAGGCCCCGCATGAACCGCGCGACCGCGGCCGCGCCCTCGAACGCCTTGGCACGGGCCGGGACCTTGCCGCCGCCGTCACCGATCGAGACGGCGTCCTCGGTGAGCAGCCGTACGAGCGGCTCCGTCCGGCCGCTGGTGGCGGCCGCGAGGAACTCGTCGATGACCCGCCGGGCCGCGGCCTCGTCGATCTCGGTGCGGACCTTGCCCTCCGCGACGTGCTTCCTGGCCCGGTGGAAGATCTGCTGGCTGGCGGCCTCGGAGATGTCGAGGATCTCGGCGATCTCCCGGTGCGGGTACTCGAACGCCTCCCGCAGCACGTACACCGCCCGCTCGCCCGGGGACAGACGCTCCAGCAGGACGAGCACCGCGTACGACACGGACTCCCGCTGCTCGGCGGTGTCGGCCGGGCCGAGCATCGGGTCCCCGGCGAGCAGCGGCTCGGGGAGCCACTGGCCCACGTAGGTCTCGCGCCGGGCGCGTGCCGAGGTGAGCTGGTTGAGGCACAGGTTGGTGAGCACCTTCGTCAGCCAGGCCTCGGGCACCTCGATCCGCCCGGTGTCGGCGGCCTGCCAGCGCAGGTACGTCTCCTGCACGGCGTCCTCGGCCTCGCTCGCCGAACCGAGAAGGCGGTAGGCGATGGCCTCCAGACGCGGCCTGGAGGCCTCGAACCGGTCCACGTCGTTCATGGTCAGGGCCATGGCAGCGATCCTAGGGGGTGTCCCACCGGCCGGGGCCGCTAACCGTGCAGCTCGCGATAGGCGGCGACCGCCCCCGGGTGCAGGGGGACGGCCCCCGTGGAGATCAGGCTGCGTGCGTCGAGGAACTGGGTGCCGAGGGCCGGGGCGGGGACGAGGCTGGTGGCCCGGCGGACCAGGACGCGGGTGAGGGCGGCGGCGACGGGGGCGGACAGGCCGGGGCGGCAGAGCAGGAGGTTGGCGACGCCGATGGTGGGCACCTCGGGCGTCTCCCGGTACGCCCCGGCGGGCACCGTCACCACCTCCAGACCCGAACCCGCCCGGCCCAGGCCCGCCCGCAGCCGCGGCAGCAGGCCGGACAGCGGCAGCAGACGTATGCCGGGGTCGGTGTCCAGCCCGGACAGCACGGGCAGCGGCACTCCTCCCGCGACCAGCAGGGCGTCGATGGCACCGGCCCGCATCGCGCGCCCCGCCTGCGGCATCAGCAGGTGCCGGACCCGCACGTCGGTGCCCGGGGTCAGGCCCGCGGCACGCAGCAGCCGGTCGCCGAGCACGGCACCGCCGGAGCCGGCCGCGCCCAGCGAGACGGTACGGCCGGCCAGTCCGGCCACGCTGCGGATGCCCGACCCGGAGCGCACCGCCAGTTGGACGTAGTTCTCGTAGACCCTGCCGATGGCGCGCAGCGGCACGCGGTGGCCGAACGGCTCGGTGCCGCCGTACGCGGCCCAGGCGATGTCCGACAGGGCCAGCGCCACATCGGCCCGGCGTGCCTGGAGCAGCCGTATGTTGGCCACGCTGCCCTCGCTGTTGATCACCTCGCAGGACAGCCGCGGGTAGGCCGCCGTGACCTCGGCGGCGAGCAGCCGGCCGAAGGCCGTGTAGAAGCCGTCCGACTCGCCGGTCGCCACCCGCAGGCCGCCCTCCGGGCCGCGGTCCGTGTGCCGTGCGTCGGCCGTCGTGGCGCCCGCGAGCAGGCTGGTGCACGCCGCACCCAGTGCGGCGCGCAGGGCGGTGCGGCGGGCGGGGCCGGCCGGTGCGGGAACGCCCGGGGCGGTCTCCACCCGGCCGTCGGCGGGGCGGGTCATGGCGTGGGCCCGTGCGGGAGGACGACCCGGACGCGCAGGCCGTGCGGTGCGGCCGCCGCGAACTCGACGCGTCCGCCGCGACCGGCCACCAGCCGCTCGGCGATGGCCAGGCCGAGGCCGCTGCCCCGCACGTCGCGGTGGCGTTCCGCGCGCCAGAAGCGGGTGCCCGCCCGGGGCAGTTCGCCGGTGGCGAGGCCCGGCCCGTCGTCACGGACCTCGAACACCGCGTCCGGGCCGTCGCTGAAACAGCGCGTCTCGACGCGGGCGCCGCTCCCGGCGTACTTGATCGCGTTGTCGAGGAGGATGTCGGCGACCTGCGCCAGTTCGCCCTCCGTGCAGGCCGTGCGGACGGCCGGGCCCGGGACGAACTCCAGGCGGACTCCGGCCTGTTCGGCCACCGGCCGCCAGAGCCCGGCCTGGGCCGCGGCGACCGCCGCCGCGTCGCAGGAGGCCTCCCGAGTCTCGGCCATGGCCAGTTCGCCGGCGCGGTGCTCGGCGTTCGCCAGGGTGAGCAGGTCGTCGAGCAGGTGCTCCATGCGTTCGAGTTCGGCCGTCACCCCGGAGTAGGTGCGGGTGGCGGAGGTGCGCACATGGGGCTGGAGCGAGTCGATACGCAGGCGCAGCGCGGCCAGGGGGTTGCGCAGCTGGTGCGAGGTGTCGGCCACCAGGCGATGCTGCTGCTCCAGGGCGGTGGTGACCGCGTCGGCCATGCGGTTGAAGCCGTTGGCCAGCTGGCGCAGCTCCGGCGGGCCACCGGCCCGCGCGTGCTCGGGCGGCAGACCGGCGGCCAGGGTGCCGACGGCGCGGTCGAGGCGGTGCAGCGGCCGTACGACCCACTGCGTGGCCCGGCGGGCGAGCAGCACGCACGCCACGGCGAACAGGCCGGCGCCGGCCAGGACGAGCGCCCAGCGCAGGGCGATGTCGTCCGCGGCGGCCCGCACCGAGGAGCGCAGCACCACCGCCCCGGACACCCGGGTGCCGGTGCCCACGGGGCGGGCGAGCAGCCGGTCGCCCCGGGACCACGGCCGCAGCGTCCCTCCGGGCGAGACGGGCTGATTGCGCAGCGCGGCGTCGACGAGCCGGGCGACGGCCGGGTCGGCGGCCCGCAGCCCGCCCGTCTGCACCACGGGGGCCCGGCGGGCGTCGACGACCACGACCGCTTCGCCGTACAGCTCGGTGTAGCGGAGGACCTCGGCGGTCAGGGCGCCGGTGTCGTCGCTCTCGGCGGCCTGCTCGGCCAGGGAGGCGAACCGGTCGAGGTCGGCGGTGCGCGCCGCGACGAGCTGCTGGGTGCGCTGCGCGGCGGTGACGGCGAGCAGCGGGACGGCGAAGCCGGCCACCGCGAGGACCGCGAAGGCCAGGACGACGGTGAGGACGCGGGTGCGCATGAACAGGACCTGTGCGGGAGGGCCGGCTCAGTCGCCGAAGCGGTAGCCGAAGCCGCGGATGGTGGTCAGCACCTCGGGGCGGCCGAGTTTGGCCCGCACCTGGGTGAGGTGCACGTCGAGCGAGCGGGACACGGCGAGGAAGGCGTCGCCCCACACCTCGTCCATCAGCTGCTGGCGGCTGACCGCCGTGCCGGCCCGGGCCGCCAGCGCGGCGAGGACCTCGAACTCCTTCGTGGTCAGCCGCACCTCCGCCCCGCCGACGGTCACCCGGCGCGCGTCCAGGTCGACCTCGACGTCGGCGGCGCGCACGGTGCGCGGCGCCGGGGCGGCGGACGTGGTGGCGCGGCGGGTGACGGCCTCTATGCGGGCCAGCAGCTCGGCCAGCCGGACCGGCTTGACCAGGTAGTCGTCGGCGCCCAGCCGCAGGCCGCGCACCACCGACCGTTCGTCGCCCCGCGCGGTGAGGACGACCACCGGCAGGGCGCTCACCGCGCGCAGCTTGCGCAGCACCTCCAGACCGTCCAGGTCGGGCAGGCCGAGGTCGAGCAGCAGCAGGTCCGCCTGCCGGTGGCGGGCGAGGACGTCCTCGCCGCGCCGCACCCGGGCCGGCAGATGACCGTTGTCGTACAGCGCCTCGGTCAGCGCGCCCGCCACCCCGTCGTCGTCCTCGGCCAGCAGCACCCGCACGGTCCGCCTCCTTCCCGCCTCGTCAGCCGCGGGACCGGGAGGTGTCCTCGTCCAGCGGGGACGCCTCCGAGGTCTCGCGCATCCGAATGTAGACGAGCAGCGAGACCAGGACGCAGGCGGTGACGTAGAAGAAGTACCAGTTCTCGTGCCCGGCGTCCTTGAACCAGAGGGCGACGTACTCGGCGGTCCCGCCGAACACGGCCACGGTCAGGGCGTAGGGCAGGCCGACGCCAAGGGCCCGGATCGAGGTCGGGAACAGCTCGGCCTTCACCACCGCGCTGATCGACGTGTACAGGGAGCTGACGGCCAGCGGCACGACCATGAGCAGGAACGCGTACACGGGGTCGCTGGTGTGGGACAGCAGAGTGAGCGAGGGCACCACCACCACGGTGCCCAGCACCCCGAACGCGATCAGCAGGGGGCGGCGCCCCACCCGGTCCGAGAGCAGGCCCACGACCGGCTGGAGCACGACGAACACGAGCAGCGCGAAGAAGTTGATCCAGGCCGCGGTCGGTTTGGCGATGCCGCTGGTGTTGACCATGAACTTCTGCAGGTACGTCGTGTACGTGTAGAAGAACAGCGTGCCGCCCATGGTCAGTCCGACGACGGTCAGGCACTGCCGCGGGTAGGACAGCAGCAGCCGCAGGCTGCCGCGGGCCGGGCCGCTCTGCCCCTGCTCGCTCTTCTCGCCCTTCTCGCCCTCCTCGGCGGCACGCTCGAAGCTCTCGGACTCGTCCATGCCGCGCCGCAGCCACAGCACGACCACCGCCCCAGCGGCACCGACCACGAACGCGATCCGCCAGCCCCAGGACTCCATCTGCGCGGTGCTGAGCAGCTGTTGCAGGACGATCTGCAGGCCGAGCGCCGTCAGCTGGCCGGCGATGAGGGTGACGTACTGGAAGCTGGAGTAGTAGCCGCGGCGGCCCGGTGAGGCCACCTCGGACATGTAGGTGGCCGAGGTCGAGTACT
The DNA here is from genome assembly GCF_040612515.1 of Streptomyces sp. NPDC006372. Lineage (NCBI taxonomy): Bacteria > Bacillati > Actinomycetota > Actinomycetes > Kitasatosporales > Streptomycetaceae > Streptomyces > Streptomyces sp. NPDC006372. The sequence goes on along the minus strand of NZ_JBEXQJ010000004.1, from coordinate 148,399 downwards.
CCCCTCCCACCGAGAGGCCCTGCAGCAGCCGCGCGGCCACCAGGAGCACCGGCGCGGCGACCCCGATCGACCCGTACGAGGGGGTCAGGGCGACGATCAGCGAACCGGCCGCCATGAGCGTGACCGAGAGCGTCAGCGCCGCGCGCCGGCCCCGGCGGTCGGCGTAGCGGCCGAGGACCCAGCCGCCGATCGGCCGCATCAGGAAGCCGACGGCGAACACCGCGGCGGTGTTCAGCAGTTGGGCGGTCTGGTCGCCGGAGGGGAAGAAGACGGAGGCGAAGTAGACGCTGAAGGCGGTGTACGCGTACCAGTCGTACCACTCGATCAGGTTGCCGATCGATCCGCGCACGATGTTGCTGACGACCCTGCGTTCGCCCTGGCGCGGCTGTTGCCCGCGCGCGGCGGTGGTCGGTGTGGCCATCGGAACTCCCTTGTCTGCGGCCCGGGAGCACACAGGGTCGATGGCGGGAACAGCGCCGCTCAACGGCGTGAACCAAGTCCTAACAGTCTCTTAGGGCGGCGAGACCAGGACCCTCAGGACTCCCGGTCGCTGCCGGGGGCGAGGCGGCGGTAGGCGGCGCGGGCGTGGCGCAGGCGGGCCAGGAGTGTGCCGACGAGGGTGGCGGTGAGCAGACAGGCGAGCCAGGTGGTGTCGCGGTGACCGGCCCAGGTGAGGGTGCCGGCGGGCGGGATGACGAAGCCGTTGAGGAAGAGCCAGCAGAGGACGGCCGTGCCGGGGGCGGCCGTGAAGCGTGCGCACAGGCCGAGCAGGGCGGCCAGCAGGGACAGCGCCGGGAGTGCCATCTCCGGACGGCCGGGTCCCACCACGGTGTTGAGGAGCACCACCAGGACGAGTGCGCCGCCGAAGGCCCCGGCCCAGACCAACGGGGTCGCCACGGGCTTCGGGACGGGCCTGGCTCCGGTGCCCAGGGGCTTCCACTCGATCATGCTGGCGCTTCCTTCCGGTCCTGCTGGCCGCGCGGGTGCTGGTCAGCGTGCCAGGAAGTCACCATCCGCAGTAGCGGCCAAACCGGACAGCGAGTGGGTCAGCGGGGGCCGCCCGGGCCCAGTCCCCCGGCCCAGTCCAGCAGTTCGGGTTCGGCCAGGCTCGTGCCCAGCCAGTCGTGGTCGGGGGCACCTCCGGGCAGGGACGGTACAACCGCCACGAAGAGGCCGGCGGCACGTGCCGCGGCGACGCCCGTGGCCGAGTCCTCGAAGGCGACGGAACGCTCCGGAGCGACGCCGAGCGCCGCGCACGCCGTGCGGTAGAGGTCCGGGGCCGGCTTGGGGGAGCTCACCTCGTCGGCCGCGAACGACATGGGGAAGAAGTCGCGCAGGCCGGCCGACTCCAGTGCCGTGTCGAGGAGTTCCCGCGGGCTGTTGCTGGCCACGGCCACCGGCACGCTCGCCCGGCAGGCGCGCACCAGGTCCACCGCTCCGGGCAGGGCCTCGGCGCCCCGCGCCAACTCCTTGCGTACCCGGGCGAGAAGACCGGCGGCGATCTCCGCGCCCGCTCCGGGCCGTCCGAAGTGCTCGGCCATGGCCTCCCCGGCGGCTTCCAGGGTCCGGCCGAGGACCAGGGCCTTCTCGGCGGGGCCGAACGGCAGGCCGTGGGCCGCGAAGACCGCCGTTTCGGCCACCGTCCAGCAGTCCTCGGTGTTGACCAGAAGGCCGTCGCAGTCGAAGACCACGGCCTCCGTACCGGTGGGCAGCGAGCGCATGAATCCCCCTTTGTTCACGTTTGTTGACGCTTGTTCAGGCTTGTTCACGACGAACGGCAACTCTAGGTCGGGACAACGCGAAACTTCCATGGTCCTGCCCGATATCGGGCAGGACCATGGAAGTTCAGGAGCGGGCGGTTCAGACGAAGGCGCTCTGGCCCGTGATCGACTTGCCGACGATCAGGGTGTTCATCTCGCGGGTGCCTTCGAAGGAGTAGATCGCCTCGGCGTCGGCGAAGAAGCGGGCGATGTCGTGCTCCAGGAGGATGCCGTTGCCGCCGAAGATCTCACGGCTCCAGGCCACGACCTCCCGCATCCGGGACGTGACGAACGCCTTGGCCAGCGAGGAGTGTTCGTCGCGGAAGATGCCCGCGTCCTGCAGCCGGGCGAGCTGCACCATCATGCCCCAGGACGCGGTGATGTTCCCGAGGCTCTTGACCAGCAGATCCTGTACGAGCTGGAAGCCTCCGATCGGGCGGCCGAACTGCTTGCGCTCCCGGGCGTAGTCCAGGGCCAGTTCGTAGGCGCCGATCATGACACCGAGCGCCTGCCAGGCCACGCCCGCACGGGTCGCGCGCAGGATCTCTGCGACGTCGCGGAAGGAGTCGATGTTCCGCAGGCGGTTGGCCTCCGGCACCCGGACGTCGGTCAGGGTGATCTCGGCGTTCTCGACGATGCGGAAGGCGATCTTGCCCTCGATCTTCACGGGGTCGAAGCCGGGCGTGCCCTTCTCCACGACGAAGCCCTTGACGTGGTTGTCGTCCTCGTCCCGGGCCCACACCACGACGTAGTCGGCGAAGGTGGCGTTGCCGATCCACTTCTTGGCGCCGTTCAGTACCCAGGCGTCTCCCTCGCGCCGGGCCGTGGTGCGCATGCCGCCCGCGACGTCGGACCCGCCGAGCGGCTCGGTCATGGCGAACGCGCCGATCTTGTCCATCGCGGCCATCGCCGGGAGCCAGCGGTCGCGCTGCTCCTGGTCTCCGCCGGAGTGGATCGAGTACATCGCCAGGCCGTTGTGGACGCCGAAGAAGGTGGAGACCGAGGCGTCGGTGCGGGCCATCTCCATGGCCATCGTGCCGCTGAGCAGGTTGCTGACGGCGGGACGGTGCTCGCCGTAGCCCTCGTAGGGCAGGCCGGCGAGGCCGCTGTCGCGGAACAGGCCGATGAGCTCGGTCGGGAACGCGTCCTTGGCCCAGTTCTCGTTGACCAGCGGCTTGACCTGGTCGCGCATGAGGGCGCGGGCCTTCAGGAGCAGCTTGCGTTCGTCGTCCGGCAGCAGGGACTCGTAGTTGTAGAAGTCGGCGGTCAGCTGATCCTCGAGCGGTTCCATGGTGGTGGTCATCTCAGTTCTCCTCCTTGTCCGCGCCGTCCAGGGCTGCCAGGACAGCGAGTTGCCTGCGGTCGCGCGCCCCGGTGAGTTCCGGGTACGTGGAGGAGCCGTAGGCCTTTTCCACGGCTTCGATGAGCCGTTCCTGTCGTTCCTCGTTCTGTTCCTCGTTCTGTTCCTCGGTCTGCGACGGGGTGCCGAGTTCCGCCCCCGTCCGCGGCATCGACTTGCCGATGTGCTCGACCAGGTGCCGGTAGCCGCCGGGTCCGCCGCCCAGGTGCGCGCCGAGGAACGGCCCGACCGTGGCCCAGCGCAGGCCCAGCGAGTTGATCACGACCTTGTCGAGGTCCTCCGGTGTCACCACACCCTCCTGGACGAGGTACACCGCCTCGCGGCTGAGGGCGTTCTGGAGGCGGTTGCCGACGAAGCCGGGGATCTCCTTGCGCTCGACGACCGGGGTGCGGCCGACCGAGGTGTAGAAGTCCACCGCGTCCAGCACGGCGTCCTCGGCGGTACGTTCGCCGGGCACGACCTCGACGAGCGGGACCAGGTGCGGCGGGTTGAAGGGGTGGCCGATCAGGACCCGGGCGGCGGCCTCGTCCGGCAGCTCACGGGTGAACGCGCTGGACGGGATCGCCGACGAGGAGCTGAGCAGCAGCGCGTGGCCGGGGGCCTCCCGGACCAGCTTGGCGAAGAGGTCCTGCTTGAACTCGAGCCGCTCGGGGCCGTTCTCCTGGACGACGTCGGCGTCCCGGACGGCCTCGGTGACGCCGTCAGCGAGGTGCACGCGGTCGGCGAGGCCCGTCACGTGCAGGCCGCGGGCGGCCAGATGCGGGGCGTAGGTGGCCAGGGCCTCGTCCACGGCCTCGGCGAGGTCGGGGCGCGGGTCGGTCACCCGGACGGTCAGTCCGTGTGCGGCGAACAGGGTCGCCCAGGACAGTCCGATGGTCCCGGCGCCGATCACCGCGGCGGTGCGGAAGGCGCGGGTCATGACGCGGCTCCCCTCAGGTAGTCGTGGACCGGCTCGACGCCTGCCAGCGTCAGGTCGGTGAGGATGTGGCTCGCGGAGACGACCTCCAGCACCGGCAGGTCGGCCAGCGGGGCGAGCACGTGCTGGAACAGCTGGAGCCGGGCGGGGCCGGTCCAGGCGCCCTTGACGGTGACGTCGGTGATGCGGGTGCGGACGAGTTCCTGCACGCGCGGCAGACCGTCGTAGCCGGGGATCGTCTTGAGCATGAAGGCCGGCACGGTGATCTGTGCCTCGGCCTCGGCCCGGTCCAGCTCGTGGTGCTTGTAGCCCATCGTCGCGGTGGCGACCCGCAGGCCGCCGTGGTCGAGGGTGCCGACGAGCGCGCCGGAGTCGACGTACAGCGCCGGTGAGCCGATGACCTTCGGGTAGGCGGACACCTCGCGGCCGGAGGCGGTCGCCGGGAAGTTGTCGAGGTACATCGCGTGCAGGTACTCGCCGTGCTCGCCCTCGAATGCGACGGGGATCGCCTGGCCGGCCTCGGTGTAGGGGCCGTATCCGCTGACGTCGCCCATCTTCATGACCTCGAAGCGGACCAGCGGCTCGGCGATCCGCAGCGGTTCGGGGACGACGGCGCGCAGCGCCTCGGGGTCGGTGCGGTAGACGACGTTGAGGTACTCGCGGTCGGTGAACCGCGGGGCCATCGGCGCGTACGCCGGACTGGTGAGGGGGGTGGTGACGTGCTGCCGTACGTCTGCGGCCTTCATGTCCGGCTCACCGCCCGGTCCACCGCGCGGGGCGGCGCTCGGCGAAGGCGGTCATGCCCTCGCGCACGTCGTCCGAGGCCATCAGGGTCTTCATCTGGGTGCGCTGGAAGGCGAAGGCCTCCTCCTCGGACGCTCCGTCGGCGGCACGCACGACGCGCTTGACGGCCCTGAGGGCGAGCGGGGCGTTCTCCGCGACCCGTTCGGCGAGGCGGAGCGCCTCGGCGACGGTCTGCCCCTTCGCGGTGACCCGGTTGGCCAGACCCAGTTCGCCTGCCCGGCGGCCGTCGACCGGCTCGCCGGTCAGCAGGAACTCCATCGCGAGGTGGTACGGGATGCGCTGAGGCAGCCGGATCACGCCGCCGCCCGCGGCGATCAGGCCGCGCTTGACCTCGGGCAGGCCGAACCGGGCGTCCTCGGCGGCGACGATCAGGTCGCAGGCCAGGGCCAGTTCGAAGCCGCCGCCCATGGCGAAGCCCTCCACGGCGGCGATGAGGGGCTTGTCCGGCCGGGCCTCGGTCAGGCCGCCGAAGCCGCGGCCCTCGACCTCGGGCGACTCGCCGCGCAGGGCGGCCTTGAGGTCCATGCCTGCGCTGAACGTGCCGCCCTCGCCGGTCAGGACGCCGGCCCGCAGATCGGGGTCGGCCTCCAGCTCGTCGAGTGCGGCGGCCAGCGCGGTGGCGGTCGCCGCGTTCACGGCGTTGCGGGCCTCGGGGCGGTCGAGGGTGATCAGCAGGGTGGAGCCGATGCGTTCGGTGCGCACGACGGGAGGTGTGGGGGTGCTCATGACTGTCCTCCTGGGGCGATCAGCGGGTGGTGGCGTCGAGTTCGGCGAGGACGTCCTCGGTGTCCTGGCCCGCGACCGGCGCCAGACGGCGGATCGAGCCGGGCGTGGCGGAGAAACGCAGCGGGATGCCGATGGTGCGGACCGAGCCCTCGGTGGGGTGCTCGACGGTGTCGAGCAGGTGGCCGTCGCGGACGTAGGGGTCGTCGTGGGCGCGCTCCAGTTCCAGTACCGGCGCCATCGGGATGCTGTGCTTGGCGCAGACCTCCGCCCACTCCTCGGTGGTCAGTTCCGGCGCGCAGACGCCGATCAGCGCGGCGAGGTCCTCGTGGTCGGCGCTGTCGATGGCGTCCCCGGCCACCCGCGGGTCCTCGGCGAGGTCCGGGCGTCCGGCGGCGGTGAAGAAGTCCCGGTAGTTCTGCGGGTTGTACGGGATGACGCAGGCGAGGCCGTCCTTGGTGCGCACCGCCTTGTGGCCCTTGAGCATCGAGAGCGGGAACCCGGTAGGGGCGGTCTCGGGCACGTGGGTGTGTCCCGCCAGGTGCTCGACCAGGTTGAACGCGATCAGCGTGTCCGTCATCGGGATCTCGACGAGCTGGCCCTCGCCGGTCCGGTTCCGGTGCAGCAGGGCGGCCAGCACGCTGTAGGCGATGGTCAGTGAGGAGACCTTGTCGCCGATGATGGTCGGCAGGTAGACGGGCTCGCCCAGCGCGCGGTCGGCGATGTCGACCAGGCCGGAAGCAGCCTGCACGGTCTCGTCGTACGCGGCGTTGCCGGCGCGGTCCGAGTCGCTGCGGAAGCCCTGGGCGTGCGCGTAGACGAGGCCGGGGTTGCGGGCGGCGATGTCGGTGTAGGACAGGCCGAGGCGGTGCAGCGCGCCGGGCCGCATGTTGGTGATCAGCACGTCCGCCGTGTCGATCAGCCGCAGCGCCCGCTCGCGGTCGGTGTCGTCCTTGAGGTTGAGGGCCACGCTGCGCTTGTTGCGGTTGACGTTGAGGTTCAGCGGTGTCATGCCCGGCGTGGTCTTGTAGTGGCCCACGCGTACGGTGTCGGAGGGCGACTCGATCTTGATCACGTCGGCGCCCAGGTCGCCGAGGATCTGGGCGGCATAGGGGCCCATCACCACGGTCGACAGGTCGATCACGCGCACGCCCTCCAGGGGGCCGGCGACGGTGTCCGTGAGGTCCGTCATCACTTTTCCTTCCGTTCCTCGCTTCGCCATGTATGTGTATCTGGAAACTAAGTTAGCAAGCGGGTGTGGGAAACGGAATGACCGAATAACGAAAAGCGGTATGACCGCAGTGGTCATACCGCTTTGTGAAGCGTTCGCGGAGTTTATGCGTGGAGTGGTTCGGCGAAGACCTCCCGGGCGGCGGCGATGACTTCCTCCAGGTCACCGCCGCGCGCCCGGTCCTTGCGCCACAGCAGTCCGGTCTCGAGCCGGGGATGGAAATCCGAGAAGGGCAGGACGGTCACATTGTCGAGACGGTAATTCTGCACCGGGCTCCGCGGATCCAGCATGGAAATGGAAAATGCCAGACCACTGGAGACGATTTCGGAAACTCCCTCGAAAGTGGCACTGCCCAGTTCGATCCGTTTCCGGATGCCGAGCTCGGAGAGCTGCTGGTCGAGCCCGCGGAAGTAGGCGTTGGTCACCGCCGTCGGGGAGCCCGCGTAGGCGAGCTCGGTCAGTTCCGCCAGGGCGATCGACTCCCGCCCCGCGAACCGGTCCCTGGGCACGACCGCGCCGAGCCGCTCCGACATCACCGGCAGCTGTTCCAGGGCCGGGTCGCCGCCGACCGGGAGCCGGGCCAGGGTCAGCGCCAGTCTGCCGTCACACACCGCGTCCACCAGCCGCTCGGTGCCGCCCGGCCAGCGTTTGATCTCGAACCGGTCGGCGACCCGCTCGGCGAGGTCGTCCATCCGGGTCCGCAGGTCCGGATGGACACCGCTGGGCACGCCGAGCAGCAGGGTGGTCCGCCGCGGGCGGGCGGTCTCGTCCAGCCGCCACTGGATGGAGTCGACCTGCTCCAGAATCCCGCGCGCGATCGGCAGCAGCGCGCTGCCGGCCGTGGTGAGCCGCACATGATGGGTGTCCCGGTCGAACAGCCGGTGTCCGAGCTCGTTCTCGAGATCCTTGATCCGCCGGCTCAACGGCGAGGCCGCCATGTGCAGTTTGCGGGCCGCGGTGGAGAAGTTCAGTTCTTGGGCGACGGCGACGAAGTAGCGCAGGTGCAGGAGCTCCACGTCGCTCACCCTAAGGGGTCCTTTCACTATGAGCGGCCGGTCAGGTCGCGTGGTCTGGCGCCGTGCATCGCAAGGCGCCGGAGCGCCTTCGTGGCGGAGCCACGTGGGCGCTCCGGCAACGCGGCGAGGTGCGGTGCCAGGCCGCGCGACCCGGGCGGGCATAGTGAAAGGGCCCCTGTCCGCAGGGCTGGCCGCAGGTGCTGACCGCGCTGCCGGTCAGCGGCGGCGCAGGGCCGGGTCGAGGAGGGCCGGCGGGGTGTCGTACTTCTCGTGCGCGGCCAGGTCGGTGCCGGGGGCCACGATCGCGTCGATCGCGTCGAGGACGTCGGCGGGGAGCACGGTGTCGGCGGCGGCGAGTTGGGCCCGCAGATGGTCGAGTGTGCGGGGTCCGACGAGCGCGCTGGTCACGGCCGGGTGCGCGGTGACGAAACCGAGGGCGAGCTGAATCAGGGTCAGACCGGCCTGGTCGGCGACCTCGTCGAGCCGCTCGACGGCGTCGAGCCGGGCCCGGTTGGCCGGGATGCCGGTGTCGAAGCGCTCCGGCATGAACCCCGAGCGGTGGGTCGTCACGTCCCGGCCCGCGCGGACCGCGCCCGAGAGCCAGCCCGAGGCCAGCGGGCTCCACACCAGGACGCCGAGCCCGTACTCCTCGGCGACGGGCAGGACATGGGCCTCGATCCCGCGCTGGAGGATCGAGTAGCTGGGCTGTTCGGTGACGTAGCGGCCCAGCCGGTGCTCGCGGGCCGCCCACTGGGCCTGCACCACGCGGTACGCGGGGAACGTCGAGGAGCCGAAGTAGCGGATCTTCCCCGCGCGTTGCAGATCGGTCAGGGCCGACAGCGTCTCCTCGTCACTGGTCTCCGGGTCCCAGCGGTGGATCTGGTAGAGGTCGACGTGGTCGACACCGAGCCGGCGCAGGCTGTTCTCCAGCTCGGTGACCAGCCAGCGGCGCGAACTCCCACGGTGGTTGCGCTCGTCGCTCATCGGCATGCCCGCCTTCGTGGCCAGCACGATGTCGTCACGGCGGCCGGCGATGGCCTTGCCGACCATCTCCTCCGACTCGCCGCCGCCGTACATGTCGGCCGTGTCGACGAGGTTGATCCCGGCGTCGAGAGCGGCGTCCACGATCGCGGTGGCCTCGTCCTGACCGGTGCGCCCGATCGCGCCGAAGTTCATCGCGCCGAGCGCGAGGGAGCTGACCTGTACACCGGTGCGGCCCAACGTGCGGTACTGCATGACTGTGCCTCCTGCTCTGGCATCATGGGAAACGGAACGCCGTTCCGGAAGAGACGATACGGAACATGGTTCCGTTTTGGCAAGCAGGTGGTCCGGGCATGGCCGGACGGAGCACGAGGGTGGACGGAGCAGCGCGATGAACCACAGCGACGAGGACGCCGGGCGTACGGCCTCCTCCGGGCGGAAGGACGCCCGGCGCAACAAGGCGGCCCTGCTCGACGCGGCCGCCGCGGCCTTCGTCATCTCCGGCGTCGACGCGCCGGTGCGGGACATCGCGGCCAGGGCCGGAGTCGGGGTGGGCACGATCTACCGCCACTTCCCGACCCGGGCGGACCTCATCGTCGCCGTCTACCGGCACCAGGTCGACGCCTGCGCCGAGGCCGGCCCGGCCCTGCTGGCGGACAGCGCGTCCCCGCACACCGCGCTCGGCCGCTGGATCGACCAGTTCGTCGACTTCCTCGCGACCAAGCACGGCCTCGCCGCCGCACTGCACTCCGACGACAGCGGCTTCGACACGCTGCACGCCTATTTCATCGAACGGCTCGTCCCCGTCTGCGCGCAGCTGCTGGAAGCCGCTGCCGCCGCCGGAGAGATCCGCCCCGACATCGACGCCTACGAGCTGATGCGCGGCGTCGGCAACCTGTGCATCGGGGCGGACACCGATCCCCGCTACGACCCGCGCCGGCTGGTCGGGCTCCTCATCGCGGGACTACGCGGGACCTGACGCCGTCAGGAGTCCTCGATGGTGATGAAGGGGTCCCACTGGAAGTACCCCTTCAACTGGCGGTGGCGGTCCAGGATCTGGAAGGAGAAGTGGTAGACGACCTTGCCGGGCTTCCTGACGGTCGTGCGCCAGTAGTGGTCCTGGTAGCGCTGGGTGTCGAACTCCGGCCGGCCCTCGCCGCCCTCCCTCGGCAGCGGGTAGACACCGTCGATCACCTCGATCTCGGGCGTCCGGATGAGCTGGTGCCGGCTGTCGCTGCTGACGTACCGGTAGAGCAGGGCCTTGTAGTCGCTGCCGAGCGACAGGGTCGTCTCGCGCCACTTGATGGTGTCCCCGGGTTCGGCCCGGAGGTTCAGCTCGGCTCCCGAGGTGCCGACGATGTGGTCGTGCCGGGTGGTCATGTAGATCAGGCTCTCGTCGGCCAGGGTCGGGGCGTCGGGGTTGCGTGAGGCGTTGGGGTTCTGTTCGACGATCGTCGCCGCGTCGAACGCGATCAGGACGTTGAGATCAGCCATGTGCCTGCTCCTTCGGAACCTTGTAGGCCATCGCGCGGGGGTAGTCGTGGCGGTCGAGGCGGACACGGACCAGGAGAGGTCCGGCGTTGACCGGGTCGGCCGGGTCGGTGAGGCGGTCCAGGAGGTCGTCGAGGTCGCGGGTGTCCGTGACGGTGACGCCGTTCGCCGGGGTGTGCCGGCCGGCGAAGACGTCCGCGAGGCGTTCGTAGTGCCAGGGGTGGAGGACGTTGTAGAAGTCCGGTGCGGCGGCGTCCCGGCCGGCGTAGTACTCCGGGTGCACCAGCATCTGCTCGACGCCGTAGAAGTGGCCGTTGTCCATGACGAACACGACCGAGCGGATGCCGAGCCGGGTGTGGGTGGAGAGCTCCTGGCAGGTCTCCTGGAAGGCACCGTCGCCCACGAACACCATCGGGCGGGCGTACTCGCGCCCGGGGGCGAGCGCGGCGCCGGTGGCCGCGCCGACCGACCAGCCGATGGACAGCCAGCTGACCTGTGAGAGGAACCCGCCCGCGGGCAGCGACAGGTTCATCGAGCCGATGAGGGAGAACGCGGCGTCCGAGACGACCGTCCAGTCCTCCCCGCTGTCCTGGTTCAGGAAGTGGTTGATCCGGTCGAAGACGCCGTCGTAGGTGAGGTGGTGCCCGGCCGTGCGGCGGGACCGCGAGGCGCCGACGCTGAGTGCCGCTCGGTGGTGTTCGAGGGCCGCGGGGCGGTCGCCCGGCGAGCCGTGGTGGGCGTAGGACTCGGCGAAGTAGTCGGCGGACAGGCCCCCGGTGCCGTACGCCTTCACGAGCGCGTCCTGGAGGGCCGGCAGCAGCAGTTCGAGCTGGACGTCGGGGAAGTAGGACGTGCCGACGCTGACCCCGCCGTTCGCCGCCATCACCCAGTCGCCGCCGACGCAACTCGCGCCGCCGAGGTTCTTCGACGTGGACCAGGCGCCGAGCCCGATCCGGCAGGTCGCCCAGTCCTTGAAGATCCGGTGCACGTCCGGGTGGCTGGCACCGCCGTTGTACACGCCGTGGAACTGCGGCAGGTCCTCGTCGACGACGGCCTTGGCGCCGACGGTGGTGCAGAACGGCACGCCCGTCGCCTCCACCAGGTCGGTGAGCCGCTCGCCGAGACGGAACCGGTCGATCTCCTCACCGGCCCACACGATCGGCCGGGGCCTGCCGTCCGGGCCCGGGTGTTCCTCGACCAGGGTGAGGACCGCCTGGACGGCCTGGTCCAGCATGTGCCGGCCCCGCGCGCTGAACGGCCGCTCGCGGGGCACGATCGGCGCCCCCGGCTCGGGACAGGGCTCGTCCCACAGGTCCTCCATGACCTCCAGGTAGACCGGCCGGCGCTCGGTGAGGCACGCGGTGAGCGCGGCGTCGATCTGGCCGGGCGCGAGACCCGGGTTGGAGATGACCTGCGCGTCCACGGTCACCTGCCGGTAGACGTCCAGGTTGCTTTCCGGGCGGGGACTCATGTGCGAGGTGAGCAGCCCGAGCGCACGGTAGTTCTGCCACTGCTCGTACGGCGGCGAGGCGTTGACCGCGACGAGCGGGATCCGCTCGACGTAGGCGCCGCCGCAGGCATTGAGGAGGTTGAACGCGCCGACGCTGTAGGTGACCGCGGCCGCGCCCACACCGTGGATGCGCGCGAAGGCGTCGGCGGCCTGGCCCGCACCGCCCTCGGTCGGCGTGCCGACCCACTCGATGTCGCCCTCGGCCCGCAGGGTCGTCAGGAACGGACCGAGGTGGTTGCCGGGAACGCCGAACAGGTGGGTGATGCCCAACTCGGCCAGCCGCAGGGCGAGATAACGGGCGACCGTGCACCCGGGCTCGATCGCGGTCATGAACACTCCCCTTCCCGCCCGGCGCCCGGGGTGGTGACCGGCGGCGCCCGGTGGACGGCGAGGGCGGCGCGGACGGCGCTCTCCAGGGCGCCCTCGATCCAGGCGTGCTTGAGGGAGGTGTGCTCCCCGGCGAAGTGCACCGGCCCCTCGGGCCGGGAGACGTCCAGGTGGAAGCTGGTCATCTGGTGCGCGGTGTAGATCGCGGCCTCACCGAAGGCGTACGGGTCCCGCGCCCAGCTCTTGGTGGCGCCGCGCCCGGTGAAGAACACCTCGATACGGCGGCCGTGCAGGGCCTGGAGGTTGCGCAGGGCGTAGACGTAGCGCTCGGCGCCGCGCATGGAGTCCCAGCGGGCGGCGTCGTCGGACCAGCAGTACGAGGCGAGCACGACACCGCCGGAGCTGCCCTCGACCGGATGCGACGGGTAGTACATGAACCGGTTGGGGTTGTCGGCGGCCGAGCCCCCGCCGAAGCAGTGGGTCGCCGGGCGGACGGCGGGGCCGCGCAGCGGCAGGCCGCTGTTCAGCTCCCGCATCTCCTCGGTGACGCTGCTGTCCTTCACGGCGGCGCCGAGGAGCCCGGTGGCCGTGCCGGCGAACGTCAGGGTGGGACCACTGTCCGTCTCGGCGAGCGTCAGGTCCGGCGCGGCCTGCCGGTAGTACTCGTACAGCCCCGGCCCGATGCGGTCCAGCTCCTCCCGCCACTCCTCCTCGGTGAACTCCCACCACCGGTGACTGAACTCCAGCAGCACCTTGGTGGCCTGGTCGTAGTGGGTCTCGATGACGGCCCGGCGCTTCTTGTACGACATCGAGGGGACGATCTCCACGAAGCGCAGCGCGGAGAACGGGACGGTGACGATCGCCAGGTCGGCCGTCCACAGGCGCGGCGGGGCCTGTGGATCGTTCTCGGCGACGGTCTGCACGGCCACGCCCCAGCTGTCGGGCCCGACCACGCCGGTGCCCTCGGGATCGGTGTCGCGGCTGGGGTCGTGGTACTCCAGGCGGATCATGCGGTGTCCGAGCCGCACCTCGTCGCGCAGCCCCTCGTGCAGCGCGTGCGGCAGGCGCCAACTGCCTCCGGGTATTTCCCAGTAGCGGACGGCCGGGTTGATGTCGCTGCGGCTCAGGAAGCTGTGGAAGAAGGACAGGTGGAGCCGCGAGGACATGTTCTCCAGGGTTCCGACGGCCTCGATCGCCTCGTCGCTGAGCCCGGCGTGGTCACGCAGGAAACCGCCCATCGAGTAGCCGTCGAAGTCGCGGATCACCCGGGCCCAGCCCTCGACCCACTCGTCGAACGGCTTGTTGACGCGTTGGCCGTCGACGACGTCCGAGTAGTAGTCGCGCACGCATTCCAGCGCGTCGTCGACCAACTTCACCACGGGCGCCCGGACTTCGTCCCCGGTGAGGTGGAAGCCCTCGTTGACGCGCTCCGGGCCGGCGGCGTAGTCGGCCCGCCGCACCTGGACGCGGTTGACCCGGATCCAGGAGTTGCCGCGCTTGTCGGGCGCGCGGAAGTCGGGGCTGTCGTCGCCGTAGGTCCAGGTCCGGCCGGTGAAGGAGGTGTACGTCACCGGGGGCACGGGGACGTCGGGCCCGCTGCCGGTGCCGGGGTCGACGTCGACGTTGTGGAACTGGCGGCGGCCGAGCCCGAGTTTGTCGACCAGGGCGAGGACGAGCGGGTGGAAGTCGGGCAGCCGCATGGCACCGGCCTCGGCGTACTGGGCCGGGTCGTCGAAGGGCTGGTGGTGCTTGGTGGCCCGGAAGGTCTTGATGCGTCCGCCGACCCGGCTGGCGTTGGCCTCGAGGACGGTGACGTCGTGGCCGGCGTCCTTGAGCAGCCGGGCGGCGACGAGGCCGGTGATCCCGGCGCCGATCACGAGGATCTTCTTGCGCGGGTGAGGGGTGTGGCCGAGGCGGCCCGTGTCGATGAGGGTGTGCAGGTAGTCGAGCTTGAGGTCCTGGCCGTCCGGCCCGACGAGGAGGAGTTCGCGGGCGAGCTTGAGACAGGTCTGCCAGCGCGCACGGGTGGCGGAGTCGTCCCGAGGTGAGTCGGTCATAGCCTGCGATCGTAGATATGCCGGAACGATTTCCCGCTTTCCCTGTGGGACAACGTCCTGAAATCACTGATCGCACGCACCGACGGGAATTCGACACGTCCGGCTGCCCCCTGCGAGAACGGTTGCTTCAGCAGGGACGGAGGGGAAGGAGAGGCGAAGCCGGTTCGAAAGCCCATTCGCGGAATGTGGACGTCCTGCAATCAGCGAAGGTCGCGGTTCACGCCAGCGGAACGGCCACGGCGCGCGGCCCATCGGCCGGTTCCCGCCGTCGCGCCCGGGCGGACAACAAGGCCGGGGCCCGCCCCATGGGTGAGGCAGGCCCCTTGCCGGTCGGCGCAGTCCCTAGGCGAGGACGATGCAGGTGGTAGGAACCCAGCCCTTGGTCCCGTTGTAGGAGATGTAATCCCACTGGTCACTGCCCTGGCCGCACTTGTCGTCGTACCACTTCGCCTTCTCGTTCTTGAGGCTGCAGCCGGCCTTCCCCTTCGGGAAGAGGCCCAGCGCGGTCCCCGAGACGCTCTTGGTCTTGCGGATCTTGACGCTTTCACGCGCCTTGATCTTCTCGCCCTGGCACGCGGCAAGCGTGGAAACCTGGCCGGAGGAAGCGGTGGCCGCCGGAGCAGCGACCGCCGGGGCCGAAGTGAAGGCGACACCAGCCAGCGCCACCGCACCCAACACGCCCATCATCTTCTTACGCATGAAACCCCGTTTCTCCGAAATGCATCAGTCAATTGGAAACTTATCACTCCGGTATTGACGTGTGATCAGAATGCGAGCCCAGAACGGAAAGAGCTTGTGCGAATTCAGTGAAATTGAACGCAGATCGGGGCGAACACAGCGGGTGGGTCGTTGTTTGAACCGAACCCGTGGGACGAGCCGTAGTGAGGAGAGGGGTGTCGAATGCGCAGGAGTACGGGCGTCGGGATCGTGGTCGTCGCGCTGGTGCTGACGGTCGGAGGGTGTGGGGGCGGCGGGACGCACGAGAACGGCGGCACGGCAGCAGCCGAGGCGACACCGGGCCGGTCGGCCGACCCCGCCGGCCCGCTGCCCGAGGCTGCGGACGGCAGGGACTACGGCGCCTGCTCGGACGGTGCGTGCCAGGTGCTGGTGACCTCCACCGCCGACATCACGGCGAACGGGACGGACGTCCATGTCACCGTGGACGGCTCCGTCACCTTCAGGACACCGGGCACCCTCACGAACCTCGGCGGCCAGGGCAGCGTGGCCCAGTTCGGCTCCGGCCTGAAGGTGAAGGTCGTCGCGCAGCACGGAAAGGGCGCCGTGCTGGAGTTCGCCGTCCCCTGAGCGCGGACGCCGCCGTCGCCAAGCACATCGCGAGCATCCTCCAGAAGCTCGACCTCCCCCCGTCGGCCCCGGACGACCACCGCCGCGTGCTGGCGGTCCTGGCGTACCTGCGGACCTGAGAACCGCGGTCCGTCACGGAACCGCGAGCGCCCGCCGCGACCTCGCCGCGCGCAGGACGAGGAACACCAGCAGTCCGAACGGCGACAGCAGGACCGTGAGGATCAGCAGCGGCCCCATCACCAGCGCGGAGAGCTCCAGCCGCCGGCCCTCCCGGTACATCCACTGCCCGATCAGCAGATCCCAGGCGATGACCTGTGCCCAGACGGCTCCGGCACCGCCCGGGAGGGCCGTCAGGTCGCGGAAGGTGCCGAGGTCCGGGCTGCTGACCGCCGTCCACAGCTCGGGGAACACCGGTACCGCGAGCGCGAGATACACGAGGAGCACTGGCACCACGGTCAACGGTGACCCGGCGATGCGAGCGGTCGGCCCCCATCCCGGGGCGAGGATCATGAGCAGCCAGACCGGCGCGGCCAGCAGGAAGGAGAGTTCGAAGAGGAATCCGGTCATGGCGTGAGATCCCTGGAGGCGGGAGCGCGTTCGGTGCCGGGCGCGCTGAGCGACGGGGAGGTCCGGGCCGGCGGCCGCAGCGCTCCGTACGCCCCGAGAGCGACGGCCGAGAGGATCAGGCCGGCCGCCCCGAGTGTCGCCCCGTCCGGGCGGAGGAGGGGCTGACCGCGCAGTGCCTGCCACAGGACCAGGGCGAAGACGGCGGCGTACGCCCCCGAGGCGACCAGCACGAGGCGCAGCCGGACCCGGTCGTCCGCCAGGCGGGCGAAGCGTGGTGCGAGGACCGTCAGCACCATGACCAGCAGCGGCAGCAGTTGCAGCGCGTGCATGCCGAAGAAGTGGGGAATCCGCAGGTCGCCGCCGGTCGTGGACCAGCCGGTCAGCGGCATCGAGGGGCCCCCGTCGGGCACGCCCACGCTGTGCGCGCCGACCACCTTGGAGACGCCCCGGCGCTGACCTGGCGCGGGTTGCGTCATCAGGAAGCCGACGGCGGCCCCCGCCAGCGCCAGCAGGACCCCGGAGCGCATCGCCCAGGCGGACGCCCGGTCGGCGATCCGGGCGCGGAGCAGCAGCACGGCGACGACGAGCGTGCCGGCCCACAGAACGACGACCGTGACGGCCATCGCGTTGAACAACGCGCCGTCGAGCGGGGTCTCGTGGTTGAAGTGACTGCGCTTACCGCGCACGACCTGCCCGGTGATGATCACCATCTCGACGAGGCTCGTCAGTGCGACGACTGTGCCTGCCCACCAGCCCACGCGCCGGCCGCTGGGCAGGAGCGACAGCATCCAGGCCAGCGAGAGGCAGTACGCCACGAACGAGACCGAGAACTTGAACGGCTTGGCCCAGATCGGCGCCCCCACGAGAACGCGGTCGTCGACCACGAGCCCCACCGCGGACACGAGCGCCATCAGCGCCATGGCGGCCGAGAACAGCACCAGCGGTCGATGCCAGGACGTACGTAAGAAGACCATGCCCACCCCATGTCCATGATGGATAGCAGCACTATCCGCTATCCGATAGTCCCACTATCTATGATGGGTGCCGGGTCGGCAAGGGCCGGCGCGAAAGGCAGAGGCGAGTGCCGAGGAGTGAACCTGCTTTGCGCATCGGAGAGTTGAGCCGGAGGACCGGGGTGCCGGTGCCGACGATCAAGTACTACGTCCGGGAAGGGCTGCTGCCCGCGGGCGAGCTGACCAGCCGCAACCAGGCGACCTACGACGACACGCACGAACGCAGGCTCCGGCTGATCCGCGCCCTGCTCGACGTCGGCGGCATGAAGGTGGCCGAGATCGCGGACGTACTGGCGGCGGTCGACGACCCGCAGCGTCCGCTGCACAAGGTGCTCGGCGCGGCGGCGGACCGCATGGGCGGTGCGGCCGCCGAAGACGACGACGCCGAGTCGGCCGCCGCCCGCACCACCGTCGCGGACCTCATCTCCCGGCGCGGCTGGCGCACGAACGAGTCGAACCCCGCCGCCGCCGACCTCTCCCGGGCCCTCGCCGCGCTGACCCGGTTGGGCCACGGAGCCTTCGCCGAACTGCTCGACACCTATGCCGACGCCGCCGAGCAGATCGCCCGGGCCGACCTCGCCTACGTGGACCGGCGGGTGGCCGTGGAGGACATGGTGGAGGGCGTGGTGATCGGCACCGTCCTCGGCGAGGCGGTGCTCAGCGCACTGCGCCGTATGGCCCACGTCGACGCGTCGGCCAGGCTCTACGGCACGCAAGCGGCAGAAGACCCCGTCTGACGCCGGCCAACGGGTGAATGCGAGCCCGCGTGCACAGCGACCGCCGACGCACCGGGAAGGCATCCCGCACACCGGACGACCGACGGGCGGAAACAGTCATGCCGAAGTTCCTCATCCAGGCCAGCTACACCGCAGAAGGCACCAAGGGTCTGCTCCAGGAAGGGGCGAGTGGGCGTCGGGCCGCTGTCGAGCAGGTCGTCAGCGGGCTCGGCGGCCGGGTCGAGGCGATGTACTTCACCTTCGGGGCGGACGACCTCGTGATGATCGTCGACTTCCCCGACAGCGTCTCCATGGCCGCCGTCAGCCTCACCGTCAAGGCCAGCGGGACCGTGCAGACCCGGGCGACGCCGCTGGTCACCCTCGACGAGATCGACGAGGCCGTCCGCCGGGAGGTCAAGTTCCGGGCCGCGGGAGCGTGACGCGGGAGCGGTGATCCGGTCGCACCGGACCGGCCTGCCCGTTACCGTGTGGTCGCGTGGGGGGCATACGCGGGGACTTACGGGTGTGGTGGGAGCGCGGCCGGGCGCTGGGAGCGGCCAATCCCCTGGTCGTCGACATCGGTCTCGCGCTCCTCGTGCAGATTGCGATGACCATGCCGTTCGTCGTGCCGCGGGCGGCCGGGGCGCCACCGGCGACCTGGGGTGCCTACGGGCTGAGCACCCTCACCGTGGTGCCCCTCGTCTGGCGGCGGCGCGCCCCCGTCGCCGTGCTGTTCGGGGTGCTGGCCACGAGCGCGCTGTACCGGTTCACCCTGGACGGGCCAGGGCAGCCGTTGCCGTACACCGGGCTGGTGGTCGTCTACACGATCGCCGCGCTGTCCTCGGCCCGCAAGCGGATCGCCACCGGGGCCGTGCTGCTGGTCGCCGTGCCGGTGGGGGTCTGGCTCAACACCCGGTCCGCCCGTGAACTGACCTTCTCCCTCTTCGTGTTCGCGGCCGCCTACGGCTTCGGGCGGCTCACCGACGCCCGGCAGCGCGCGAACCGTGTCGAGGCCGAGCAGGCCGCCGCGCGGGAACGGGCCCGGATCGCCCGGGAGATGCACGACATCCTGTCCCACGCGGTGAGCCTGATGATCGTCCAGGCGGAGGCCGGGCCGGTGGCGGTGCGGGCCGCGCCGGAGCGGGCCGAGGCCGCTTTCGACGCCATCTCGGCGGCCGGGCGGGACGCCATGGCGCAGCTGCGGCGGATGCTGGGGGTGCTGCGGGAGGACGGCGACGAGGGCACCGGCGCCGCCCCGCGTGAGCCGCAGCCGGGCCTCGCCGACCTGCCCGGACTGCTCGAACGGGTGCGGGCCGGTGGACTCGACGTGCGGTACGGGACGGCCGGCGTCGCCCGGCCGCTGCCGGGGGCGGTCGCGGCGACCGTCTTCCGGGTCGTCCAGGAGGCCCTGACCAATACCGTCAGGCATGCGGACGCCCGCACCGTGGCCGTGCAACTGACGTACGAGGACGGTGAGTTGTGCGTGCGGGTGACGGACGACGGGCGGGGGCCGCAGGCCGGTTCCGGCGGGAGCGGGCACGGGCTGGTCGGGATCCGGGAGCGGGCCGCGGCACACGGAGGGACCGCGATGACCGGGCGGGGAGCCGACGGGCGGGGGTTCGAGGTGCTGGTCCGGCTGCCGGTACCGGCCCCGGTGGAGGAGGCGGCGGCATGACGATCCGGGTGGTCGTGGCCGACGACCAGGAGCTGGTGCGCAGCGGATTCGCCCTGATCCTGGACGTCCAGCCGGACATCGAGGTCGTCGCGGAGGTGGGCGACGGGGCCGAGGCCGTGGCGGCGGTGCGGCGGTACGCGGCCGACGTGGCGCTGCTCGACGTCCGGATGCCGCGCCTGGACGGGATCGAGGCCTGCCGGGAGATCAGCGGTGCCGGCGGCTGCCGGTGCGTGATGCTCACGACCTTCGACTCCGACGAGTACGTGTACGACGCGCTGCACGCGGGCGCGAGCGGCTTCCTGCTCAAGGACGTACGCCGGGACGACCTCGTGCATGCCGTGCGGGTCGTCGCCCAGGGCGATTCGCTGCTCGCGCCGTCCGTGGCCCGGCGGCTGGTGGAGCAGTACACCCGGCCCGCCGCCACCCGGCCGCGCCGGCCCGATCCCCGGCTGGACGTGCTGACCGGGCGGGAGCGCGAGACGCTGCTGCTGCTCGCGCGGGGCCTGTCGAACGCCGAGATCGCCGCCGAGCTGGTGGTCAGCGACCACACGGTGAAGACGCACGTCGGCAACGTGCTGGCCAAACTCGGGCTGCGGGACCGGATCCAGGCCGTGATCTGCGCCTACGAGACCGGGCTGGTCGCGGCCGGGGATCCCCCGCCCGGGGGAGCGCCCCGGGCCGGTTCCTCCCCCACGTCGGCGAGGAACTGACCGCCCGGAACCGCCTGCGGGGGCGATCCGCGCGACGTCCCGGGTCCGGAGGATGGAGCCGTCCACAACAACGGCTCACACCAACGGAGTTGACCATGAAGAACACGGCTCGTGGTGGTCTCGCGGCCGCCCTCCTCGTCGTGGGGATCGTCGCCGGCCCGTCGGTCCTCCCGGCCGGTGCCGCCCCTCTTCCGGCCACCGCGCACGCCCCGGCCCCCCGCTCGGCCACCACGGCGTCCGAAACGGTCCCGGACGACACCCGCGCCGCCCTCGCAGCGGCCATCGCCGGGCTGCCCACCGACGACGCCACCGCCGCACTCGTGCGCGTCGGCGGTCGCGAGGGCGTCTGGCGCGGCAGTTCCGGCGTGCACGACCTGCGGAGCAACCGGCCGGCCGACCCGGACGCCCGGTTCCGCGCCGGTTCCGTGACCAAGGTCTTCACCGCGGCGGTCGCCCTGCAACTGGCCGCCGAGGGCGAGCTGGACCTCGACCGCAGTGCCCGCTCGTACCTGCCGGACCTGATCCCGGCGTCGTACGCGGGCGTCACCGTGCGGCAGTTGCTCAACCACACGCACGGCATCCCGGCCCCGGACTTCTCCGGAAACACGGTCGAGGAGGTGTACGCGAACCGCTTCCATGTCTACGACCCCGAGGACATGGTCCGCTCGGCCACGTCGAAGGAGCGCGAGTTCGCGCCGGGCGAGAGCCAGCACTACCTCAACATCGGGTACACGATCGCCGGACTGCTGATCGAGCGCGTCACCGGTGACTCCTACGAACACCAGGTCGCCCGGCGGGTGCTGAAGCCACTGGGGCTGTCCGGCACCTACTTCCCGGGGAAGAACCCCCGCATCGCCGGGCCGCACAACCACGGCTACCAGCGGATGCGGCTGGACGACGGCACCACCGGACTGCGTGACGCGTCCGTGTGGGGGGCGACGGACGGCTGGGCGGCCGGTGACATCATCTCGACGACGGCGGACCTGGAGCGCTTCACGCAGGCGCTGTTCGCGGGACAGGTGGTGCGCGGGCCGCTGCTGGAGCAGATGTTCACCCTGCCGAAGGTGACCGACTTCAGGACGGGGAAGCCGGCCGCGTACTCCGTGGGCCTGTCGATGAAGGTGCTGGGCGGCCGCGAGGTGTGGGGCAAGACGGGCGGACGCTGGGGCTACAACGCGGCGATCGCCGCCACCCGCGGCGGCTCCCGCACCCTCGTCTACAGCGTCAACTCCACGGACGCCAAGGGCCAGGACATGAACAAGGTCGCGGAGAACCTCATGGTGGCGGCGTTCGGCCGGCCGTGACCGGCGCCCTCACCTCACCGGCGGAACCGCCCGCACCAGACCCGTCTGGTAGGCGATGACGACCAGTTGCGCACGGTCCCGGGCGTCCAGCTTGGTCATGGCCCGGTGGATGTGGGTGCGCACGGTCAGCGGGCTGAGGGTCAGGTCCTCGGCGATCTCGGTGTTGGACCTGCCCTCCGCGGCCAGGGCCATCACCTCGCGTTCGCGGACCGTGAGGTCGGCCAGGCGTTCCGGCGGTGCCAGGTGGGTCTCGGGGGCGGGGGCCAGGAGGAAGCGGGTGATGAGGGAACGGGTGGCGACGGGTGAGAGGAGGGCCTCGCCGGAGGCCACCGTGCGCAGGCCCGCCAGCAGCGTGTCGGCGGTGACGTCCTTGCCGAGGAAGCCGCTGGCACCGGCGCGCAGCGCCTGGGCGACGTAGTCCTCGGTCTCGAAGGTCGTCAGGATGAGGACACGGGTGGCGGACAGTTCCGGGTCGGCGCAGAGCGTGGCGGTGGCGGCGAGGCCGTCGGTGCCGGGCATGCGGATGTCCATGAGGACGATGTCGGGGTGGTGGGCGCGGGTCAGCTCCACCGCTTCCGCGCCGTCGGAGGCCTCGGCGACCACTTCCATGTCCGCGCAGGAGTCGATGAGGATCCGGAAGGTGGCCCGCAGCAGGGCCTGGTCGTCGGCGAGCAGCACCCTGATGCTCATGCTGTCGTTCCTTCCGCGAGGTGGGTGGCGGGTTGCAGCGGCAGGGCCGTGGTGACCTCGAAGCCGCCCTGGGGGCGGGGCCCGGCGCACAGTTCGCCGCCGATGGAGAGGGCGCGTTCGCGCATGCCCATGACGCCGAAGCCGCGGCCCGGTGCGGGCTCGGCGGCGGTGGGGCCGTCGTTGGTGACGGTGATCAGCAGACGGGAGCCGGTGTAGGCGAGGGTGACGTGGGCGGCCTCGGCGGCGGCGTGCTTGGTGACATTGGTGAGGGCCTCCTGCACGATCCGGAAGGCCGTCAGGTCCACGCCCGGCGAGAGCGGCCGCGGCTCCCCCTCGGTGGTGACGGTGACGTCCAGGCCCGCCGACGCGCACGCCGTGACCAGCTCGGGCAGGCGGGCGAGCCCGGGGGACGGTTCCAGCGCCGGGGAACCGGGGTCCTCGTCGTTCTGCCGCAGCAGGCCCAGCGTGGCCTTCAGCTCCCGCAGCGCGGAGGACGTGGTGCCGGTCAGGTCGGTGAGGATCTTCTGGGTCTGCTCGGGGCTGGTGAGCGCGAGGTGCGCGGCGGTGCCGGCCTGGGCGTTGGCCAGGGCCATGTGGTGGGCGACGACGTCGTGCAGCTCGCGGGCGATGCGCATCCGTTCCTCGGTGACACGCAGCCGGGCCTCCTCCTCCCGGGTGCGCTCGGCGTGTTCGGCGCGAGCCTGGACGGCACGGAGGTAGGCGCGCCGCACCTGGGCCCCGCGGCCGGCGGCCAGCGGCAGCAGCAGCCAGAAGAACGGGCCGATCGTCCGCAGCACCAGGGACAGGTGGTCCATGGAGTCGGCGAACACGGCCGCGATCGTCACCACCACCATGGTGGTGAGGCCGTAGACGCGGGTGGTCCTGCGGTCGGTGTCCGCGGCCAGCCAGTAGAGGGCCGCCATGAGCGGGGCGAGCATCAGGGGCGTCAGCAGGTAGCCCAGCGCGATCGCGGCCACCGTGCAGATCGCGGTGACGGTGAGGGAGGTGCGCGGATGGGTGCGGTGCTTGAGCAGGCTGAGGCAGGAGATACCCATGAGCACGGTGGCCGTCTTGTCCTGGTCCGGCGGGTCGGCGCCGGGCAGGGTGAGGGAGCCGCCGAGTGTCGCGCAGCCCATCAGCGCCAGGGCCATCGTCAGGTCGACGAGGAAGGCGTGGCGGGCCGTGAACTCCTCCAGGCGGTCCTGGTAGCGCCGCTCCAGGGTGGTGGTCATGGGGCTCTCCGGGGGGTGGGGCTGGGTCCATCGTGGTCGACCCGGGGCGGGAACGCCCTGGGGGCCGCCCGTGTCCTTCGCCACGGGCGGCCCCGGCCGGGATGGATCGTGGGATCAGGTGCGCACCGGTTCCAGGCCGGGTGCGGCCTCCGGGGCGGGCTCCCCGGTGTCCGGCCCGCGGCTGAGCGCCTCGCCCTCCACATCGACGCGGGGCAGCGCCCGGTCCAGCCACTTCGGCAGCCACCAGGCCTTGTGGCCGAGCAGGGCGAGCACGGCGGGCACGATCGCCATGCGGACGACGAAGGCGTCGAACAGGACGGCGGAGGCGAGTCCGAAACCGATCATCTTGATCATGGAGTCGCTCTCGCCGATGAACCCGGCGAACACCGCGATCATGATCAGGGCGGCCGCCACGACCACGCGGGCGCTGTGCCGGAAGCCGGACGTGACCGCCTGCGCGGGCGACTCGCCGTGCACGTACGCCTCCCGCATCCGTGAGACGAGGAACACCTCGTAGTCCATGGCGAGCCCGAAGACGATGCCCACCAGGAAGATCGGCATCAGGCTCATGATGGGGCCGGTCTGCTCCACCCCGAGGAGTTCCGCGCCGTGGCCCTGCTGGAAGACCACCACGACCGCGCCGAGGGAGGCCAGCACCGACAGCAGGAAACCGAGGGCCGCCTTGAGCGGGACCAGCACGGAGCGGAACACCACCAGCAGCAGGACGATCGCGAGGCCGACGACGACGATCAGGTACGGGATCAGCGCGGCCTGCACCTTGTCGGCGATGTCGATGTTGAGCGCGGTGGTGCCGGTGACCTCGTAGCTCGCGCCGGTGCGGGACTCGATGCCGGGACGCTCGTCACGGATGGTCGTCACCAGGTTCTTGGTCTTCTCGTCGGTCGGGGCGGTGGCGGGAACCACGGAGAAGACGGCGGTGTCGCCGGCGTCGTTGAAACGGGCCGGGGAGACGGACACGACGCCCCCGGTGGAGCCGATGTCCTTGGCGATGGTGCCCGCGGCCCTCTTCGGGTCGGTGGCGCCCTTGCCGTCCACGACGATGGTCAGCGGCCCGTTGAAGCCCGGCCCGAAGCCCTCGGCGAGCGCGTCGTAGGCCCGGCGTTCGGTGGTGGAGACCGGCTTGGCCTCGTCGCCGGGCATGCCCAGCTGGAGGTCGGCCGCGGGCAGGGCGAGGGCGCCGAGGCCGACGACACCGAGGAGCAGGACGGGCAGCGGGCGGCGCAGCACGAACCGGGCCCAGCGGGTGCCGGCGCCCGCCTCGCCGCTCTCCTCGATCCGGCCGCTGCGGCGGGCCCGCCGGGTGAGCACGGCGTTCGGCCAGAAGCCGAGGAACGCCGGGACGAGGGTCAGCGCGATCAGCACGGCGACGACGACGGCGCCCGCGGCGGCCAGTCCCATCTTGGTGAGCATGGGGATGCCGACCACGGCGAGCCCGGCCAGCGCGATGACGACGGTGAGCCCGGCGAACACGACCGCCGACCCGGCCGTGCCCACGGCCAGTGCGGCCGCCTCCTGCGGCACCCGTCCCTTGGCGCGCTCCTCCCGGTAGCGGGAGACGACGAACAGGGCGTAGTCGATGCCGACGGCGAGGCCCAGCATCATCGCCAGGGTGCCGGTGGTCGTGGACAGGCCGAGGGCGGAGGACAGGGCGAGGATCGTGGCCATGCTGACGCCGACGCCGATGACGGCGGTCAGCAGGGGCAGCCCGGCGGCGGCCAGGGACCCGAAGGTGATGAGGAGCACCACGGCGGCGATCGCGACGCCGATCACCTCGGCCATGCCGCCCGGCCCGCCGTCCGCGGCGAGCGCGGTGCCGCCCGCCTCGACGGTCAGGCCGGAGTCGCGGGCCTGGTCGATGGTCCTCTCCAGGTGGGTGCGGCCGGCGTCGGTGAGGTCGTCGGCGCCGACCTTGTAGGTGACGGTCGCGAAGGCGGTGGAGCCGTCCCGGCTGATCGTCTTCGCCCGGAACGGGTCGACGGCGCTCGCGACCTGCGTGCCGTCGCCGAGACCGGCCACGGCCTTCTCGACGGCCTGCCTGTTCCCGGCCGCCGTCACCTTCTCGCCGTCCGGCGCGATGAACACGACCCGGGCGGTCGCCCCGTCGGCCGTGGCCCCGGGGAAACGCTGTTCCATCAGGTCGAACGCCTTCTGGGACTCGATGCCGGGCATCGAGAACTCCTCGTCGACGGCCCCCGGCGCCTTGAGCGCACCCAGCCCCACGGCGGCCAGGACGGCCGCCCAGACCAGGGCGACGTACCAGCGTCGCCGGAAGGCCAGACGGCCCACTCGATACAGGAAAGTTGCCACGGCAGCAGGTCTCCACATCTGGTGTCGATCGTCTGCCAAGGCTCTCCGCGAGGGGCCCGTCCCGTCGTCGTGCGGCTGCCGACAATCCGGACTACTGAGAACGCAGTACCAGCCGCCGGGAGGTCCACCTCGGGTACGAGATTCCCGAGCCTTCCGCCCCGACCTGTGCTACCTTCGCTGGTGTTGCAGTTTTGGTTCCCAGAGACTTCGAGTGCTCTTCGACCTTTGTCGACGAGCACTCTTTTTTGTTTCCGAGGCTTCTCGGATCTCTCCGTAGGGTGATCATTTCGGCGACTACGGGCCCGCAAGGTGCGGGCCCTGAGTACTGCCCTCAAGGGAGATTCATATGGCTACCGGCACCGTGAAGTGGTTCAACTCGGAAAAGGGCTTCGGCTTCATCGAGCAGGAGGGTGGCGGTCCGGACGTGTTCGCCCACTACTCGAACATCGCCACCTCCGGCTTCCGTGAGCTCCAGGAAGGCCAGAAGGTGACCTTCGACGTCACGCAGGGCCAGAAGGGCCCGCAGGCCGAGAACATCGTTCCCGCCTGACGCGGACGTATGCCCTGACCGGGGCCCGCACCCTCGCGGTGCGGGCCTCGGCTCGTTTCATTCATTTCCGGCTCAATCTTGCGAATCCTGCGGCCCTCCGGCGCCGCCGCGCATTCCCCGACACGTGCCGCATCGAGGAAGGTTCCCCATGGACCGCACGGCTCGCAGGAACAACGGCTCCTCCCACTCCCGTAACAACGGTTTCCGGTCTCGCAAGGCCGGCGGCTCAGGCACCGCGTCCCGTCCGGCGGGCGGCGGCCGCGGCGGGCGGCGTCCCGCCGGCGGCCAGGAGTTCGCACCGCCGGCCACCGTCACCCCGGCGCTCCCCGCCGTCGAGGCGTTCGCCGACCTCGGCCTGCCCGAGCGGCTGCTGACCGCGCTGAGCGCCGAGGGCGTGCTCACGCCGTTCCCGATCCAGGCGGCCACGCTGCCGAACTCGCTGGCCGGGCGGGACGTGCTGGGCCGCGGGCGCACCGGGTCGGGCAAGACGCTCGCCTTCGGTCTCGCGCTGCTGGCCCGTACCGCGGGGCAGCGGGCCGAGTCCCGGCAGCCCCTGGCCCTCGTCCTCGTCCCCACGCGGGAACTGGCCCAGCAGGTCACCGACGCCCTCACCCCGTTCGCCCGCGCGCTGCGGCTGCGGCTCGCCACGGTGGTCGGCGGCCTGTCCATCGGCCGCCAGGCGAACGCGCTGCACTCCGGGGCCGAGGTCGTCGTCGCGACGCCAGGCCGGCTCAAGGACCTCATAGACCGCGGCGACTGCCGTCTGGACCGCGTCGCCATCACGGTGCTCGACGAGGCCGACCAGATGACCGACATGGGCTTCATGCCGCAGGTGACCGCGCTGCTCGACCAGGTCGCCCCGGGCGGCCAGCGGATGCTGTTCTCGGCGACCCTGGACCGCAACGTCGACCGCCTGGTCCGCGCCTACCTGCACGATCCCGTCGTGCACTCGGTCGACCCGTCCGCGGGCGCGGTCACCACGATGGAGCACCACCTGCTGCACGTGGAGGACGACGACAAGCACGCCACCACGACGCAGATCGCCGCCCGCGACGGACGCGTGATCATGTTCCTCGACACCAAGCACGCCGCCGACCGGCTGGCCAAGAAGCTGCTGGCGGTCGGGGTGCGCGCTTCCGCCCTGCACGGCGGGAAGTCCCAGTCGCAGCGCACCCGCACCCTGACGCGGTTCAAGGACGGCGAGGTCACGGTCCTGGTGGCCACCAACGTCGCCGCCCGTGGCATCCACGTCGACAACCTCGACCTCGTCGTCAACGTGGACCCGCCGGGCGACCACAAGGACTATCTGCACCGGGGCGGCCGTACTGCCCGCGCCGGTGAGTCCGGCACCGTCGTGACGCTGGTCCTGCCCCACCAGCGCCGCGAGATGACCCGGCTGATGGCCGACGCCGGCATCACCCCGCAGGTCACGCGGGTCCGCTCGGGCGAGCCCGAACTGAACCGCATCACCGGCGCGCAGGCCCCCTCGGGCGTGCCCGTCGTCCTCGCCCCGCCGCCCGCCGAGAACCGCCCGGCGCGCACGGGTGCCGCCCGGGGCGGACGGCGCGGCAGGCCTTCCCGGGGCCGCCGCCGTTAGGTCGTGTCCGCCGGCGACAGCCGCACCACCGTGCCCTCGCCGTTCGACGACAGGAGCAGGGAGCCGTCCGGGCCGGCGGTGAGCCCGGCGAACCGGGCCGCCACGCCGGGCAGTCCGTGGGTGAAGAGGGCGGGAGCCGGGCCCGGGGTGGTGCCCGGGGGGACGCCGACGGCCAGGTCCTCGGCCTCGACACGGGCCTGGCCCGTCGTCAGGGAGACCGACCACAGCCGGCGGTGTCCGGTGTCCACGGTGAACAGGTCGTCGCCGTGGACCGTCACGCCCTGCGGGGCGCCGAGGCCCTCCGCCAGCGGCACCGCCTCGCCGTCGTCGAGGCGCAGTACCGCTCCCCGGTGGTCGTCGGTGACGTAGCAGCGCCCGTCGGCGTCCAGCGCCACGTCGACGGGGTGGTCCAGGCCCTCCGCCACGACCGTGACCGTGTCGTCCGTCCCGTCGAGGGCGACGACACGTCCGGCGCCCGTCTCGGCGACCAGGAGGGTGCCGTCGGCGCGGGTCGCGATGCCGAGGGGCTGGTTCAGGCCCGTCGCCCGGATCCGGGTGGTGCCGGTGGCGGGGTCGTAGGTCTGCACGGTGCCGAACTGCGAGGTGGTGTGCAGGACGTCGCCGTCGGCCGTGATGCCGTGGAAGAAGGGCTGGAGGATCTCCGTGGTCACGTCGCCCGACCCGCCGTCGGCGGGCTGCTCGGGGCGGGCCACCCGGTAGTGGTCCGCCGCGTACACCGTGCCGCCCAGGTCGACCGTCACGCCGTAGGGGCCGTCCAGGCCGCGCGGGACGACGGGGCGGGTGCGGCCGTCGGGGTGCAGTTCCGTGATGCCGCCGCTCGCGAAGCTGGAGACGAACATGCGGTTCTCCGCGTCGAACGCGGCGTTGTCCAGGCCGACGACCCCGCTGGTCACCAGCGAGCGGGAGCCACCGCCGTGCAGGTCGACGCGGGTGACGATGCCCTCGGGGCCGCGTGACAGGACGTGCAGGACACCGCCCTGGTCGAAGCGGACCGCGACCGGGTCGTGCACGTCCTCGGCGACGACCTCGGGCACCCCGCCGTCGGGAGGGATGCGCCAGACCTGCCTGCTGATCATGTGCGGGTAGTAGAGGCAGCCGTCCGGGCCCAGCTGCATCGCGTTGCCGAAGGCCAGCCCGTCGGTGAGGACGACCGGGTCACCGCCCTCCGGGAAGAGCTCCAGCAGCCGGCCGTTCATCCGCATCTCGTTGACGAAGAGCCGGTCGCCGACGCAGGTGATCCCGTTGGGCACCTTCACCTCGTCGGAGACCAGCGAGTACTCTCCCTCGGGGCCGCGGCGCCACACCCGGCCGGGGACCAGGTCGGCGATGTACATCGACCCGTCCGCCCCGAAGGCCAGGTCGTCGGGCGAGCGGACCGGGCCGTCCGGCGGTACGACCACCTCGACGTCCCCGGTGGCCGGGTCCACGGCGCTGATCTGCCCGGCGAGGAACTGCGCGACGTACAGCCGCCCGTCGGGACCGAACGCCACACCGTTCGAACCGCACAGCGGATTGGGGGAGTTGAGGCGGCGGGCCTGCCAGCGGGTACTTCCCTCGCGGCCGCTCGAACGCCCCGTCATGACTCCTCCACCAGTACCTCGTCCATGCCGCCCTCCGCGCGCCAGCGCCGGATCAGCCCGTAGAACGCGATCGGGCCGTCGCCGTACGACTCGCCGCGCGGCCTCGGCATGCCCTCGCCGTTGTAGTAGCCGGGGGTGCACTCGGACTGGAACCGGTACAGGTCGACCGACTTCTCCCGGATCGTGGCCCCCCAGGCGGCCTCCGCCTCGGCGGTCGGCTCCACACACCGGACCCGGCGCCGGCGGGCCTCGGCGATCACCTCGGCGACGTGGGAGGCCTGTTCGTCCAGGACGTGCACGTAGTTGACGGAGCTGGCACTCTGCACCGAGCCGAGCATGAACAGGTTGGGGAAGCCCCGGCTGTAGAAGCCGTGCAGGGTCCTCGGGCCGGTCTGCCGCCAGGCCTCCAGCAGGGCGGTGCCGCCCCTGCCGTAGGCGGGGAGCCGCCCGGACAGCAGCCCCGAGACGCCGACCTCGAAGCCGGTGCCGAAGACGACGCAGTCGACCTCGTACTCCACCCCGCCGACCACGACCGCGTGCTCCGTGATGCGTTCCACTCCCCCGTGGTCGGCCGTGTCCACGAGGGTGACGTTCGGCCGGTTGAAGGTCTCCAGGTACGCGTCGCTGAAGGTGGGCCGCTTGCACATGTAGCGGTACCAGGGCTTGAGGGCCTCGGCGGTCGCCGGGTCGTCGACGACGGCGTCCACCCGGGCCCGCAGCTCGTTCATCTTCTGGAAGTCGGCGATCTCCTCCAGACGTTCGCGTTCCTCCGGGGTGAGTCCGGCGTAGCTGTTCGTCGGGATGAGCTTCTGCTGGAGGCGGGCGCTGCTGGTCCAGCCGTCGGCCACCAGGTCCTCCTCGACCCGGCCGCCGGTGACGACCGTGAGGAAGTTGTCCCGGCGGGCCCGCGCCCAGCCGGGCTCCAGCGAAGCGGCCCACTCGGGGTCGGTGGGGCGCTGTCCGCGTACGTCCACGGAGGACGGGGTGCGCTGGAACACGTACAAGTGCTGGGCGTCCCGGCCCAGGTGGGGGACGACCTGGATGGCGGTGGCGCCGGTGCCGATGAGGGCGACGCGCTTGTCGGCGAGCCCCGTCAGGCCGCCGTTCGCGTCGCCGCCGGTGTAGTCGTAGTCCCAGCGGCTGGTGTGGAACATGTGGCCCTTGAAGGTCTCGATGCCTTCGATGCCGGGCAGTTTGGGCTGGCTGAGCAGCCCGGTGGCCACGACGACGTGACGGGCGGTCATGCGGTCGCCGCGGTCGGTCGTGACGATCCACGCGGACTCGCCCTCGTCCCAGCGGAGTTCGCTCACCTGCGTCCCGAAGCAGGCGTCGCGGTAGAGGCCGAAGTGCCGTGCGATCGCCTGGGCGTGCTCCCGGATCTCCTCGCCCGGCGCGTACTTCCACTTCGGGACGTAGCCGAGTTCCTCCAGCAGCGGCATGTAGACGTACGACTCGATGTCGCAGTGGATGCCGGGGTAGCGGTTCCAGTACCAGGTGCCGCCGAAGTCGCCGCCCTTCTCGATGATCCGGACGTCCTCCAGACCCGCCTGGCGCAGCCGGGCACCGGCCAGCAGGCCGCCGAACCCGCCGCCGACGACGACCACGTCGACGTGGTCGTGCAGGGGCTCCCGGGTGCGCCCGGGCCCGGCGTGCGGGTCCTCGTCGAAGCGGCCGAACTCGCCGGTGGTGCGCCGGTACTGACGGTTGCCGTCCGGTCTGATCCGCCGGTCGCGCTCGGCCCGGTACCGCTCGCGCAGGGCGTCCGGGTCGAAGTCCAGGGCGGGTGCCGGGCTGTGGGGGGTGGACATGGCTGTCCTCTTCCTCTCGTGACTCTCGTGGCTCGTGGCTCTCTTGGCTCCGCGGAGGTCCGGGGGGCGACCACGTCGGTCAGACGGCGGCCCAGGCGTTGTCCACGGGCAGGATCACGCCGTTGACCCCGCTCGCCGCGTCGGAGGCGAGGTAGACGATGGCGGCGGCCTGCTCCTCCGGCTCGCAGATGCGGCCCATGTTGACGAAGTGCCGCCCGACGACGGACGGTCCGTGTGCCTCCCGGTCGATGTGGACGTCGGCGGTGATGTCGGTGGCGGTGCCGCCCGGGGCTATGGCGTTGGCGCGGATGCCCTGGTCCCGGTACATCACCGCGAGGGAGCGGGTGAGCCCGAGGACACCGTGCTTGGACACGGTGTAGGCCGTGCCGGCCGCGCTGCCGCGCAGCGACGCCTCGGAGGCGGTGTTGACGATGGCGCCGCCGCCCGCCGCGATCATGTGCGGCAGGGCGGCCCGCGTCAGCAGGAACGGTGCCGTGACGTTGATCCGCAGGACCCTCTCCCACTCGGCGTCGGTGACGTCCGCGGCGGCGGACATGCTGTCCATGACGCCCGCGTTGTTGACCAGGACGTCGACGCCGCCGAAGGTGCCGACCGCGGCGGCCACGACCGCGTCGACCACCGCGCCGTCGCTCAGGTCGCCCGTGACGGCGACGGCCGTTCCGCCGGCGGCCTCGATGGCGCCCACGACGTTCTTGGCGCCCTCCGCGTTCAGGTCGGCGACCACGACCCTCGCCCCCTCCGCGGCGAACCGCAGCGCGGTGGCGCGGCCGATGCCGGAGGCGGCTCCGGTGACGATGACGCTCTTGCCCGACAGACCCGTGCCACTCATGGCGTTCCTCCGCTTGTCGCGTTGACCCGGCGTCCGGCACAGTACTGGTTTTTGTCTCAGTGCGACATAAAGACGTGACGTGCCAACAGGTCGTTTCACGCCACCAAGACGTGACGCGACGTAAAATAGAGTGAGCACGGCAAGTCGAGGAGGGCGCATGGCCGGACGAGCAGGTGGTGCCACGGGGCGGCCGCCGCTGACGGAGCGGCGACGCGCCGAGACGCGCATGGAGATCGCCGAGGAGGCGGTCCGGCTCTTCGCCGCCAAGGGCGTGGCGGCGGTCACCGCGGAGGACATCGCCTCCGCGTCCGGGGTGTCGACGCGCACGCTCTGGCGGTACTTCCGCTCCAAGGAGGAGTGCGTACGCCCCCTGCTCACCACGGGCCTGGAGCTGCTGTCGGAGCGGCTGCGGGAGTGCCGGGCGGACCACGGCTCGCTCGCCGAGGCGATCCTCGGCATCCAGTACGACGACGCCGACGCCTCACCGCGTCTGCGCGCCCTGGGCGACCTGCTGCGGCTGTGCCGTGACGAGCCGGGGCTGCGTGCGGTGTGGCTGGAGGCGCACTACGACGCGGAGGCGGCGTTCGCCGCGATGATCGCCGAGCGCACGGGCCTGCCCGCCGATGATCTCGCGGTCCGCGTGGAGGCGGGCGTACTGAACACCGCGCTGCGCATCGGGGTGGAGGACTGGGCCCTGCGGCCCGAACGGGAGGCCGGGCCGTCCTTCACGGAGACGGTCACGCGGGCGGTGCGGATGGTGGACGCGGTGGCGAAGTCCTGAGCCGCCCGGCCGCGCACTCCCCCTGACTACAGGTTGGGCGGCCCCTGCTCGACCCGGCGCAGCACCGGTGTCAGGCGGTCGATGGCGTCGCCGGTCTGGATCTGCCGCTCGTCCCACCAGGTGGCGCCGGCCTCGGCCAACGGGCCGATGACGTCACGGGCCTTGGCCGGGTCATCGCCCGGTGTCGCCCCGCCGAGGACGATCTCGAAGGGAGCGTCGGCCCGCCCCTCGCGTTGCGCCCGGAGGTACGCGACGAGGTCCCGGACCTGGTCGAGGGGCGGCACGTGGCCGTGCCTGGCCTCGTGGAACAGGGGAACCGCTCCGTCCCAGCGTGCGGCCCGGCGCATGGGCGGGCGGTTCGGCCAGAAGCCGGCGATCCAGACCGGCGGCCGAGGACGTTGCACCGTGGCGGGCAGCAGCGTCACGTCCCGTGCCTGATAGTGCCGCCCGTCGTGGTTCACCGGCTCACCGGACCAGTAGCGCGGCAGCAGGTCCAGGCCCTCGTCCAGCCGTTCGGCCAGCACCTTCGGGTCCGTGGTGTCCCCGAAGCTCTCGTACTCGTCCTCGACGGGCCCGCCCAGTCCCGCGCCGAACGTGACCCGCCCACCGCTCACGGCGTCGAGTGTCGCGACCTGGCGCGCGAGCTGCTGCGGGCGCCGCCGGGCGACCGGGGTGACCATGGTGCCCAGCCTGATCCGGGAGGTCGCCAACGCGGCGGCGGTCAGCAGCATCCAGGGATCCCCGAAGGGCCTGTCCCCGTGCCGTCGATGCACCAGGTGATCCCAGACGAACAGCCCGTCCCACCCGGCCTGCTCCACCGCCACGGCCACCTTCGCCACGGTCCTGGGATCGGCGAAGTCACCGAAGTTCGGGATGTTGACCGAGAAGCGCATCCCCGCATCCTGCTGAACGCTCCCCGGGTCGGCAATCGATTAACCGGGCGGCCGCAGACGCGCCCTCTGTCTTACGGTGACGCCATGAGCAGTCACCCCGCTACTTCCGTGACGCGGACGCCCTCACGGAGTGGCGGACCGACGTCGAGCACCGTGCGGCGCAGGAGCGCGGGCGGGCCGAGTGGTACCAGAGCTACACGCTGCATGTGGCGAAGGTGGAGCGGAGCCACGGGTTCGAGCGGGGGAAGGTTACGCAGAGCCCCGCGGGCTGACCCGGCTGGTCCTCGGGATGCGGTGGCTGTCGAGCGGGACCCCGCCTGCCGGCACCGTGCGGCGGCGGCAGGCGGGGGCGTCGGAAAGGGCGTACGCCTCGCGAAGGGCTAGCCGCCCGTCACCTCCGTCACCTTCCAGCGCTGGTTCGCCCCGGAGTTCGGCTGCCACACGCCCACACTCGCGCCGTCGTTCGTGGACTGGCCCGAGACGTCCGGGAGCTGGCCGGTGGCGGCGTTGACGAGGGTCCAGGTGCCGTCGCCGGTCGAGGACATGATCCATTCGGCGGCGGCGTCGCGGCGGCCCTCGTCGGGCTCGGCGACCAGCGCGCCGTCACGGATGGCCAGGCGCTTGTCGGTGGCGGTCTCCGTGAGGACGTACCGCTTGCGGTTGTCCTTGCCGCGGACCTGCTCGACCCGCCACTGCTGACCGGCCGGGTCGGTCGCGTTCGCGCTCCTGATGACCAGGCCCGTCCCGTTGCCGGCGATGGTGAGGTCCTTGCCGCTCTGGGCGCCGGTCAGCCGGTAGGTGTGGCCCTTCTGCAGCTCGGCCGCGTCCTTCGCCACCCCGGACACGCCCTTGACGAGGAACGACGTCACCGACTGGGCGGGCACGGTGAGCGTGGCCTGCTTGCCGGTGACCCGGACGGCCTTCTGCTTCTCCAGCTTGCCGTCGGCGCTGGTCACCACCGGGGTGACCGTGGCACGGGAGGAGACGCGGCCGAACTTCGACAGGTCGAGGGTGACCTCACGGGCCTCGGTGGTGCTGTTGACGTGCACGACGGTCGCCGCGTCGCCCTTGCGGGAGATCGCCGCGGTGCTGGACGTGTCGTTCGTCTTGATCAGCCGGTCGCCGGGCTTGATGTAGTGCGTGAAGTTGCGGGCCGTGTCGAACTTGGTGTTCGTGTAGACCGGGCAGGACTTCAGCGTGTCCTTCGAGGTGCAGCTGAACGGGAGCTGGATCTCGCCCCAGTTGCCGCCCTTCGCGGACTCGCCGCCCGGCTTCATGTTGTCGTAGTCCTCGACGGGCTGCCAGAACACCCAGGCCTTGGGCTCCAGTTCACGCAGGTCGTCGACCATGCGCTGGGCGAGGCCCAGGCCCGGCCGCATGTCCGTGAAGCTCTGCCCGTCGCCCCAGTCGCCCTCGACCTCGCTCATCCACAGCGGCTTGTCGGCGGCCTTGGCCAGGTCGCGGACGGTGGTGCGCTGACCGGTGCCGTAGGTGTGGACGTTCATCTGGCCGACGAGGTCTCGGACCTCCTGCGGGTAGGAGTTCCAGTTCGTGGCGAACGTGCCGGGGTTCGTCTCGTCCATCGCGGATATCTCCGCGTCCGACCGGGACTTCTTCAGCACCGGGGCCAGCGCGCGGATCACCTTCTGCTGGAGCTCGGGGCCGATGTGGGCGCCCTCCTGGCGGCCGCCGGTCGGTTCGCCGTCGGGGCCGAGCTTGGTGCCCCAGTAGTTGGTGTTCGGCTCGTTGAACGGGTCCAGGGTGTCGACCTTGATGCCGTGCGCCTTCTCCAGACGCTCGGTCGCGCCCACCAGGTACTTGGCGAAGTCCTCGACGGAGTCGGTCTTCAGCTGGTCCTTGCCGGCGTCGAAGTTGCCGGAGACGTAGCCGCTCTCGGTCATGAACCAGGGCGGGGAGTTGCTGAAGGTCTCCCAGTGGGTGATGTCGTTCTTGATCCGGTCGACCCACCAGCGCTGCGTCTTGTCCGCGTTCTTGTTCCAGTCGGCCGGGTCGTCGGCGTCCCACCAGTCGACGTCCTCGCGGGTCGTGCCCGCCGGGGCCTTCCACCAGCCCTCGACCGCGCCGCCGGCCCGCAGGTAGTCCTTGACGTCGGGGGCGTTGCCGCCGCCGATGTTGTAGCGGGCGATGTTCAGGTTGAGCCCGTCGTCGCCGAAGAGGAGCTTGTAGAGCTTCTCGCGGATCGCGGGCGGGTAGTCGCCGGTGGCGTTGGCGAACCAGACGAGGCTCGTGCCCCAGCCCTCGAACTTCTCCCCCGAGTAGGAGGGGTCCGGCCGGACGGTGACCCCGGCGGCCGCGGCCTGGGCCGGTTCGGCGTGCGCGGCGGGCAGGGTCGTCGTGGCCAGGAGGGTTCCGGTCGCCACGGCGGTGACGCCGATGGCCCCGAGGAGCCTTCTCTTACGGGTGCGGTGTGCCATCTCGAGTACTCCAACTCTTCCGCGTGCCGCGCGTCCGGGCGGACGCAGAGATCGGGGCCTACGTGGTGCGACTCATACGGATTCGATGCCTTGTCGCGTGGTTTCGACTAGGCAATGTTTACGTAAACATCCACTGGCGGGATGTCTACACTGTCCGAATCTCAGGGGTCAAGGACTCGTTCCGGACCGACATCAAAGGGGCAGGTGGGCGCGGTGGACGGCGAGAGCGAGCCGACGGGCACGAGCCGTACGAGACGGCGTGCCGCCCGGCCCCGGCAGGGCGCCTCCATGGCCGACGTGGCCCGCCTCGCCGGGGTCTCCTCCCAGACGGTCTCCCGCGTCTCCAACGGCTTCCCCGGCGTCACGGAGGACACCCGCCGCCAGGTCCTGGACGCCATGCGGGAACTGGGCTACCGCCCCAACAGCGCGGCCCGGGCCCTCAGGCGGGGCGAGTTCCGCACGCTCGGCGTGATCACCTTCTCGCTCTCCACCATGGGCAACATCCGCACCCTGGAGGCCATCGCCACCTCCGCCGCCCAGCACGGCTACGCCGTGACGTTGCTGCCCGTCGCCGTCCCCACCCAGGACGAGGTGAACGGCGCCTTCTCCCGCCTGGGCGAACTCGCCGTGGACGCCGTCATCGTCATCATGGAGATCCATCTGCTGGACGCGGCGACGGTCTCGCTGCCGCCCGGTGTGCAGGTCGTGGTGGCCGATTCGGACGCCGGTGACCGCTACACCGTGGTCGACACCGACCAGGCGGGCGGAGCGCGGGACGCCGTACGGCACCTGCTCGACCTCGGCCACGAAACGGTGTGGCATCTGGCCGGCCCGGAGGGCTCCTTCGCCGCCCAGCGCCGCGCCAACGCCTGGCGCGACACGCTGACCGAGGCGGGCCGGGTCCCGCCGCCCCTGGTCCGGGGCGACTGGTCGGCCGAGTCCGGCTACCGGGCCGGTCTGCGGCTGGCCGACGAGCCGGACTGCACGGCGGTGTTCACGGCCAACGACCAGATGGCCCTCGGCCTGCTCCGGGCCCTGCACGAACGCGGCCTGCGCGTCCCCGGCGACATCAGCGTCATCGGCTTCGACGACATCCCGGAGTCCGCGTCCTTCCTCCCGCCCCTCACGACCATCCACCAGGACTTCGCCGAGGTGGGACGGCTGTGCGTGGAAGGGGTGCTGAGCAAGATGCGGCAGGACGGGGCGGAGCACGGGACGACGTTGGTGCCCACGCGGGTGGTGGTGCGGGAGAGCACGGCGCCGCCGGGGCGGGGGCGGTGAGTCCGGCGGTCGGACTACCTGCCGGGGATCACCCTGCTCACCCAGCCCTTCTTGCGAGGCTCGGCGGGCGGTGTCTCCTTCGTGGCCACCAGTTCCGCGACGGAGATCCGGAAGTGGCTCGAAAGCGTGGAAGGGCGATCGAAGCCGTCGTACCAGAACGAATGGGTCACCTCCACCAGCCAACTGGTCTCCGAGGTCCGGAACACGGTGCGCCCGTACTTCTCGGGATCGGACCTTCCCGGCACGAGGGACAGGCTCATCTCCTGCGCTCGGGAGAGGGCTTCCTCCCTTCCTCCCTCGACGTGCACCTTGTCCGTCAGGTCCCACGTGGAGTCACCACCGTGGGACTCGTTGGCCTCCACCAGCACGTACCACTGACCGACCGATCCGCTGCTCATGTCTCTCGCCCCCTCTGTAGGCACTGTATTCCGGTGGCAGTCAGAACCCCGTTCGGAGATGATCGCGGGCATGGCCTCAACCGTGACGAACGTGGCGATCGACTGTGCTAACGCCTACCGACTGGCGCTGTTCTGGAGCGAGGTGACCGGGCACCCGGTGGATCCCGAGGACCAGCCGGGTGACACCGAGACCGCGATCACGCTGCCCGGCGGCCCGACGCTGTACTTCAACGAGGTCCCGGAGCCGAAGTCGGTGAAGAACAGGATTCACCTCTGCCTGCGCCCCGACACCTCGCGGGAGGCGGAGGTCGAGCGGCTGCTGGGGCTGGGTGCCTCCCTGGTCGACGACCGTCGCAAGCCCGACGGCTGGGGCTGGGTCGTGCTCGCCGACCCGGAGGGCAACGAGTTCTGCATGCTGCTGGCCGAGTCGGAGCGGGCCGCGCTGTCCTCCTGACAGCGACGGTTCAGGACCCGGCCCTCACAGGCCGAACAGCTCCGCCGCGTTGTCGTGGCACACCGCCCGCAGCCATGCCTCCCCGAGGTCCAGCCGCTCCAGGGCGTGCAGCTGATGCAGGTACGGATAGGGGATGTTGGGGAAGTCCGAGCCGAGCAGGATGCGGTCGCCGAGGCCGGCGAGCCGGGGAAGGGCACTCGGCGGGAACGGCGCGAGCTTCTCGGAGAAGTCGGTGAACGCCATCGTCGTGTCCAGCCGGACCTCCGTGTACCGCTCGGCGAGGTCGAGGAACTCCTCGTACTCGGGCATCCCCATGTGGGCGAAGACCAGCCGCAGCCGGGGGTGCCGTGCCAGCACCCGGGCGATCGGCCCGGGGCCGGTGTGCTTGCCGGGCGCGGGCCCGGACCCGCAGTGGATGACGACCGGGATCCCGGCCTCGGCCAGCAGTCCCCACGCCGGCTGGAGCAGTTCGTCGGCCGGGTCGTACGCCCCCACCTGCACATGCGCCTTGAAGACCCGCGCACCCGCCTCGACGGCCTCCCGGACGTAGGCGTCGACGCCCGGCTCGGGGTAGAGGGTGGCCGTGTGCAGACAGTCGGGGGTACGCCCGGCGAAGCCGGCCGCCCAGCCGTTCAGCCAGCGGGCCATGCCCGGCTTGTGCGGGTACAGCATCGCGGTGAAGGCCCGTACGCCGAACCCCCGCAGGATGGCGGCCCGTTCGGCCTCCTCCTGCCGGTAGGTGATCGGCCACTCCAGCCCGCCGGTCAGCGTCCCGAGCGCGTCGAAGTAGCCCCACACCTTCCGCAGCACCCGCTCGGGCATGAAGTGCGTGTGCACGTCGACCAGCCCCGGCAGACCGAGCCGGCCCCAGAAACGGCGGACCTCGCCGGCCTCCGCGCTGCCTGTGGGGGCAGCGGAAACGGCAGGGTCGGCGGGCGCGTCGGAGTGATCACACATGCCGCCCACGATCGGCCCGGACGAGGTGGCGAGTCCACTCCTTTGCGCGAGGGCCGTGTGAGGGATCCGTCACCCCGGCCTGCGGGGGGGGGGAGCGGGTGTCACTGCCGGAGCCGGCTAGCGGTCGCGCAGGTGGGCCGCCTCCACACGGTGCAGGTGGATCAGCACGTCGTGGCTGCGGGCGAGTGCGATGTCGTGCTCCGGCTCCGGGTACGCGGTGCCGATGCTGCGGGTCGGCCGGGCGTCCCGCAGCCAGTCCCGGGCCGGTTGCGGAGCGGTCCGCAGATCGACGACGTAGTCGCGGTGGCGCACCCGGTCGAGTGTCCGCTCGTTGCTGCCGGGCCCCGCCGGACCGAGGGTGAACCGCCGCACCTCGTCCTCGGGTCCGGTCGCGTTGAACGAGCCTCGGGCGAAGGTGAGACCGATGCTGACGTACGCGTCGCCGAGCCGGTCGCGCAGGAACGAGCCCTGCATCTTCGGGTAGTGGACGGGGTCGTCCGGAACGTAGGCGGCGTGTGCGTTGTGCGCCGACAGCAGGATCTTGTCTCCGGTGTGCTCCGCCCACCAGGCCACGTTGTCGGCCATGACGGAATCGCGGAAGCGCATGGCGGCCCGTAGCTGCTCCGCGTCCCCGAAGTCGAAGGCGTAGCCGCGCGCGGTCTGGTCGATGGCCGTGGCGTGCCGCACCGCCCAGTCGTACGCCGCACGGTCGGCCCCCGGCCCCTGCTGTTGCAGCAGCTTCAGGGCCTGACCGGTCCGGTCCGCCTTCTCCTTGCGTTCGGTGTACGGCAGTTGCAGGTACCGCTCGATGTACGGGCCCGCCGCCGTGGTGGGCCGCAGCCCCCGGTACAGCGCGGTGAAACGGTCGAGAAGGCCGGGGTGGGAGCGGGCCACGTAGCGGGTGACCTCGTCGTACAGCTCGGGGCCGGCCCATGCGAAGTCGTCGCCCATGAACCGGACCGGGTCGTCGGGGTGCCGGCTGTTGTACGCCCGCATCCACTCCACGAGTGCCAGGTACTCGTCGTTGTTCCACCACAGGTAGTCCCGCTGGAACTCGTCCCGCATGATGCGCCGCGGGTCTCCCTCGCCGCGCAGCACGTAGGCGTTGAGGCGCAGGCCGGTGCTCCAGGGGGCTTCCAGGGCGAAGGTGCGGAAGCCCTTCTCCTCGACGAGGTGGCGCAGGACGCGGTGTTTGAGGGCGAAGAACTCGTGCGAGCTGTGGGTGGCCTCGCCCAGGCCGACGACCCGGGCGTCACCGATCATGCGGTCGAGGGCCCGCAGGTCGCGGGTGTCACCGCCCGGTTCGACGGTGCGTAAGGGGTGGGACGCGCGGTCGAGGGCGCCGACGACGGTGGAGGCGGGCGCGGTCACGTGTGGGGTGACCTGTGCGGTGGTCGTGGCTGCCGGGCCGGCCGGCGCCGCCACGGCCGGGATGCCGGTCGCGACGGCGCCGAGGGTGACGAGCAGGGTCAGTGCGGTGGCGGTCCGATGCCGTGTCATGATCCAAGGCTCCCGCCGCGCGACCACGGAGACCATGCGGGGGACCGCCGGCCTGGGGTGGGGGAGGCCCCCAGGCAGACACGGGGGTTTTCCCGCGGCACACGGGCACGTTCAGAAGACTGAGGCGGTCCGGCTGCCGCGAGGTCCACAGCCGCGGCCCGGATTCCGACCGCAGAGTCATGGATCAGGCCACGCACCCAGGTCTTCGTTTGCCACGCTGCCACCGCAGGCCGCGCAGACCCCCGTCTCGTCTCAACTCGTCCACCTCACTCACCCGTCCGCGAAAGTGGATCGTGGCCGGCCGCTCGCCGACCGCTCACTCCGAGACGGGAGATCCGCCATGCCCCGACGCCCGCTGAACCGCCGTGAGCGGCTGACCCTGATGGGAATCCTGCTGGGCAGCCTCGTTTCCGCCGTCGCCGGGGCGGCCACCAGCGAGACCTTCAAGGTGTTGCTGTCCTGACGGGCCACGCCCCGCCGTGCCGTTCCGCGCGGACCGCCCCCAGGGCGATTCGGCGCATGCTTCACACCGTCACCGAATCCGGGACTGTCCGGGCGGTCGGCGGGCCCCATAGGCAAGGATGCTTCGATGACCAGTCACACGAGTGGTTCGCGGCAAGGGAGCCAGCGGCGGATTCCGCAGCCCCTGGGCGTGACGCCGGCCCCACTGCGGGACTTGAAGGACTACGTCTACCTGCTCTATGTGGAGGCCGGGGCGCCGCCGACGCACCGGATGGCGGCCCAGATCGGGAACGACGACTCGTTCCCGGGCAGCCCGTCGAAGGCGACCGTTCACCGGATCATCGGGTCCAGGGAACTCCCCACGAGCCAGGAGGACGTCGTCTCCGTGGCCCTCCTGCTCGCTCGCGAGACGGACCGGAATCCGGCCGAGGTGGAGAAGCGGGTACGGCGCATGTGGGTCGCCGCGCACTTCGCCGAGCCCCTGGGGGTCCCCGTGGCCGACGTCGACCCGTTCGCCCTGGAGGTGCACCGGGCGATCAGCGTGCCGGGGGAGCGGCCGCTGCCCCGTCTGCCCGCCTACGTGCGCCGGGACCACGACACGGAGCTGAGCGCCCTCGTGGACCGGGCGATCGGCGGTGAGAGCCTGCTCGTCACGGTGGTCGGTGAGTCCTCGACCGGGAAGACCCGCGCCTGCTGGGAGGCGCTGCGCCGGCTGCCGCCGGGGTGGCGCGTGTGGCACCCGTTCGATCCGAGTCGCCCGGACGCCGCACTCGTGCACCTGGCGGAGGTCGGCCCGCAGACGGTGATCTGGCTGAACGAGGCGCAGCACTACCTCCTCTCCCCGGACGCGAGGACCGCCGAGGGGATCGCCGCCGGCCTGCGGTCTGCGCTGACCGACCGGCGCCGGAGCCCGATCCTGGTGCTGGCCACCGTCTGGCCTCGGTTCTGGGAGCTACTGACCTCGCCCTCGGCCACCGGCGCGGACGACCGTTTCGAGCAGCAGCGCAAGCTCCTCACCGATCTCGGCCGGTGCATCGCGGTGCCCAAGGCGTTCTCGGAGAGCGACCTGCGGCAGGCACGCCGGAAGGCGCACGACGATCCGCGGCTGGCCAGCGCCCTGGCGGGGGCGGCCGACGGGGAGATCACGCAGTTCCTCGCCGGCGTCCCGGAACTCATGCGGCGCTACCAGTGCGCCCCGCCGGCGGAACAGGCCCTGGTCCACGCGGCCATGGACTGCCGCAGGCTCGGCCACGGCCCCGTACTGCCGCACAAGCTCCTCACCGAAGCCGCGGAGGGCTATCTGAAGGACCGGGAGCTCGTCCTGCAGGGCAGCGGCTGGCTGGACAAGGCCCTCGCGTACTGCGCGATGCCGTGCCACGGCGTACCGGGACCGCTGACGCCGGTTCCGCTCGGCGACGAGGCGGGCGGGGCGTACCGGCTGGCGGACTACCTCGAACAGCACGGGCGTCTGGAGCGCCGGCTCGTGTGCCCTCCGGCCTCCTTCTGGGACGCGGCGGTCCGGCACAGCCTCGGCACCGACGACACCGTCGCGCTGGCCCGTGCCGCCCAGCGCAGGGGACGCCGGAAGGTCGCGGCGGCGCTCTACGAGCGGGCCCTGCGGGCCGGGAACACCGAGGTACGGCCCGAACTGGCCGGGCTCGCCGAGGGAGTGGGAGACACGACGACCGCCAAGGACCTCTACGAAGCCGCGTGGCGGGACGATCGTCTGGCGCGCTGGGAACTCGTACGGCTGCGTGAGACCAAGGGCGAACCCGGCCGGGCGGAGGAACTGGCCCACGAGGCCGCCAACCAGGGCGACAGCACGGCGCTGACCCGGCTGGCCCGACTGCGGCAGGAGGCCGGTGACGAGGAGGGGGCGCAGCGGCTGACGAGGAACGCCGCCGCGAGAGGGAAGATCAGGACGTTCGCGGGGCTGGCCCGGTCCCGGGAAGAGGTGGGGGACCGGGAGGGGGCGGAATCGCTCGCGTTCCTGGCCCTGAACCAGACGGGCAGCACGTACGCCCTGTCCGAGCTGGCGGGCATGCGGGAGAAGGCGGGGGACGGGGAGGCGGCGGAGCATCTGGTGCTGGCGGCGGCCGGGCGCGGGAAGGTGCGTCCCGCCATCAGGCTGGCCGGGATGCGACGGCAGGCCGGGGACCGAGAGGGCGCGGCGCGGGCGCTCGACCTCGCCGCCGGCTCGGGCAGCATCTTCGCCCTAACCGAACTCGCCCGGTTGATGCGGAGGTGGGGCGACAACGAGGAGGCGGAGCGGTTCCTGCGCTCGGCCGTGGACCGGGGCAGCATGTTCGCCCTGACCGAGCTCGCCCGGCTGCGGGAGAAGGCCGGCGACCGGCAGGCCGCGCTGCGGCTCTACCGCAGGGCCGCCGAGCGGGGCAGCACGGACGCGCTGGCCCACCTCGCTCTGCTGAAGGAGGAGGAGGGGGCCCGCGAGGAGGCCGAGCGGATGGCGTGCAGCGCCGCCGACGGGGGCAGCACCTTCGCCCTGCTCGAACTGTCGTGGCTGCGCGAGAACTCCAGCGACCGCCAGGGCGCCGAGCGCCTGGCTCAGACCGCCTACCGTGCGGGCAATTCGGGCGCGCTCGTGCTGCTCGCGCGGTTACGGGAGAAGGCCG
Organism: Streptomyces sp. NPDC006372; assembly: GCF_040612515.1. NCBI lineage: Bacteria > Bacillati > Actinomycetota > Actinomycetes > Kitasatosporales > Streptomycetaceae > Streptomyces > Streptomyces sp. NPDC006372. Next base: position 104,483 of record NZ_JBEXQJ010000004.1, on the reverse strand, counting down.
GGGACAAGCACGGTGCCGAAGCCCTGGTCCTCCAGGCGGCCGGAGCCGGGGACAGCCGGGTGCTCAACGAGTTCGTCCTGCGCCGGGAGAAGACCGGCGACAGCGAGGGAGCCGAATTCCTCGCCACAGCCGGAGGCGGCAAGGTGCTGCTGCAACTCGCCTGGCTCTGGGAGTCGGACGGCAGGAGGGCGGACGCGGAGCGGCTCTACCAGCACGCGGCCGACCAGGGGCAGACGCAGGCCCTGCGGGAGCTGGTCCGTCTGAAGCACCAGGCCGGCGATCACGACGCCGCGGAGGACCACGCCCGCGCCGCCGCCTGCGCCGGGCAGGTGGAGGCTCTGTGCGAACTCGCCTGCATGTACGCCGAAGAGGGCCTGTCGGCCGACGCCGACCGACTCCACCGGGCGGCGATCGACGCGGGATACGACGGCGCGCTCCCCCACCTCGCGTACCTGCGCGGCCGCACGGACCCCGACTGGGAAACACTCCCTCGTTACGGTCTCACCGCCGACGGCGACCTGTCGGGCCCCTGGCACATCGAGTCGCCGGAGAAGCCGAGGCCGTTCCTCGTCGAGCGCGTCACGTGACAGGACGGGTCCGGAACCGGTCCGTCGCCCTCAGCACCGCCTCCGTGGTGGCGTCCCCCGACAGCCCGTGCCCCTCCGCGCCGATCAGCACGAGCTCCGCGTCCGGCCACACCTGTGCCAGCCGCCAGGCCACGTCCGGGGGCCCGCTGATGTCCAGACGCCCGTGGATCATCACGCCGGGGATGCCGGCGAGCTTCCCGGCGTCCCGCAGCAGCGCCCCGTCCTCCAGGAATCCGGCATGCCGCCAGTAGTGCGTGACGAGGCGGGCGAAGCGCATACGGAAGCGCGGGTCCTCGTAACGGGGATCGGGCTCGTGTCCGGGGTGGGTGGACACGTGCACGTCCTCCCACCGGCACCACTCCCGTGCGGCCCGCTCCCGTACGGCCGGGTCGGGGTCGGCGAGCATCCGCGCGTACGCGTCGGCCAGGCTGCCGTCGCGGTCCGCCTCGGGGACGGCGTCCCGGAACCGGGCCCACTCCTCGGGGAAGATCCGCCCCATGTCCCGGGTGACCCACTCCACCTCGCGGCGCGTGGTGTTGGTGACGCTGAAGAGCACCAGCTCCGACACGCGCCCGGGGTGCTGTTCGGCGTAGGCGAGCGCGAGGGTCACGCCCCACGAGCCCCCGAGGACCAGCCATGCCTCGATGCCGAGGTGCCGCCGCAGCAGTTCGGTGTCGGCGATCAGGTGCTGTGTGGTGTTGGCCGCGAGCGAGGTCTCCGGATCGGCGGCGTCCGGTGTGCTCCGGCCGCATCCCCGCTGGTCGAACAGCACGATGCGGTACGCGGTGGGGTCGAAGAGCCGGCGCCAGAACGAGCCCGCGCCGGATCCCGGCCCACCGTGCAGGACGAGGGCGGGCTTGCCGGCGGGATTCCCGCACGTCTCCCAGTACACGTGGTTGCCGTCGCCGACGTCGAGCATGCCGTGCTCGTACGGCTCGATGCCGGCGGGATGGAGCCCGGCCATGTGAGACGTCCTCCCTTGCTCGTGGTGTCTGCCCCTCGCCCTGCCTACAGGAGCGCGGCGAGCTCCCCCAGCTCCCGGGCCGCCGGTGCCGGATCGACCAGCCACTTCAGGTGGCTGCCGGCCAGCGTGCGGACGTCGTACGGATTGTCCGGGGTCAGCTCGTCGCCCTCGCGGATCAGCCGGTCCTGCATGGCGAGGGGCATGCTCGCGTCGTCGGACAGCCGGACGAAGGTCCTCGGGATGCGGCCCCAGGTCGCGGCCTGGGCGCGGTCGGCGGAGGTGCCGACGTCCAGGTTCTCGTCGGGCTGGAAGGTGTTGAGGAAGGTCAGGAACTCCTCGTCGGTGCCGTCGGCCAGGAAGGCGTCCTTGAGCGCCGCGAGGGCGTTCGGGTCGGCGGTGCGGAAGTTCATGCGGAGCAGGCCGAGTTCCGCCGGGTTGCCGGCCATGGCCAGGCCCAGGGACGCGGCGTCGACGGTGGCCATCTCCGGCTCGGCGTAGTAGGCGCCGATATCGAGGTCGACCGGGCACCAGGCAGCTACGTAGACGATCCGGTCGATCAGGTCGGGCCGCGCGTTGGCCGCCGCCGTGACGGTGGCGCCGCCGCGGCTGTGGGCGACGAGGATCACGGGGCCGTTCCGCTTGGCCCGCTCCAGGACACCGATCAGGTGCGCGGCGTTGTCGGCGAGCGTGACGCCCTTGATCGAGCCGGGAGCGGTCGCGAGCCCCTCGGCGTCCTGCGGCGCCTGGTAGGCGCGGGTGTACGTCGCCGCGAAGCCGTGCCCCGGCAGGTCGACGGCGACCGAACGGTGCCCGAGGAGGCCGAGTTCCGCCTGGAGCGGCGCCATGGAGAAGGAGTTGGCGAAGGCGCCGTGGACCAGTACGAACGTCGGCTGCTGTATCTGTCTGCTCATTCTGCGACCCTAATCGACCGGCCGTGTCAACAACCGGGGTTCGAGGAGGACTTGGGCAGCGGGCCTTCCCGGTGAACGCCACGGCAACTACCGCCGGGTAAGGGAGAGATCGCGTCGAGATGCAACCACAAGGTCGCTCCCTCCCCTCTTCCTTCCCAAGTGAGCTGGAAACTTCAACCACTCGACCGCATCGGCAACGCGCCGCGGCGCACGCGCCCGAGGGGAATCCACACAGTGACCACACCCGAGCACAGACCAGGCCGGTCCGGCACCCGCGTCCGCAGACGTCTCCCTCGTCTGAAGACCGCCCTCACCGCCACCCTCGCCCTGGCCCTCGCCGGCACCGCCGCCCAGGCGATGGCCGCCCAGCCGGACACGAGGACGGAGCAGCCCGCCGTACCGTCCCTCTCCTGGTCCGACTGCCAGGGCGGATTCGAGTGCGCCGACGCCCAAGTGCCCCTGGACTACCGCGATCCGCAGGGCAGGACCCTCACCCTCGCGGTGATCCGCCGGAAGGCCCCGGACCAGGCCAAGAAGAAGGGCACCCTCTTCCTCCAGCCCGGCGGTCCCGGCAACTCCGGCGTGGACTTCGTGCGCGGCAACTACGCCGACCTGCCGGCGTCCGTGCGTGACTCCTTCGACGTCTTCGGGTACGACGTCCGCGGCGTCGGGCGCAGTTCGCAGGTCGAGTGCTGGAACGACCAGACGTACACCCAGGCCGTCACCGCCGCGAAGGGCGTCCCCGGCCCGGACGCCTACGAGCCCGCCGTGCGCCAGGCCGCCGCGTTCGACCAGGCCTGCCAGGACAACGCGGGCGACCTGCTGCCGTACGTGGGCACCGAGTACGTCGCCCGCGACATCGACCTGCTGCGCCAGGCCCTCGGCGAGAACCAACTCACTTACTACGGGCGCTCGTTCGGCAGCTTCATAGGCACCGTCTACGCCGCCCTGTTCCCCGACCGGGTGCGTGCCCTGGTGCTCGACGGCGCGTACGACCCGGAGCACTACGCGAACCGGCCCTACGCCTACGACCGGCCCCAGTACCTGGCCCTGGACGGCGCGATGAGCCGGTTCCTCGACTGGTGCGCGGCGGACCAGGCCACGTGCGGGTTCGGCGACGGCGACCCCCGGGGCGCGTTCCAGAAGCTCAAGGCCGACCTGGACGCCAACCCCGTACCGACGGCGAACGGCGGTCAGGCGAACGGCTACACCCTCGTCTACCGCCTCCTGTTCAACATCAACGCGGGCAAGGTCATCTGGCCCTCCCTCGGCGAGGCGCTGCGCAAGGCCCAGCAGCGCGACAACACCTCGTTCCTGCTCCGGCCGCCGTCCGCCGCCAGCTACGACTTCCTCAATCCGAACGTGGTCGTCGAGTGCGTCGACAAGGACTACCCGCGGGACCCGGCCCTGCTGAAGCGGAAGGTGACCTCCTTCGCCAAGTCCACGCCGCTGCTCGGACCGGCCCTCGCCTACGGCCCGCCGCTCTACGACCACCAGCACGCCACCGCCTGCGCCCAGTGGCCCGCCGAGAAGGTCAGCCGCTACGACGGTTCCTTCCGCGCCAAGGGCTCCGCGCCGATCCTGGTCCTCGGCACCACCGGCGACCCGGACACCCCGTACCAGGACGCGGTGGCGCTGTCCCGGCAGCTGGACAACGGCCGGCTGCTCACCTTCAGGGCCGAGGGGCACACCGCGTTCGGGCGCAGCGTCTGCGCGACGGACGCCGTCACGAGCTACCTCGTCGACCTGAAGGTCCCGGCGCGCGGCACGACCTGCGCCGACGAGACCCAGCCGCCGTCCTCCATGCCGAAGACGGCCCCGCCCGGCACGACCCTCGGCGAGCTCCGCCACGGCGTCGACGACCGGCTCGACCGTATCGGCGCCCTGCGCTGACCGACCGCACCACGGCACCCCGGCTGCCGGGCCGCACAGGCCTGGTGCCCGGGGTGTTCCCGTGTTCGAGCGGCTCCGGCCTCTTGACCCCGCCTCGCGGCGGCGCGTACAACTGCACTCGCCACCCGCAGAAAACGGTTACTACCCTATTACCGCAAGGGAAGGTCCCTCACCATGAGAGCTTCGGGAGAACGGGAAGAGCCGACCGTGGGGCGGACGTCCCGCAGGGTGGTGCTCAAGGGCGCGACCGTCGGCGCCGGGCTGGCCGCGGCGGGCATCGCCACCACGCACCCCGCCCACGCCACGGGCCGCCGGCGGCAGAGCGTCACCGCCCGCATGGGCGGCACTTCCGTCACCCTGGCCCTGGTCGACGGAGAGCTCCGCTGGTCCGCCCGGCGGGGCGGCAGGACCGTGATCGGCACCTCGGCCCTCGGCATCCGGCTGGGCGACGGCACCGTCCTCGGCAACGACGCCCAGGTGGTCCGGAGCCGGCACCGCACGCACCGCTCCACCTGGACCCCGGTCTACGGGCGCAACGCGACCGTCACCGACCAGTACCAGGAGCAGCGCTGGGACCTGCGGGACCGCGCCTCCGGCATCCGCTTCGGCGTCCAGGTCCGCGCCTACCGGACCGGCGTCGCCCTGCGCTACCTGCTCCTCGGCCGAGGCGACCAGGGCACCGCCACCATCGCCGACGAGCTGACGACGTTCGTCTTCCCGCACGGCACGACCGTCTACAGCGCCCGCGACGAGAACGCCTACGAGCCCGTGGCCCCGGACTCCATACCGGTCACCGGCACCCCCACCACCGACAACGGCCCCCTGACCGACCTGCCCCTGACCGCCACGCTCGGGGACGGGCTCATCGCCTGCGTCTGCGAGTCCGCCCGGGTGGACTACCCCCGGCTGATGCTCGGTTCGGCCGCCGGAGCGGCCGGCGCGCTCTCCGCCTTCCTGATGGAGCACACCGCCCGCGGCACCGGCCCGGTCGAGACGGCCACGACCGTCACCACCCCCTTCGCCACGCCCTGGCGCGCCGTCGTCATCGGCACCACCCACGCCGAACTCGTCGACAACGCCGAGCTGGTGCTCAACCTGGCCCCGGAGAACGCCCTCCCCGACACCTCGTGGATCAAGCCCGGCAAGGTCTTCCGCTGCGAGCTCACCACCGCGGCCGGACTGGCGGGCGTCGACTTCGCCGTGGCCCGGGGGCTCCAGTACATCGAGTACGACGCCGGCTGGTACGGCCCGGAGTTCAGCACCCCGGACGCCACCGCACCGATCCCCGCCATCGACCTGCCGTCGGTCATCTCGTACGCCACGGGCAAGGGCATCGGCGTCTTCCTCTACGTCAACCGGCTCGCGCTGACCGACGCCGACTCCCTCTTCGGGCTGTACAAGAGCTGGGGCGTCCAGGGCATCAAGCTCGGCTTCATCAACGACGGCACGCGGACGATGACGAACCAGATCATCGACTGGGCGAGGACGGCCGCGAAGTACGAGCTGCTCATCGACATGCACGACGACGTCCGGCCGTTCGGCTACGAGCGCACCCACCCGAACTGGATCAGTCTGGAGGGCGTGCGCGGCAACGAGCAGTTCCCGACCGCCACGCACAACGTGACGCTGCCGTTCGCCCGCAACATCGGCGGCCCGATGGACTACACCATCTGCTACGGCCAGTCCCGCGACAGGACGACCAACGCCCACCAGATGGCGATGGCGGCGGTCTACTACCAGCCCCTGAACTTCCTCTTCTGGTACGACAAGCCGTCCAAGTACAACAACCCCGCCAACTGGCCCGGCCTGCCCTGGTTCAACGCCGTCCCCACGACCTGGGACGAGAGCCGCACCCTGGCCGGATCGATCGGCGAGTACGTCGCCGTCGCCCGCCGCGACGGCTCCACCTGGTACCTGGGCGCGATGACGAACGAGTCGTCGAGGACGCTGTCCCTGCCCCTGGCCTTCCTCGGCCGCGGCACGTACACGGCGACGGTCTACGCCGACGGCACCCCGGGCGCGAGCCCGTACCAGACCCCCGTCGTGGTCAGCAGCCGGACCGTCACCCGCGACGACACCCTCGACGTGGCCATGGCCCCGGCGGGCGGCCAGGCGGTCGTTCTGAAGCCGAGCTGATCCGGCAGGGGGCGGGGGTTTACCCAGGGACGCCGGCTGTTCCGCCCCTCACACGACGTGCGACTCGGGCCGGACCTCCGCGCCGGCCCGGAAGCGGTCGGCGCTGAGCGGGCCGATGTCGACGCAGGGCGTGCGGTCCAGGTACAGGTCGCGGACGACCTCGCCGACCGCCGGGGCCTGGAGGAAGCCGTGGCCCGAGAACCCGGTGGCGTAGAGGAAGTTCACGACCTCGCCGGAGCGGCCGATCAGCGCGTTGTGGTCGGGCGTGACCTCGTAGAGCCCGGCCCAGCCGCCCGCCGTGCCCAGGTCCGCGAGGGCGGGGGCACGGCGGCGTACGGCCGTGCGGAACAGCTCCAGCCACTCCGGTGTCCAGGTGGTGTCGAAGCCGTCCGGTTCGGCGGGGTCGGCCAGGCCGAACAGCAGGCCGTCGTCGCTGTTGTGGAAGTACGCCGAGGACGAGAAGTCGATGGTGAAGGGGATGCGCGGGGCGGGTGGTGCGAGCGGGACGGTGAAGGCCAGCTGGCGGCGCACCGGCCGCACCGGGAGGGGGACGCCGGCCATCTCGCCGATCCGTGCCGACCAGGCGCCGGTGGCGCAGACGACCGTGGCGCAGTCGATACGTCCGCGGTCGGTGTGGACGGCCGTCACACGGTCGCCCGCGGTGTCGAGGCCGGTGACGGTGGTGTGGGTCGCGAGGACGACCCCGGCCCGTGCCGCCGCCCGCGCGTAGCCCTGGACGACCAGTCCGGGCCGGGCGTGGCCGTCGTCGGGCGAGTGGGCGGCGGCCACCAGCCCCTCGGTGCTGACGTACGGGCACAGGCGGCGGGCCTCCTCCGGATCGGTCATGCGGCTGGGGACGCCGAGGGAGTTCTGCAGCCGGACCCCGGCCTCGAAGTCCGCGGCCTGCCGCTCGGTGGTCAGCAGGAAGAGGTAGCCGACGGTGTCGAGCCTGATGTCGGCGCCGGGGCGGTCCGGGAAGTCGCGGAAGGCGCGCAGACTCCGGTGGCCCAGCTCGATGTTGAGCGGGTCGGAGAAGTGCGCCCGTACACCGCCGATCGGTTTGCCCGAGCTGCCGCGGCCCAGCTCCCCGCGTTCCACGACGACGATGTCCCGCACCCCGGCCTCGGCGAGGTGGAAGGCGATGCTGGTGCCCATCACGCCACCACCGATGATCACGACATCGGCGGTGCGGGGGACGGTGGGGAAGACGGGTGAGGGGGCCAACGGGCCGTCCTTTCTTCGCCGTTCGAGCATGAGGACCTTCGCCGTCCCCGTATGAGAACCTTCGTCGTCCCCGTATGAGAACCTTCGTCGTCCCTGTACGGGGAATTCCGCCGTTCACGCACCGGGATGCCGGGATCGAGCGTGCGGCACGGAGTCGCCCCTGCCACGGGCGGCGGCCGGACTTTGCCATCTCTTTACAACCCGTCGCACGGCCGGCTCGTCTCTCCGCACGACCCGTCACCCACCCCGCCGACCACCGGGCGGGACCGACGAAGGAGAGCGATTCCATGCGCCGAACCGTCCTGAGCGCCCTGGCCCTCGCGGGCACCGCCGTACTGCTGGGCACCGGGCCCGCGTTCGCGAGCGGGGCGACGACCCCGAGCCCGGTCCCGTCGGCCGCGCCCACCACCCACCCGGACCGCAGCGCCGAGCCGACGGCCAGTGCCGAACCGACCCGCCCGCCGGCCACCGACCGCCGCGCCCCGAGCGCCGAACCGACCCGCGTGCCGGCCGAGGACGCCAGGGACCAGGTCTCCGTCGTGCCGAGCGGCGCGCCCGACACCGGTGTGACGGCGGCGGCCTCGTCCTCCGCGGGCGGCGGCACGGCGGTCGGCGCGGGCGCCGCCGCGGTGCTCGCCGTGGGCGGCGGGACGTTCCTCGTCGTGCGCCGCCGCCGGGCGACCGGGGCATGACTCCGTTCTCCAGGCGCGCGTTCACGACCGCGGCACTGGCGTCCGCGCTGACGGCGTGCGGGAGCCACGAGACAGCCGAACGACAGCCGAAGCCCCGGCCGGTCCCGGCCAAGGGGGCGCGTGCCCTGGCCCGTTCGGCTCCGGTCCGGCTGCTGATCCCGGCCATCGGCGTCGACACCCCGGTCATCCGGCTGGGCCTGGCCCCCGACGGCACGGTGCAGGTGCCGCCGGTCACGGCGCACGACCGGGCGGGCTGGTACCGGCACTCGCCGACACCCGGCCGGACCGGCCCGTCGGTGATCCTCGGCCACGTCACGGTCGGCCCGTACGGGGACGGTGTCTTCCGTCACCTCGCCCGGCTGCGGCGGGGCGAGGTGATCGTGGCGCGCCTGGAGAACGGCACGGCCGCGGAGTTCACCGTCACGGCCGTACGGACGGTGCCCAAGTCGCACTTCCCGGTGGACGACGTCTACGGGAACGTGGACCGCCCGGAGCTGCGGCTGATCACGTGCGGCGGAGCGCGTACCGGCGACGGATACGCGGACAACGTGATCGTCTTCGCCGTGCTGAGCGGCGCCGAGTCCCCCACCTCTGGAGAGCGTTGAAACGGTCCCGCGAGAAGGCCGCGTCCGAGCTGTTCGCCGCCCTCTACCCGCGCCTCGCCGGCTGGTGCCGCCGGCTCGTCGACGACGACGAGACGGCGCACGAGATCGCCTCGGAGGCGTTCACCCGGCTCTGGGCGCGCTGGACGTCCGTGGAGGAGCCCCGGGGCTTCCTCTACGTCACCGCGGCCAACCTCGTACGGGACCACTGGCGCAAACTGGAACGCGAGCGCCGGGCCATGCACCGCGTCACCTCGGAAGCGGCCGTGCGCCCCCACCCCGAGCAGGCCGACCCGTCGGTGCGCCTGCTCGTCCAGTCGCTCCCCGAACGACTCCGCGTCCCGATCCTCCTGCACTACTACGCTGACATGCCGATCCGGGAGGTGTCCGCGCTGACCGGGCGCAAGGAAGGAACCGTCAAGGCCGACCTGCACGCGGCCCGGGAACTGCTCCGCGTCCACCTGAGGAGAAGCCTTGACCACACGCCTTGACGACGACGGCCCGGAGTTCGGCCCCGACGACCCGCTCGCCGTGATCCTGCGCCCCTCCTCCCCGGACCACCTGAGCGCACCCTCCGGCCACTACGAGACGATCCGCCGCAGGGCGACCCGCCGCCGCCTCCTGCGCACCGCGGCCGGAGCCGGCCTGCTCTGCGCCACAGCCGTCCTGCTCGCCCTCCCCCTGCGTCTCACGTCCCCGGAGCCCCCCGGCTCCCCGACGATCCCGATGGCCCCACCGTCCCGGGACACCACCCCCTCACCGCCCGCGTCCCCGTCCCCCTCGGGCCCCGCGTCCGGCACTCCGACCGGCCCCACGTCCGGCACCTCGACCGGGCCGACATCCGAAGCCCCGGCCGACCGCGCGTCCGACGCCCCCACCGACCGGGCGTCCGACGCCACACCGACCTCACCTCGCCGGCCGTCGGCCATCCCGACGCCGGTGCGCCCGGTGCCGTCCGCGACCCGGCCGTCCCCGGACCTGAGGGCGACGCCCAGCAACCGGTGACCCGCGTTGCCGGTGGCCGCGTTGCCGGTGACCCACGTGAACAGCTGGGCGTACCGGTTCCGCCGGCGGCCGGTCGCCAGGTCGCCGGAGAGCTACGCGGGCCCGTCGGTCACGGTCAAAGCGGAAGATCGTCCGGCAGCACGCGGAACGCCTTGTGCCGACCCAGAGGACGTACGGCCCTGAAGTCCCGCCGGTCGAGAGTGAGGATCGCGTCGGTGTCGTAGTCGGCGGCCAGCGCCACGTTCACCGCGTCGGCGAGATCGAGGTTCAGCGCGCCGTGGCGCTTGCGGGTCGACTGCGCCGCGGCCAGGTGGTTCTCCGTGATCTCCGGGACGACGACCCGGCCGTGCCCCATCCATCGGCGGATGTCGTCGACCGCGCTCATCGCGGCCGTTCGCCCCAGCTCGCGAGTGGCGACGTGATCGAGTTCCGCCAGCAGCAGTGGTGACATGACCAGGAGCCCCGCTGCCATGATCGCCTCGTTGGCCGCGCCGTGCTCCGGGTGGGTCGAGTCCAGGGCGGCCAGGAGCCCGGACGTATCGGCGATGACGATGATCACGCGGCGTTGCCTGCTCCCGACTCGCCACCGACCGCGTCGGCGACGGTGTCTCGCACCTCGTCCTTCGACGGCGTACGCCCCGGCCCCTCGAACGTGCGCGAGAACAGCGGTTCGTCCCAGACGCGGTTGGCCATGGCCGCGAGGTGGATCCCCTGACGGATGATCTCGGCCTCGCTGACGCCCCTCCGCTCGGCGGCCGCTTTGATGATCGCCAGGTCCTCGGGGTCCGCGTAGACGTTGGTGCGCTTCATCGGCATGTACCAAGAGTAGGTCATGTACCAGATTGATGTATGGGTACGGAGATCGACACCTTGGTCAGGTCCATGAATCTGATTCACGTATCGAGTCTTGACGCGTTCACGGCAGGCTTCTACGTTGCCCACAGAAAGCGCTTGCTCCCGGCCGGGGCCGACCCGCAGTCACGTGACTGGTTCATACACCCGAACATCCAACGTCACCACCCTTGGAGACGAACGATGCACCTGAGACCAGTGATCGCGTCCGTCGGCCTGCTGGCCGGCAGCCTCGTCGCGCTGTCCGGCGGCCCGGCCCAGGCGGCCTCCACCCGGTACGAGGCCGAGGTGTCCCCGGCGGTCTGTGCCGGCAGCATCGACTCGGACTGGGCCGGATACTCCGGCAGCGGGTTCTGCAACGGCGACAACGGGACCGGTGGCTACGCGCAGTTCACCGTGACCGCGTCCGCCGCCGGCACGGCGACGCTGAAGGTCCGCTTCGCCAACGGCACGACCGCCGCACGGCCCGCGAACATCGTGGTGAACGGCTCGACGGCCGCCTCGGTGTCCTTCGAGAGCACCGGCGCGTGGAACACCTGGGCGACCAAGACGCTCAGCGTGCCGTTACGGTCCGGCAGCAACACCGTCCGGCTCAGCCCGACCGGCTCCGGCGGCCTGCCCAACGTCGACCACCTCGACGCCGAGACGAGCGGCGGCGAGCCGCAGCCCACCGGCCCGGCGCTCTACGTGTCGCCGAACGGCACCGACAGCGCGGCCGGTACCGAGTCCAGCCCGACGACGCTCACCTCCGCGATCAGCCGGGTCTCCGCCGGCGGGACGATCTACCTGCGCGGCGGCACCTACCGCTACTCCCAGACCGTCACCATCCCGGCAGGGAGGAACGGCACCGCGGGCGACCGCACGGAACTGTTCGCCTACCCCGGCGAGACGCCCGTGCTCGACTTCTCCGCCCAGACCGAGGACCCGGCCAACCGCGGCCTCGCCGTGAACGCGTCCTCCTGGCACGTCAAGGGCCTCGTCGTACAACGGGCCGGTGACAACGGCATCTTCCTCAGCGGCAGCAACAACGTCATCGAGCGCACGGTGACCCGCTTCAACCGCGACTCCGGACTCCAGCTCTCGCGGGCCCTCTCCAGCACGCCCAAGGACCAGTGGCCCTCGAACAACCTCATCCTGAGCGCGGAGTCGCACGACAACGTCGACTCCGACGGCGAGGACGCCGACGGTTTCGCCCCGAAGCTCACCGTCGGCCCCGGGAACGTCTTCCGCTACACCGTGTCCCACAACAACATCGACGACGGCTACGACCTCTACACCAAGCCGGACACCGGCCCCATCGGCCCGGTGACCATCGAGGACTCCCTCGCCTACGGCAACGGCACCCTCAGCGACGGCTCCCAGGCCGGCAACGGCGACCGCAACGGCTACAAGCTCGGCGGCGACGACATCGGCGTCAACCACGTCGTCCGGCGCAGCATCGCCTACCAGAACGGCAAGCACGGCTTCACCTACAACAGCAACACCGGCTCGATGCAGATTTCGGACAACGTGAGCATCGGCAACGAGCAGCGCAACTTCAACTTCGACTCCGGCAGCAAGTCGGTGTTCCGCTCCAACACCTCCTGCGACAGCGGATCGAACGACCGGATCATCGGGGACTCCGACAGCTCGAACCAGTTCTGGTCCGGCTCGAACGGCTCCCGCTGCTCCTCCTACGCCGGTGCCCTGCGCTGGTCCTTCGCCTCGGACGGACGGCTCGTCGTGACGTTCGGGGGCAGCCGGTAGCCTGGCCGTATGGCATTGGCATGCACCGGTCTTCCGCACTGCTTCCTCTGACGCGGCGGTGAGGACGGCGACGTGAGTCGGACCTCACGTCGCCGTCCTCGGTGTGCCCGCCGCCGGCGGGCCCCGACGGCTCACCGTCCACCGCCCGCACGGGGCCCGCGGCTTCACGCTTCGTCATGTCGTCGCGCCGCGCCGATCCCCGTCGTCGAGGAGCAACCATGCCTTCGCGTCCTGACCGACGCCTGCCGTCCGACCGGCTTCTGACCGTCCTGACCTGCCCCCTGTGCCCGTCCGGCCTGGCACCCGCCGACGGTGCCCTGCGGTGCGCCGACCGGCACAGCTTCGACATCGCCCGCCACGGCTACGTCAGCCTGCTGACCGGCCGGCGGCGTGCCGCGAGCGCCGACTCCGCCGACATGGTCCGCAGCCGCGCCGCGTTCCTGCGCGCCGGACACTACGACCCGCTCGCCCGCGCCCTCGCGGGGCTCGCCGCGGAACTGGCCCCGCCCGACGCGACCGTGCTGGACGCCGGGTCCGGCACCGGCCACTACCTCGCGACGGTCCTGGACGCCCTGCCCGGGGCCATGGGCCTGGGGCTCGACAGTTCCGCCCCCGCGCTGCGCGCCGCGGCCCGCGCCCACGCCCGCGGGGAGGCCGTCGGCTGGGACGTCTGGCAGCCGTGGCCGGTCCGCACCGGCTGCGCCGACCTCGTGCTGAACGTCTTCGCACCCCGCAACGGGCCGGAGTTCCACCGCGTCCTTGGGCCGCACGGAGCCCTGCTCGTGGTCACGCCCACGGACCGGCACCTGGGTGAACTCCGGCCGTCCCTAGGCCTGCTGGCCGTCGACCCAAGGAAGGAGGAACGCCTGAGCCGCACCCTGGCGGCGCACTTCCGCCCCGCACACACCGAGCCGCTGGAGTACGCCATGAGCCTCACGCCGGAGGACGTCACCGGCCTGGTGACCATGAGCCCGGCCGCGCACCACGTCTGTCCGGCGGAACTGCGCCGTCGCGTCGGGGAGTTGCCGGCACCCGTGCGGGTCACCGCCTCGTTCGTGGTGTCGGTGTACCGGCCGAAGGGCCGCTAGGGCCTTCTGGCGTCGCGGCCGTCCGGCCCCGGTCGCGGGGCCGTCGGTGGTGCCTCGGTCAGGAGGTGGGACGGGCGGCCTCGTCCATGCGCTGTCGCTGTGCCGTGGTGAGCGTGCGGACCATGAGGGCGGCGGTCGCGGCCGCGGCCACGATCATCAGGTCGGCGGCGAGCAGGGGCAGGACGCCGCTGTAGGCGCGGGCGATGACCTCGTCCGTGGAGTCGGCGTAGATCAGGCCCACTCCACCGGCCAGACCGGCCAGCCACAGGCCCCACCAGCAGTTCACGACGAACGGCAGCTTCCGGTCGGGGAAGACCGAGCCGTGGACGTCCGCGACCATGCCCCGGGGCACCCACAGATTCATGACCGGCACGATCCAGCCCAGGAAGAGCCAGGGGTAGCCGTATCGCGGCTTCGTGCCCGAGAGGACACGGGCGTTGTCCCGGGCGCGGTCCAGCCAGAGGAGGAACGCGACCGCGCAGATCACCGTGACGGCGTCGCCCGCGGAACTGACCGAGTGGTAGGCGTCCTCCAGGGCGGTCAGGGGGCGGTGGACGCCGTTTCCCTGGTCCGGCAGTCCGGAGGCCGGACGGCCCGCGCCGGCGAGCCGGATGTGCCAGACCGCCCGCGCCGCCCAGGCGACTCCGGCGAGGGCGAGAGCCGCGATCGCGCAGCGGGCCGCGCCGCGGATCGGGCGCAACGCACCGTCCGGGGCGATGGAAGGGGCCGGGGGCCGGGGGGTGTTGGCAGGTTCCTGATCACTCACCCGGTCATCTTGTCGTACTGCTCAGTCTGTCGTGCCACTCAGTCCCGTCGCCCGGCCCTCCTCGTCCCACCGCACCTCGAGGACGTGGTCGACGGCGTCCCGGTCGAGGGGGCCGAACACGTGCGGGAACAGGACGTCCCCGGAGACCCCGGGCGGCGGGGCGGGGGCCGCCGCCTCCCATGCCACCCTCGCGGTCAGGCGCGCCTCGTCGAGGGCGAGCACCAGCAGGGGCCTGGGCGCGTCCCGGTAGAAGGCGTTGACGACGGCGAGGGTGGCCGGCTCGTCCGGGGAGCAGTGCACGAAGCCCTCCTCGGCGAGGGAGGCGGGCGCGTACGCCTGACCGGGGGCGGTGTTCCAGACGGTACGCGGTACGACGTGATAGATCATGCCCCCGTTATAGACCCCGGCGAGGGGACTGCCGGAGTCCCAGGGCGGTGATGGTCCGGGCGGTGGCTTCGGCGATCAGGGCGTCCGAGGGTTCTGCGTCGTAGCCGGGCCGGTCGGTCATGACGGCCAGGACGAGGGGTTCGCCGCGCGGCGGGTGGATGATCGCGATGTCGTTGGCCCTGCCGTAGTTGCCCGTTCCGGTCTTGTCGGCCACTTTCCAGCCCTTGGGGAGCCCGGCCCGGATACGCCGGGTGCCGACGGCGGTGGCATTGCGTGCGAGCAGGTCCGCCAGCAGGGCGCGTTCGCCGGCGGGCAGGGCGGTGCCCAGGACCACTCGGCGGAAGTCGGCGGCGATCGCCCGGGGAGTGGTGGTGTCGCGGGGGTCGTCCGGTGGTACGTCGTGCAGTTCGGGTTCGTAGTGGTCCATGCGGCTGACGGTGTCGCCGAGTTCGCGCAGATACGCGGTGAGCTTCGACGGGCCGCCGAGGTCGCGCATCAGGAGGTTGCCCGCCGTGCCGTCGCTGTAGCGGACGGCGGCGTCGCAGAGTTGCCGGAGGGTCATCCCGGTCGTGAGGTGTTTGGAGGTGATCGGTGCGGTGGATCTGAGGTCGGCCCGGGTGTAGGTGACGCGTCGGTCGAGGCCGTCGAGGGAGCGGTGGTGCAGGACCGCCGCCGCGGCCAGGGCCTTGAAGGTCGAGCAGAACGCGAAGCGTTCGTCGGCACGGTGGACCGCCGTGACGCCGGTCGCGGTGGCCAGGGCGTGGACGCCGACGCGGGCGCCGTACTCGCGCTCCAGATCAGCCAGGCGGAGGCGGTGGACCGGCGGGGCGGGGGTGCGGCTCGGCCGTGGTGTGGTGGGCCGGGCGGTGGTGCCGGTGCTGCCTGCCGGGCCGGTGTCCGGGTCGGCCGTACCGCAGCCGGCCAGGGGGGCCAGGAGCGCGGCGGCCAGGAAGGCCCGGCGGGACGAGGCGGGCCCGTCGACGGACATGCTTGGTGCTCCCTTCGGTCGGGGTGTCATTTCACTCGGAATCGCCCGGCGCCGCGGACAGCAGGCTGTGGATGATCGGGCCGGCGGAGCCGCCGCCGGTGACGCCCTCCTCGACGATGCACGCGACGGCGACGTTTCCGCGGTGGGCGACCAGCCAGCCGTTGTTGTCCTGGTCGTCGGAGACCTCCGCGGTGCCGGTCTTCGCACCGATCTCGCCGGGCAGACCGGAGAGACCGCGCGCCGTGCCGCCGGTGACCGTGGCACGCAGCATCTCCCGCAACTGGGTGACGACACCCCGGGGCAGCGGGGTCGTGCTGGTCCTGTCGTCGTTCCCCTCGGTCAGCGAGGGCTGGTGGAAGGTACCGGACACGGCCGTCGCCGTGACGGACGCCATGATCAGCGGGTTGGCCTGCACCCGGCCCTGCCCGATCATCGAGGCGGCCTTCTCCGTCTCGTCCCTGGGCGCCGGCACCGATCCGTCGTACGAGGGCGCCCCGACGTGCCACTCCTGGCCGACGCCGAAGTACTTACGGGCGACGTCCGCCAGTTCCCTGTCCCCGAGCCTGTCGCGCAGGCTGATGAACGCGGTGTTGCACGACTCGGTGAAGTCCTTGCGGAAGGTGGCGCCGGGATGCTCGGACAGCTCCACGTTCTGGAACCGCTTCCCCACGGTGAGGTACTTGGGGCAGTCGACCACGTCGTCGGGTGCGACGGCGTCCTTGAGCAGCAGGGCGCTGCTGGTGACGATCTTCCAGGTGGAGCCGGGTGCGTAGGTGCCGGAGAGCGCGCGGTTGAAGCCGGACGACGGGGAGTTGGCCACGGCCAGGATCTCGCCGTCGTCGATCCGCAGGGCGACGAGCGCGGCGTTCCGGCCGCCGGCGTGGGCGGTGAGGGCCTGCTCGGCGGCGGACTGCCAGCCGGCGTCGAGGGTGGTGCGAACGGGGCCCCGGTCCCGGACGGTCCGCGCACCGAACCTGGCCTCCGTGCGCTCGACTTCACCGGTGGCGCGGTCGACCAGGTGGATCGCCCCGCGCGGGCCGGTGCCCTCGCCGCCCCCACCGAGCTGCGCCATGACAGGGCCCAGGGAGGGGTACCGGTCGCCCGACAGGGTCTTCCCCGCCCGGTCTCTGACCTCGGGGGGCTTGGTCTCCTCCCGTTCGAGGCGGAACTTGTCGGTGCCGCTCAGCCGCGGATGGACCAGGGACAGCGTCCAGTCGACCTTCCACCTGCCGTCGCCCTGCTCGCGCAGTGGCAGCTTCGACTCGTAGGTCCAGGTGCCCAGGCCTTCGACGGGCATCCGGGCGGTGAACGGGACGATGACCGTGCCGTCCTCGGCCTCGGCCGCGGTCTCGGCCGTGAGTTTCGGTCCGCTGATGTCGAGGCCGGAGGTGAAGCTGTCCAGCACGCGCCGGGCCGTGTCGGGGCTGGTCGTACGGTCGGCCGCGCTCGGCAGCCGGCCGGCGGCCCAGTCGGCGAGGAACGCGCGGGCCTGTCTCTCCGCCGCGGGGTCGGGCCCGGTGTCCCGCTCGAAGGGACCGAGACCGGCCGCGTACGCCCCGCCGACGGCGAGCGCCAGCACCACCGCGACCGCGGTGCCGACCCGTACGGCCCTCCGTCGTCGTGTGCGATCTCCGGTGATGACGCTGGTGTGGTCGTCGTGATCCATGTGCCGAGAACAGCAGCGGCCCCGCAGCCTGTCCAAGACCAGTATCGGTCTCGGATCAATATGCAGTCGATATGATGACTGATCGTGGACTTGGTGCGGCAGTTGGAGTGCTTCGTGGCTGTTGCAGAAGAGTCACACTTCGGCCGTGCCGCGGCCCGCCTGGGCATGGCACAGCCGCCGCTCTCGCAGCGCATCCAGCGCCTGGAGAAGCACCTGGGCGTCCGGCTCTTCGAACGGACGAGCCGTCAGGTGGCCCTCACCGACGCCGGGGCGCTGCTGCTGACGGAGGCCCGGGAGGTGCTCGCCCGCTCCGAGGCGTTCATGGCGACCGCGCGCCGCATCCGCGACGGTGAGACCGGCCTGCTGCGCGCGGCGCTGCCGCCGGACCTGTCCGGCGAGACCGTCGCCGCGCTGCTCGCGGGGTTCGCCGAGGCCGGGCTGAACGGCCTGGATCTGGAACTGCACGAGCTGTCCACAGCCCACCAGTTGGCGGGGTTCGCCGCGCACGAACTGGACGTCGGGCTCATCCACCACCCGTGTGACGTGGCGGGGCTGGAGCTGGGCCCGGTGCTGCGGCGCGAACTGGGCGTGCTGCTGCCCCGCGGCGCGGCGGCGGCCGCGCTCGACGAGGTACCGCTCGCCTCCCTCACCGGCCACGACCTCATCCTCTTCCCTCGGGCCGGCGCCCCGGCGGTCTACGACGACCTCCTGACCACCTGCGCCCGCAACGGCTACACCCCGACCGCCGTACGCCACGCCCAGGGCAACAGCTTCGTGCGCGGCCTGGTGCTGTCCGCGGAGGCCGTGGCGCTCAGTCCGCGGGACACGCACGGAGGCGGGGGCCCGGGCGCAGACGCTCCGGACGAGGGTGTCGTGTGGCGCCCCCTCACCGGTGCCCCGCTCGCCCTGCGCCACTCCGTCGCCTGGCCGGCCGGGCGCGGTGACGCCGCCGTGGCCGCCTTCGCCGAGTCCGCGACGCACGCACTGCGCACCACCGCCGGCGCGACCCCCGACCTGCCGACCCCCACGCTCCATCTGCGCCCGGCATCGGAGTACTGGCTGTGACCGACACCCTCGCCCGTATCCACGCGGCGTTCGCCGACGCCGGGGTCACCGGTCGGCTGCACGCCGTCGACATCGACACCGGCGCGCAGGTCGATGCCGGTGCGGACCAGCCGGTCTGCACCGCCAGCGTCCACAAGCTGTGTCTGCTCGTCACGCTGTACGAGCAGGCCGCGGAGGGGGCGCTGGACCTCACCGAGCAGGTCGAGTGCCCGCCGACGGGCCGCACGACCGGGCCGACGGGCCTCGCCGCCATGCTGGACGGTGCCCGGCTGTCCCTGCGCGACCTCGCCTATCTGATGATGTCGGTGAGCGACAACGCCGCCGCCGACCTGCTGCTGTCGCGCGTCGGCCTGGACACCGTCAACCGCGCCACGGCCCGCCTCGGTCTCACCCGCACCCACGCCGTGCACAGCTTCGGCGAACTCCTCTCCACCATCAAGGAGGACGCCGGCCCGGACGGTGCCCGCGCGCTGGCCGACCCGCTCGTCGTCGCCCGGCTGCGGGCGCTCGACCCGGCCCGCACCAACCGCAGCACCCCGCGCGACATGACGCGTCTGCTCGGCGCCGTCTGGCGCGACGAGGCCTGCACACCCGAGCACGGCGCGGCCATCCGCCGGGTCCTCGGACTCCAGGTCTGGCCGCACCGGCTGGCGTCCGGCTTCCCCTTCGACGACGTCCACGTGGCGGGCAAGACGGGCAGCCTGCCGACCGTGCGCAACGAGGTCGGCGTCGTCGAGTACCCCGACGGGGGCCGCTACGCCGTGGCCGTCTTCACCCGCACGGCCCGCACCTCCGCCCTGCAGCCCGCCGCCGACGCGGTCATCGGCACTGCGGCCCGCCTGGCCGTGGACGCACTGCGCGCGCTCTAGAGAACTCCGCGGCAACCCCCGCCGGTCCTCCGGTCAGAGCTGGAACTCGGCGGGCGACACCCCCAGCGCCGCGCAGGCCTCGCGCAGGACCGTCGCCTCCGCCTGGGAGAAGTGGCCGTCGGCACCGGCGATGACCATGCCGGTCTGGATCACGGCCCTGGCCTCGGTGGGCTTCTTGGCGGCCTTGGCGATCTCCTGCATCGCCTCGGCCTTGCCGTGCTGGAAGTTCATCGTCAGCTGGTCGACGTGCTTGTTGAAACGCTGGCGCAGCTGCTCCGGCGGGAAGTTCTGCAGCACGTCGTTGCTGAGGATCATCGACTCGACCTGCTGCCGCTCGGCCGGATCGACATTCCCGTCGGCCGCCGCGACCAGCGCGCACATCGCCATGCTCGCGTCCCGGTAGGCCCCGCTCTTCAGCTCGTTCTTCAGCGACCCGAGCTGCGTCTTGAACAGGCCGACCAGCTGGGCCTTGCTGCCCCCACCCGACCGCGTCCCCCCGCTGTGCCCGCCGGTCGCGCCGCGTCCGCCCTGCGACTGCTGGAGAGCCTTGGCCTGGTCCTTGAGCTTGTCCCACACTGCCATTGACGTCACCTCGGTATTCGTCAGCATCACCTAGCGCACCCGCTCACGCGTGCACACCCGTCCAACGCCCGACCCTCTGGCAAAGGTTCCGCAAAACGCCCCCGTCTCATGTCCTGGACCGTCGTAGGGGCCGGGTCATGATCAGCGGCGCGACGACGCATGCGGCGGTCAGGAGGATGCCGAAGGCGACGGAGAGGGCGGTGGTGTAACCGTGGACGGACGCGGCGGCCGACGTGCCCCGCCCCGCTGAAGCCCCGTACGACGCCGTGGCGGTGGCCGCGACGGTGTTGAGCAACGCCGTACCGAGCGCGGCACCCAGTTGCTGGGCGGCGTGGTAGGCAGCCGACGCGGCTCCGACGTCCCGCGGCTGTACGTCCGAGGTGGCCATGGCGGCGGTCGGCGGCAGGACACAGCCGAGACCGAGTCCGGTGAGCACCAGGGCGGGTGTCAGGTACAGCGGCAGGACGTCCGTACTGCTCCCGGTCAGACGGGTCAGGACGAGGACTCCGACCGCCGCGGTGACCAGCCCGGGCAGGATCAGCAGCGCGGGCGCGACGCGTCCGTGCAGTCTCCCGGCTACGAGGGTGGAGCCGAGCAGGGCGGCCGAGGCATTGATGATCAGGGCAAGCCCCGACTCGACCGGCGACCAGTCGAGGACGGTCTGGGTGTAGTAGCTCATGAACAGGTAGAAGCCGAACATCGCCACGAACATCAGGGTGATGGCGATCAGTGCCCCGGCGCGGGCCCGGTGCAGGAGCACGCGCAGCGGGAGCAGCGGGTGAGGTGCTCGCGACTCGGCCACGACGAACGCGGCGAGCAGCAGCACACCGGCGGCCAGCGGCACGAGCACCTTCGCCGAGCCCCAGCCGTGCGGTTCGGCTTCGGCGAAGGCGTACACCACGGCGGCGAAACCCACCGCGCTGAGCAGGGCCCCCGTGATGTCGAGCCTGCCTTCCCCGCGGTGAGGGCGGTCCGCCGGCACCAGGGCCGTGCCGAGGACGGCGAGCAAGGCGACCGGAACGTTGATGTAGAGGCACCACCGCCAGCCGGCGTACTCGGTCAGGAGTCCGCCCGCGATCAGGCCGATCGCGGATCCCGCGGCCCCGACCGCCGCGAACACCCCCAGCGCGCGCCCGCGTTGGCGCGGCTCGGTGAACGTCAGCATCAGCAGTGACAGCCCCGCGGGTGCGAGTACGGCGGCGAAGACGCCCTGCAGCGCCCGGGCGGCGAAGAGCGTCTCCGGGTTCCCGGCGGCCCCGCCCAGTGCGAAGCCGACCAGGCCGAGGACGAACGTGCGCCGGTGGCCGAGGGCGCTGCCGACCCTGCCGCCGATCAGCAGCAGCCCGCCGAAGGCGAGCGCGTACGCGGTGACGACCCACTGCCGGCTTCCGTCGGACATACCGAGCGCTCGCTGCGCGGAGGGCAACGCGATGTTCACGACGGTCCCGTCCAGGACCACGAGGAGCTGGGCCGCGCTCACCGCGGGCAGTGCCCACCAGCGCCGAGTTGCTCCCACACGGTTGCGGGACTTGCCTAATGGCCGCACCACGGGCGGCTCGGTGTCTCGGGCATCCATGACTTCCATCGTTTCGTTGAAGCGGTCCCGGAGACTTCGACCGTTCGAAGGCGGCCGTGCCTCGCCGTCGCCGGGGCAACCCTCAACTCCGCGGTCGAAACGACGACTGCCCGCCCCGGAGACCGGGTGCGGGCAGTCGTGCTGGTGTTCAGGTCAGGCGTCGTCGCGGGAGCGGAGCCGCAGGCGGGGGCCGAAGCGGAAGGCCGCGAAGCCCACGGCGGCCAGGGCCGCTGCCGCCGCCGCGAGGAGGCCGATGCCGCCGGTGCCCGTGGAGGCGAGTCTGCCGCCGTCGAGGTCGGTCGATGTGCCGCCCGTGGTCGACGAGCCGCCGGTCGTGCCCGAGGTGGCGCTCGCCGACGGGCTCGGCTCCGCCGAGGGGCTCGGGTCGGTCGTGGGGCTCGGGGAGGGCGAGCCCGACGGGTCACCGGGGCTCGGCTCGGGTGTGCCGTCACCGGGGACGACCTCGACCGCGAACTGGGTCATGGCGTCACCGACCGACGCGGAGACGGTGTAGGTGCCCGTGCCCTCACCGGCGGTCATGCCCGGGGCGGTGGCCCGGCCCGAGGCGTCGGTCGTCACGCGGACGACCCGGTCCTCGCCCTGGAAGCGGGGCGCGTCCTCGCCGGCGTCCTCGACGCGGAACTCGACCTCCGTGCCGGCCGGCGCCGGGCCGCCCGACTTGACCACCTTGGCGATCAGCGCGTCGGCGAAGTCCTGTCCCTGCTCGGCCTGCTGCTCGTCGCCGCCGGCGACGCTCACGGTGTACGGGGACTCCTTGACCCGCACGGTGAAGACGGTCGACGCGCCCTGGGTCGTCGCCCGGACGGTGAACTCGCCCTCTTTCTTGGTGCCCAGCCCGATCCACGGGGACTGGGCCCGGCCCTGGGCGTCGGTCGACACGACGGTCTCGTCGTCCTGCGGGCCGCCCTTGAGGCGGAAGAGCGGCTTCAGACCGTCCGGGTCGTCGATCGTGAAGGTGACCGAGGTGTCGGCGACCGGCTTGCCGTCCTTGCCCCGGGCCACCACGGCCAGCGGCCTGACGTCCTCGCCCGGCTGGGTCGTCGTGTCGGTGCCGGAGACCTGGCTCAGCCGGTCGACCACCGGGGACTGCCACTGCAGGACGATCCGGCCAGGGCCGCCGGAGGCGTTGACGCCGCCCTCGGCCACACCGGAGCCGGCCGGGGCGCCGGACGGGGCCCAGAACGGGTCGGTCTTCTCCGGCGCGGTGTGACCGGTGCCGACGACGAGCCGGGCGTCGGCCACCCGGGCCGGCTCGACGAAGCTGGAGCCGCCGCCACCGCTGCCGGTGGTGCCGGCGAGCGAGCCGGTCTCGGCGCCCGTGCCACCGCCGCCGCCCGCGTAACCGGCACCGCCGCCGCCACCGCCGTATGTGCCGGAGCCGCCGGCGCCGCCCGCACCGCCCTTGGCGTGGTCGGCGCCCGCGACACCGTTGCCGGTGCCCGCGCCGCCCTTGGCGCCGGTGGCGCCCTTGCCGCCGCGGCCCGTCTCGGAGGCGTCCTGGCCGGACTCGCCGCCGGCGACACCCCCCTGACCCTGGGCCGTGTCGCCGCCACCGCCGCCACCGCCGCCGGCGATGACCAGCGGCGCCCCGCCGTTCGTGCGGATGCCGCTGCTGTTCCCACCGCGCTGGGCACCGCGGGCACCCGCCTTGCCGCCGAGGGCGTCACCGGAGCCCGGACCCGCGACGGCGAGGCTCAGCACCTCCCCGGGGGTGACCTTCAGGGTGCCGGCGACGAAACCGCCCGCACCGCCGTTCGTCATGCCGGTGCCGGCGCCGCCCTCTCCCCAGAGCCTCACGCCGAGCCGCGTCACGCCGGACGGGACCGTGAACTCCTGCGCGCCGTCGGCCGGGACGAACAGCCGGCAGCCGGAGAAGGTGTCCGTCGGGGCGCACGCCTTTCCGGCGGGCCCGGCGCTCCCGGCGGCCGTCGCTGCCGAGGCCCCCGTCAGGGCGGTGCCGCCGGTCAGCGCCAGCAGGGTCAGGGCCGCCGCTCCGCGCCGGAATCTGGCGCGGCGCAGCACGGCAGCGTCGTGATGCATCAAGGAAACTCCCCAACTCGTCACAAGCTCCCCCCCTGGGAGCCATGAGCCGCTCGATTCAGAATCGAACAGGACTGGTGGGACAGCTGATCAAAGGTGCGGCTGCCGGTCAACCGAGAATGGTCGGTTCCAGACACCGGCCACGGCACTCGCCGGGCCCCCGGGGCCTCCGGGCCGTCGGCCTCGGCAGGGCGGGAAGGCCGGGCCGGGCTCCCGAGCGGCACACGCGGGGACGCGTCGGCCCGACCCGGCCTTCCACTGTCCGAAATCTCCCACCCGGCGCCCCGCGCCGCCTCCTGGGGAGGACCGAACGAGGACGATGGAACCCGCCTGGGATGATGCGTGCATGTCGACCCTCGCCACCCTCGCGGTGCTGGCTCTCGCCGTGCTCCACGCCTACATCCTGGTGCTGGAGATGTTCCTCTGGACCACTCCCCGGGCCCGCGCGGCCTTCGGCACCAGCGCCGAGTTCGCGGCCTCGACCAAGGCCCTGGCCGCGAACCAGGGCCTCTACAACGGCTTCCTCGCCGCCGGCCTGCTGTGGGGCGCGGTGGCGTCCGACCCGGTGGGCTTCCAGGTCTCGGTGTTCTTCCTGCTGTGCGTGGCGGTCGCGGGGCTCTACGGCGCCGCGACCGCCAGCCGGAAGATCCTCTTCGTCCAGACCGTCCCGGCGCTGGTCGCCCTGGGCCTGGTGCTGCTCGCCGGATGACTCAGAGGCCGTAGCGGCTCTTGAGGTGGCGCCAGAAGTCACGCGCCATCCACTTGTCGAACTCCGTGATCTGCGTGGCGCTGCCCGCCTTCATCAGGAAGCAGCACTGGCCGGTCGGCGACCAGTCGTAGAAGTCGTCGAGGCCGAAGGTGTGGCCGACCTCGTGCAGGTAGATGTGGATGTTCTCCTGGTTCAGGGCGCCGGTGAAGTACTCCTGGCCCATGCGCTGGCCCCAGTCACCGCCCGCGCCGCCCTGGAAGCCCTTGGTCAGCCACAGCGACTGGTCGTAGTGGCGGGCGGCGCCGCCCGGGCACCTGGAGTAGTTGCCGTCCTGGTGGAAGAAGCGGCCGCAGTCCGGGGCGCACTGGGGGGAGCCGCCGCTGTCGAGGTTGCCGGCGTAGATGTCGACGGAGTTGTCGGTCCACTGGAGGGTGGAGCGGTTCTTCACCGCCCAGCCGACGATGTTGACCGGCACATTCGTGTACGGCCAGGCGTTGTGGCCCTTGCCGTTCTCGGTCATGGCCGTCATCCACTTGCCGAACTGCTTCTTCAGTGCCGCGTGGATCCGGTCCCGCAGGGCGGCGCTGACCGGGGCGTCGGACTCCCAGCGCACGCAGTAGTTGACGCTGCCCCGGTTGGCCATGACCTGGTCCCAGCCGTAGTTCCGGAAGCCGTACAGGTTCGGATAGGTCGACTCGACGTGGTTCCACACCTCGTTCAGGGGCTGGACGAGGTTCGTGGGCGGGTTCCACTCGTCGGCGGCCTGCGTCTTGGCGTTCGCCAGGCCGGGCGTGGCGAACGCCGCCGCCAGCACGGCCAGCACGGTGAGCAGCCGCGCCAGGTGTCTGCGCATGGTGATCTCCCTCGTGTGGGGGTCGGGGTATCACCGTCTGGTCGTCACCCGCGCGGCGGAGGTTGCCCGGCAGTCCCGGCCGGATGCTCCGATCAGGCCGGACATGCCGGTCGGACATTCCGGGCGCTTTATCGCATTACGTCGGCGATAATCGGAGCATGAGAACGGCAACGTACGAAGTGCTGGCGGCGTCGCCGGAACACGCGGTCGCCGTGACCATCGCCTTTGTCTGCGGCCTGATCGTGGCCTGCGCGCTGATCTGGGCCGTACGGGTGGGGATGCGGGTCATGGACAAGGACACCCACCATCCGGACCCGGAGGAGCAGCCGCACCTGCCGGACGGCGGGCCCGTGCACGAGACCAGGGAGATGCGGGAGCCCGACGACGTGCCGATCGTGACGCGCGACGGCAAGCGGCTCCTGCCCCATGAGCTGCACCACGCGAGCACCAGGACCGGCAAGGACCAGAAGCCGCGCCGTTGGTCGCCCGGATCCAGCGGATCCTTCGGCGGTGGCGGCCTCGGACGCACATGAGCGGACGCGGCCCCCGGCCCCGGGGGACGGCTCCGCAGGGGCAGACAGCACCGCGGTCGGCTCCGCACGAGCACACACCACCGCGGCCGACCCCGCACGAGCAGACCCCGCGAAGGCCGATTCCCGAGGGAGGACGCATGGCCGTTGCCCGTCACCGGACGCGCTGGGCGACGGGCGGGGCGGCCTTGGTGCTCGCCCTGGGTGCCCTGCTCGCCGGCTGCGACAGCTACAGCAGCCCCTCGGACACGGCCAGCAAGGCGGAGTCCGCGGTCGGGTCGATCGCGTCCCAGGCCTCCGAGGCCGTCGAGTCGGCCACCGCGGAGGCCGGGCGCCGGCTCGACGACATCAAGGGCGGCGTCGACGTCAAGGGCGACGTGAAGGTCGCGGCGGCCGAAGTCGGTTCCGACGGCCGGGCCCGGGCCGAGGTCACCGCCCACAACACCGACGACTCCGAGAGGTCCTTCGCCGTCCAGGTGGACTTCACCGACGCCGGGGGCGGACTGGTCGACACGGTCATCGTCACCGTGGACCACGTGCAGGCCGGCGATTCCGCCACGGCCACCGCCCGCAGCACCCACGACCTGTCCGGCGAGATCCGGGCGCACGTGGCCCGGGCCGTGCGCTACTGACCGGGACCGGGCTCCGCCACCGAGATGTCGATCTGCTCGCTCATGGCGCTCACCCCGTTCAGGGAGGCGACCGCCTGGAGGCGGTTGGCACCGGCCGGGAGGCCCGGTCCGGGGGTGCAGGCCCAGGTGCCGTCGGGTGCCGCGGTGCTCGCGCAGACCGCGTGGTCGTGCTTGTCACGGACGGTGACGTGGGCGCCCGGGTGCGCCGTCCCGGAGATCTGGGGCCGGACGCCCAGCGGTACACCGGACAGCGGGCGGCTCAGGGTCGGCTCGGCCAGGCCCACGGTCACGGAGCAGCGGCCGGCGGCCTGCCGTGCGCCCTGCGCGTCGGTGATCCGCAGGAAGCAGTCGCGCAGGCGGGTGCCGGGCACGGCGTCCGCGGGAACCGCCAGCACGAAGGGGAACGTACGGCTCTGCCACGGCTGCCCGGCCGCGTCGCCGGTGACGGTGTACGTCCCGCTGCGCCCGCCGGTGGCGATCCGGCCGCGGTAGCCGGCCGCGTCGAGCGGGGTGGCGGTCACCCGGGTGCCCCGGGGCGCCCTGAGCGTCAGGGTGGCCCCCGCTCCGGGCGCCGCTTCCGGCCGGCCCGCGACCTCGACGATGCCCTCCCGGCCGGGAGCGATGGTCGCGGCACCCCACAGCTGACCGTCCCCGGCCGCCACGGACGGGCCGGGCAACGCGAACACCCCCACCGCGACGGCCCCCGCCACGGCTGCTGCCTTCTTCGACCTGTTCATCGCGTTCATCGCGTTCATCGCATTCATCGCGTGCGGGGCTCCCTGTGCGGACGGCGAGGGCACTCTGGAGCGATTGTCGCGGGCCGTTCCCGCAGGTGGCGCGTGCTGCTCGGCCGTGCGGGTGGCGGGTGAGGGGTAGAGAGGGAACGGCCGCCGGGCCCGCCCGGTGGGGCGAGCCCGGGGTCCGGGCTAACGCCCGAGCCACACCGTCGTGTCCGGCCCGAGCCGTCCGTCCTCCAGGGGCGCGCTGCTCAGCAGCACCTCACCGGCCGGCAGCGGGACCGCCGCGGCGGACAGGTTCGTCACGCACCGCCAGCCCTCGCAACGGTCGAACTGCAGCACACCGTCCGGGACGTCGGCCGCCCAGGTCAGCTCCTCGCCGCCGAGCAGCTTGCGGCGCAGCCGGAGGGCCGTGCGGTACAGCTCCAGGGTCGAGCCCTCGACACCGTCCTGCGCCTGAACGGCGTAGCCGGCGAAGCGGGGCGGCTGCGGCAGCCAGGCACCGCCCGGCCCGAAGCCGTACGACGGTCCGGTCGTGGTCCACGGCAGCGGCACCCGGCAGCCGTCACGGCCCTTGCGGACATGGCCGGTCTGCTCCCAGATCGGGTCCTGGAGCACCTCGGTGGGCAGGTCGGCGACCTCGGGCAGCCCGAGTTCCTCGCCCTGGTAGACGTAGGCCGAGCCGGGCAGGGCCAGCATCAGCAGCGTGGCGGCCCGGGCCCGGCGCAGTCCGGCCGCCTCGTCGACGGCCGGGGCGCGGCCGCCGGAGAGGAGCCAGGCGCCCGGGTCGGTGTCCGGCGGCAGCATCAGCCGGGAGGCGTGCCGGATGACGTCGTGGTTGGACAGCACCCAGGTGGCGGAGGCGCCGGCCGCGTGGGCGGTGGCGAGCGAGCCGGTGATGACCTGCCTCAGCTCGTCGGCGTCCCAACGGGCCTGTAGGTACTCGAAGTTGAAGGCCTGGCCCAGCTCGTCCGGGCGGGCGTACAGCGCGCGGCGGGCGCCCGGTACCCATGCCTCGGCCACCGCCATGCGGGGCGGGCGGTAGGCGTCGAGGATCTTGCGCCAGTCGCGGTAGATCTCGTGGACCTCGTCGCGGTCGTAGAAGGGGTGCGTGCCGGGCGGCATCCCGGCGAGTGCCTCCTCGCCGCTCAGCTCGGGCGCGCCGAGGTCGCGCAGCGGTTCGCTCAGGTCCTTGGCCAGGGCGTGGGCGACATCGACGCGGAATCCGTCGACCCCGCGGTCGGACCAGAAGCGCAGGGTGGTGCGGTGGTCGGCGCGGACCTCCGGGTTCTCCCAGTTGAGGTCGGGCTGCTCGGGGGCGAACAGGTGGAGGTACCACTGGCCGTCGGGCACGCGCCGCCACGCGCTGCCGCCGAAGACGGACTGCCAGTCGGTGGGCGGGAGTTCACCGTGCTCGCCGCGTCCGTCCCGGAAGACGTACCGGTCGCGGGCCGCCGAGCCGGGTGCGGAG
Source organism: Streptomyces sp. NPDC006372 (assembly GCF_040612515.1). NCBI lineage: Bacteria > Bacillati > Actinomycetota > Actinomycetes > Kitasatosporales > Streptomycetaceae > Streptomyces > Streptomyces sp. NPDC006372. The sequence goes on along the minus strand of NZ_JBEXQJ010000004.1, from coordinate 75,891 downwards.
TGCAGGGCCTCCTGGAACCACACGTGCTGGTGCGAGGAGTGGTTGGGCACGATGTCGACGATGACCTTCAGGCCGAGCCGGTGGGCCTCGGCGACCAGCGCGTCGAAGTCGTCGAGGGTGCCGAGGCGCGGGTCGACGCCCCGGGGGTCGGCGACGTCGTAGCCGCCGTCGGCGAGCTCGGACGGGTAGAAGGGGCTCAGCCACAGGGCGTCCACGCCCAGGGCGGCGGGTGATGCCGCGGAGGTCGCCGAGTCCGTCGCCGTCGGCGTCGGCGAAGCTGCGGGGGTAGACCTGGTAGACGACGGCCTGCCGCCACCAGTCGGGGTCACGGGACGACAGGTCGGGGGCGGAGCGATCGGTCACGCGGTCTCCTTCGCGGGTCATACGGGCGACAGCAAGGAATCTGTCCAGAATGCCGGGAAAAGGAACCATCGCGTCGAATCGGAGTAGTCCATTCCTGCTGTGATGGAAGTGTGATGGCGGAGCAACTCCCTTTGCATCACCGCAGGTTGACAGGGTGGTGCGGCGCGGCCACGATGGGGGCGCACTGAGGCGCATGTGACCAATGAGCCCAGTGTTTCTTCCACCACTCACCCCGGTGCGGCCCCGCAGCCGTGCGCCGCGCGCTGCCCGCATGCCGTCACCCGGGTTCCGGCACACGCCAAGAAATGGGATCCGCATGTCCATAGCGAGACGTGTCACCGCGCGCCGCCTGCTGGGGACGGGCGCCGCGGCCCTCGCCCTCTGCGCCGCCTCCGCCACCACCGCGTTCGCGCACGGTGCGCCGGGTGGGGACGGCTGGTCGTCCGGCGGCAGCTACCAGCCCGGGACGGGAGCGGGCACGGAGACGGGGACCGACCGCTGCCAGTTCTCGCTCGACGGCAGGAACTTCTACGACTCGGTGAAGGTCGACGACCAGAACCTGAAGCCGACCGAGGACGGCAAGGTCCACATCAAGGTCCGCGCCGCCGGTGACGCCGCCGGCTGCACGGCCTCTCTCGCCTCCTACCTCGCGCACGGCGCGACCTTCGCCACCTCCGGCGAGCAGGTGTTCGTCGGCTTCGACACGGTGACCGTCAAGCCGGGCGGCACCGACTCGCTGGACATCGCCGTCCCGGACAAGGGCTGCTTCGGGCAGATCGACCTCTACCGGGGCGCGGTGCGGTTCGACGGCGAGCTCGACGCGAAGGACGGCTTCGAGCACGGCGAGCTGCCCAAGGGCCCGGACCGCCCGGTCATCAAGGACAAGCTGATAGCGGCCTGGAACGGCGGCACGAAGGACTGCACGACCCCGCCGCCGGCGGAGGAGGAGCCGCCCCCGGCCACGCCGCCCGCGACCCCGTCGGAGCCGGCCGAGACGACCCCGCCGGCCTCCCCGCCCGAGCCGTCCGAGCCGGCGAAGCCCTCGTCCCCGCCGTCCTCCGGCACGGACACGCCCACCCCGTCCGCCTCCGAGTCGACGCCCGTCGCGCCCAAGCCGAACGGCGGGGGCGGCGACCTCGCCGAGACCGGCGCCGACAGCAGCACCGGCCCGATCGCCCTCGGCGCGGCGGTGCTGCTCGCGGGCGGCGCGGCCATGGTGGTCGTGACGCGCCGCCGGTCGAAGAGCAACACCCCGGGCGCCTGAGTCAGGCCCCTCCCGCGGACCTCCGCCCTGCCGATGCCCCACCGGGACCGCGGCAGGGCGGACCGACGAGCGACCGCCCATACCCTCGGCCTGGCGCCAGCCCTCCCGGCCGGTGCATTCACCGCGACCATGGCCGACCGGTCCATGCGGTGTAGCGCCCGCCCGGCATTGGAGCCGGGCCGCCCTGCCCCCGGCCCCGCACAGTGGCCCTCCCCTCCCCCCAAACCCCATCTACGGCAGAACAGCCGTCGGCATCGTCCGGCCGTAGAGCTCGTCGAGGCCGATCAACAAGACACCGCCCCGCTCGGCCTCACCGCGCAGGGCGTCGCTGAAGCCGGCAGCGCTGAAGCACGCCAGCCCGCAGTGCGTCGTGTCCATCCCCCGTCCGGCGAGGAGCTCCCTGGCCCGCTCCAGACGTCCCAGGTGGTTCGTTCCCATGACGGTCCCCCACTTCGCCTCACCGAGCAGCGCGACCGCGGGTTTGCCTCCACCGGACCCCGACTCCACCACGGCGACATCGATCTGGATCTGCCGCCGTTCCCTGGAGTCGGTCACCACGCCGCTTCCGACGTCCCCAAGTGACGTGCCGAGCAGCGAGCGGCCCGGACCGAGCACGTACTCCCGGCACAGCGCCTCGAAGTGCGGACCGGCCACCTGCGAGGCGAAGCGCTCCGCCGACCGCGCCCACACCTCTGCGGCCTGACCGCTCTCGAGGCGCGCCCAGGCCGGACGCATGATGGCCTCGTAGAAGGTGATCAGCGGCTCGGTGATGCGATATTGCGACTTGCCCGCTCGGAAGACGTCCGCCTCCCGCACCAGCAGGTGACTGTCCTCCAAGACGTTGAGCGGATGCGAGATGTCCACGGACTTGCGGCCGATGTAGCCGGCGATACCCCCTCGCGTCGCATTGCCCTGCGCCACGGCCGCGAGCACCGAGTGGTACAGCGCGGTGTCACGGATGTCCGCCTCCTCGGCAAGCAGATATCGAGCCTCCCGAAACAGCGGACTGAACGGCGCCAGGACGGTGCGGCACACCCAGTCGTCGAAGTCGCCCATACTCGTGGGAACGTCATCAGCCAGGAACTGCCGGCGGTACGCGGGGGTGCCTCCCACTACGGCATGCAACCGCGCGGCCAGTGCGGGCTCGTCGGAGACACCCCAGAAGTCCGCCGAGGCCCGGTACCCGAAGGGGCGTACGACCAGTTCCAGTTGCGCACGGCCACGCAGAGGTGCGGTGCTGGCCAGCAGCTCGCCCATGACGGACATCGCCGAACCGCACAGGAGCAGCCGCATACCGCTCTCCTGGATCTGGAAGCGGTCGATCACGCGCTGGATAAGCGAGGGGAGCTCAGGGGCCGCCTTCATCAGGTACGGAAACTCATCGATGACCACGAGGAAGGGGCTCTCCCCGCGCCCGGGAACGGCCAGACCGAAGAGATACGAGATCGCGTCGTCCCATGTGCCGAAGGAGAAGGGAACCGGTGAACCCACGTGGTCGGCCAGAGCCGCGCTGAACTGGCGGAGAGACTCGGCCTCCGTCCCGGCCGTGGCTCCGAAGTAGAAGCCTCCGCAACTCTCGACGAGCGCCCGCAGGAGATACGTCTTTCCCATACGCCGTCGTCCGCTGACGATCCCGAGCATGGCATGCGGCAGAGGCCGGTTCACGAAGGAGATGAGCGCGCCCCATTCGCTCCCGCGGTCGTAGACCCGCGAGGGCTTGTCCGGTGTTGCCCGACGACGCATGCGGCTCCTTGGGGAAGTCCGTCCGCGATAAGGAATACGTTTCTAAGGAGTGTACTCCTCACTACTTTTCCAGGTCACCGACGTACGTCGTTCGGGCCCGGCCCTGCCGCGCTATACGTCCGGGGACTTCCTCAGTCGTCCTACTGGCGGCACCGCGGCAAGTACGAAGTCTCGAACGAACCCTTCGACGCAGAGCGGGAGAGATCTCAAGCGCGTCTACGACGAACATCTCACCCGCCTTGGCCTGTCGGCCGAAGACGTGGACTCCTGGCTCCCACCCGCCCCGAGGCGAGGCAGGCCCCGTAAGGGCGCTTAGAGCCGGGCCGGCAGTCCGTCAGACGACCTCGGCCAGCTCGCTCTGCAGGTTCGTCGCCTTGCGCAGCAGGCTCCGCATGACGACCATCAGCATCGCGAACGCCGCCCCGACGGCGACGCATGCCGTCGCCGTGGCCAGGGCGCTCTCGACGTCCATCCCGTCGTCGGGAGAGGGAATCGGGGCGACCGCCAGATGCCCCGCCACTCCCAGTGCCAGCAGCGTCGCCACGCCTGCCGCGCCGATGATGACGTCGACCCACCGGAACGCCCGGGGCGTGAAGATGGCGTCCCGCTGGACCATCGTCAGCAGCATCCACACGGCGGCGAGCGCGACCTGCACGCACACCACCCCGACGATCGCCACGGTCACGTACGGCGCGGCGTACGGGGCGTACGGCGGGAAGCGGTCGACCTCGTCGGCCGCCGTCGTCGGTATGACCACGATCTGACCGAAGAGCCCGGCCAGGACCGCGAAGACGATACCGGCCCGGAGCGCGGCGATGAGCAAGCCATTCATATATCGATCTTCGATCGGTATCGATCGAAAGTCAATCGATTCGCTGGTATGCGCGGATCACAGGGTCTTCAGGTACAGGTTCACGTACCGCTCCACGTCCACGTCCAACGCCACGTCCACCAGGGGCTGTTCGCGCGTGCCCTCGTGGATCTCGGACTCGCCGGGGCGGGGGCGGCGGTCGACGATCGTCTGGCCGCGGGCGGGCCCGGGGGCGAGGACGACCTCGACCGGCAGGCGCTCGGTGGTGATGCCCTCGGGGTCGACGACCGCGCAGACCGCGCCCGCGTCACCGAGGCCGCCCATGGGGGTGGGGTCGCCGGAGGTCGCCGGATCCCGGTGGGCGAGCAGCTCCCCGGCGAGCCGCAGGCTCGGTTCCGCGCTCGACCGCAGCCGCTGCACCTCCCCGGCGGGCACCAGGACCCTCTTGAACACGTCCAGGCCGTACATCGTGATCGGCACCCCCGCGGTGAGCAGGACCGCGGCGGCCTCGGGGTCGTGCCACACGTTGAACTCCGCGACCGGCGTGGCGTTCCCGGTCGCCACCGCGCCGCCCATGAACACGATCCGCTCGATGTTGCGGGTCACCTCGGGGTGCGTCCGCAGCAGCAGCGCGATGTTCGTCAGGGGCGCCGTGGGGATGAGGGTGACCGGCCTCGGCGAGGCGAGGATCTCGCGGCGCAGCAGCGTCACCGCGTCCACGTCGACCGGCACCCGGGTCGGCGCGGGCAGCCCCAGATCCCCCATCCCGTCCTCCCCGTGCACATGCCGGGCCGTCCGCACGGGTTCGATCAGCGGCCGCTCGGCGCCCCGGGCGACGGGAATGTCCCCCGCTCCGGCCACCTCCAGCACGGTCAGGGTGTTGCGGACGACGCCGTCCACGTCCGTGTTCCCGGCGACGCAGGTGATCGCACGCACGTCGAGCGCCGGGTGCCGCACGGCGAACAGCAGGGCGAGGGCGTCGTCGACGCCGGTGTCGCAGTCGATGATCACCGGGATGCGCTGACCGTCCGTCACGGCGAGGCTCCTTCCACGGACCGTACGATCTTCGTACCAGTGACCCTACGACCTGGATCGGTTCCGGGTCAGGCCTGACGTACCGCCGTGACGTCGAACTCCAGCGTCACCTTCCGGCCGACCAGGCCCCGGCCCCCGCTGACGCCCCACTCCTCGCGGTCGATGGTCGTGCGGCCCGTGAAGCCGACCCGGAAGCCGCCCCGTTCGTCCCCGGCGCCGGTCAGCTCGAAGTCCACGGTGACCGGCCTGGTCACACCGCGAACGGTCAGATCACCGGTGACCTTGAAGCCGGTCCCGCCCACCCGCTCCACCCGGGTCGAGGTGAAGGTGAGGGCCGGGTGGGCGCCCGCGTCGAGGAAGTCGCCGCTCCGCAGATGGTCGTCGCGCTTCCGGTTGCGGGTCTGGACGCTCCGGGCCCGGATCGTGAGGCGCACGCCCGACTTCGACGGGCTGTCGCCGTCCAGCCGCGCGCTGCCCTCGAACGCCTCGAACAGCCCGTGGACCTTGCTGATCATCGCGGCCCGCGCGGTGAAGCCGATGCGTGTGCGGGCGGTGTCGAGGACGTAGTCGCCGGTCAGTTCGCCGAGAGTGGTCGTGGTGGTCATGGTGGTGTCTCCTGGAAGGGGATGCGGAATCCGATGCCGGTCTCAGCGGTACGACGACGCAGCTCCCCGGAATGTGAGGCCGTGAGGTGAGGGGCGCCGGCCTGACACTTCGGGGCGCCGTTTCGTCGGACGAGTGAGGACCCGTACGACCGAGGGAGTCATCCGCACCATGACCACACCGTCCGAGCCGGAAGAGGACCTGGCCGCGATCACGCGCGAGCGGCGGCAGCTGATCGGCCTCGCCTACCGGCTGCTCGGCTCGCTGTCCGAGGCCGAGGACGTCGTGCAGGAGACCTACGCCCGCTGGTACGCCCTCTCCCCACGGCAGCGGGAAGAGATCGGGTCGCCCGGCGGCTGGCTGACGACGGTCGCCGGCCGTATCTGTCTCGACCTGCTCGGCTCCGCCCGGGCCCGACGCGAGCGGTACGTGGGGGAATGGGTCCCGGAGCCGCTGCCCGGCGGCCCGGAGTGGGTCGGCGGGCGGTGGGACGACCCCGCGGCCGACCCGGCCGATCCCGCCGACCGCGTCACCCTCGACGAGTCGCTCACCATGGCCTTCCTCGTCGTGCTCGAGTCGATGACGCCGGCCGAGCGCGTCGCGTTCGTCCTGCACGACGTGTTCCGGTACTCCTTCGCCGAAGTGGCCGAGATCGTCGGCCGCACCCCGGCCGCCTGCCGCCAGCTGGCCTCCTCGGCCCGCCGCCGCCTCCGCACGGCACCGCCCGCACCGGCACCGGCGGCCGGGCACGCCGGTCTCGTCCGGGCCTTCCGGCAGGCCTGGGAGGCGAAGGACATCGACGGCCTCGTCGGCCTGCTGGCCCCGGGCGCCACGGCGACCGGCGACGGCGGCGGATTCGTCCCGGCCGCACTCCACCCGGTCGAGGGCGCCGAGCCGATCGCCCGCTTCCTCGCCGACCGGGCCCGGGCGCTGCCCGGGGTCACGCTCCTGGAACGCGAGGTCAACGGCCGGCCCGGCCTGGTCGCCCAGCTGGACGGCGTCACCGTCTCGGTGCTGGCGTTCGACATCGCGGACGACCGGATCCAGCACATCTGGGCCGTACTCAACCCCGACAAGCTCCGGCCCTGGAGGACCGACTGACAGACGGACCGACCCGCACGGAGAGAGGAGCCCCGCCATGCCGGCACAGGGAACCACGAAACAACCCGCCACCGAACTCGACCCCCGCTACAGCTCGGCGCTCAACCCCCGCCCGGGCGCCGCGGACGTCACCGCCACCGAGTGGGCCGAGGCACAGCGCAGGCTGGCCACCGCCGAGATCTTCTGGGTGTCCACGGTGCGGCCCGACGGCCGGCTGCACGTCACACCCTGCATCGCCGCCTGGCACGACGGAGCCCTGTACTTCTCCACCGGCCGGGAGGAGCAGAAGGCGAAGAACCTCGCCCAACACGCGCACTGCGCGCTGACCACCGGTGCGAACTCCCTCACCGAAGGCCTCGACCTCGTGGTCGAGGGCCGGGCCGAGCCGGTCGCCGACCCGGCCCGGCTGGAGGAGGTGATCACGGCGTACGAGACCAAGTACGGGCCGCACATCACCTCCCCCGAGGGCACGTTCCACGGCATCGGCGACGCGATCCGCGACGGCCACGTGGTGGTGTTCGCGGTGTCCCCGGGCACGGCGTACGGCTTCGGCCGGGACGACGGGGTCTACAGCCACACGCGCTGGGCGTTCTGAGCCCGTCCTACCGGTCCCCCTACGACCGGCCCCGCTACGACTCGTCCCACAGGCCGGTGCCGCGCGCCGCCACCCGGTCCCCGACCCGCCGCAGCAGCTCGGCGGCGGAGAGGGGCTCCGGCCGGTGCCCGTCCCGCAGCCGTACCGCGACGAGACCGGCGGCGGCCTCGCGCGCGCCGATCACCGCCTGGTACGGCACCAGCCGGGCCGCGCGGATCCGGGCGGCGAGGGTGCCCTCCGCCGGGTCCGCGACCTCCGCGCGCAGGCCCAGGTCCCGGGCCCGGCGGGCCAGGGCGTGGGCCTGCTCCGCCTGCTCGTCCGCCACCGGCAGGATCGCCAGCTGCACCGGGGCCAGCCACGGCGGGAAGGCGCCGCCGTGGGACTCGACGAGGTGCGCGACCGCGCGTTCCACGCTGCCGATGATGCTGCGGTGCACCATGACCGGGCGGTGCTTCGCCCCGTCCGGGCCGATGTAGTGCAGGTCGAAGCGTTCGGGCTGGTGGAAGTCGATCTGGACGGTGGACAGGGTGGCCTCCCGGCCCGCCGGGTCGGCGATCTGCACGTCGATCTTCGGACCGTAGAAGGCCGCCTCGCCCTCGGCGGACTCGTAGCGGATGCCGGAGCCGTCCAGGACCTCCCGGAGGAGGGCGGTGGCCCGCCGCCACAGGTCCGGGTCGGCCACGTACTTGCCGCCCTCGCCCGGGAGGGACAGCCGGTAGCGGGCCGGGCGGATGCCCAGGTCGGCGTAGGCACGGCCGATCAGCTCCAGCGCGGAACGCGCCTCCTCCACGGCCTGTTCGAGGGTGCAGAAGATGTGCGCGTCATTGAGGGTGATGGCCCGCACTCGGGTCAGCCCGCCGAGCACACCCGACAGCTCCGAGCGGTACATTCCGCCCAACTCGGCCATTCGGAGCGGTAGTTCACGGTAGCTGTGGGAGCGGGACCGGTAGATCAGGGCGTGGTGGGGACAGAGGCTGGGACGCAGCAGGACCTGTTCGGCGCCCAGCTCCATCGGCGGGAACATGTCCTCGCTGTAGTGGTCCCAGTGCCCGGAGATCTCGTACAGCTCGCGTTTGCCGAGGACGGGCGAGTACACGTGCCGGTAGCCGGCCCGCCGTTCCGCCTCCCGGACGTACTCCTCCAGAGCGTGCCGCACGATCGCGCCGTCGGGCAGCCAGTACGGCAGCCCCGCGCCCATCAGGGGATCGGTGTCGAACAGGTCGAGTTCACGGCCGAGCCTGCGGTGGTCGTACACGGTCGACATGGTGGTCTCCTCCGGGTCTGGAGCGAGCACCACGCGACGAAGCCCCGGGGCACTCGCCCCGGGGCTTCGGACATCTGGGTCAGCTGTCAGCGCGCCGGGACACTCTCCGGCGTCGTCGTGAGGGACGGGAACGACTGGGCGCGCTGCATGGGCGGGACCGTAACAGGAGTGCCGCGTGCGGGGCGACGGGTTTTCCCGCCGCCCCGCACGCGGTGTCCACCCCTGCCTCACCCGAACAGCCCGTCGCACTGGTGTGCAGCCCGGCGTGGTGGTGCCGTAGGAGCACAGATCCGATCTTGGAGTGCCCGCTCCCACCGGGCCCGCCCCCTCAGGAGGCACCCCAGATGAACCGTCCTCCCGCCACCACCCGTGCCCTCCTGGCCTGCGGGCTGTCCGTCACCGCCCTGCTGTCCACGGCCGCCTGCTCCCTCCAGGACGGGCCGCGGCCGCGGTGGTTCTCCGCCTCCGCCACCGCCGCGGCACCCGCCGGTGAGAGGCCCCCCGGCTCCGGAGCCGGGCTCACCCAGCTCCAGGCCCAGGCGGCGCTGGTCACCGAGGCCGATCTGGGGGAGCCGTGGGTGCCGACCCTAGGTGCCAAGACCTGGCGGGACGGGCTGCTCAAGGGGACCACGCAGAACCGGGACTGCCAGCGGCTGCTCGACGTCCTCTACACGGAGGAGTTCTTCGGCACCCCGGCCGGCCCGCGCGCGACGTCCGCGCTCGACGCCGCCGGCACCGACACCCAGCTGCGCTACGAGATCGCCCCCTACCCCGCGGCGGAGGTCGACCGCACGCTGGCCTGGCTCAAGTCGCTGCCGCGCAGGTGCGGCCAGTTCACGGCCGCGACCACCCGCGGCCGGGCCCAGGGCGTCCAGGTCACCGACATGCCGCTGCCTCCCGTCGGGGACGCCCGCCAGGCGCTGCGGATCACCATGGCCGGCGAGACGGAGGAGGGAGAGCTGACGTACCTCACGGTCGACGTCGCCGCCGTACGCGTCGGCGCGGAGGCGATCAGCCTCACCAACGCCGGTCTCGACGAGGTGTACGCGGAGGTCACGCAGCACGCGGTGCGGGTCGGGACGGAGCGCCTCACCGAGATCAGGAAGCAGGGCCGGGCACAGATCTGACTCCCGTCACTCCCGTCACTCCCGTCACTCCCGCTCGAAGCGCTTCCGGTGAGTGATCACCTCGTGGGCCACTTCCAGGGCGGTGGACCCGTGCGCGAAGGCGTCGCCTCGCAGCCGTGCCAGCGCGTCGTCGGCGCCGACGCCGAGCTGCGCCATGATCATGCCGACGGCCTGGTAGACCTGGTCCTGGTCCGCGGCCAGCCCGCTCAGCCATGCCTCCCCGTCGGGTGACTCGGCCTCGTCACCGCGCGGCAGCGACATGAGGGCCACCGTCATGACGCCGGCCACGAGACGGGCCACGTACAACTGGCTGTCGGTGAGCCCGCCGGGGCTGTCGCGGTACAGGTCGAGGGTGCCCACGCACAGCCCGTCGCTGCCCAGCGGCAGCGCGTACACGGCTCGCACCCCGGCGGCGGTCGCCTCCTCGGCGAAGACCGGCCAGCGGCCGGCGTCGCGGGCGCTCGTGAGATCGCAGGCGAGCACCGGCGCCCCGTCCGCCACCGCGCTCTGGCAGGGTCCGTCGCCCAGCGTCGCCTGGATCTGCGCCAGGTGCGCGGCCCGCGCGCTGCTCGCGCTCAGCTGGAGGGGCATGCCGTCACTGCGCAGCGACACGCTCGCGCCGGTCACCGGCAGCAGTTCGACGGCCACCTCGCACAGCCGCCCGGGCACTTCCCCGGGCTCGGCGCCCCGCACCTCCCTGGCGATCGCGTCGGCGACACCGTACCCGTCCAGGTCCGCCTCGCCGCCTCTCGCGCGGAGGGGATCCGGGTCTCCTCCGAAGGCGCCTCGGGGGTCATCCGTGGGCCGCACGACCACCGCCTCCTTCGCCCGCTTCGCCCGGATCCGTGGCCGACTACCCGTCGCGGGTGGGGCGAAACACGTGCATGGGGCCATCGCCCCGGCGCGGTGGCCGGGCGGGCGGGGAGCGGTCAGAGGGGAGGCTGTGCGGGTGCGGGCCCCAGGGTGGTCGTACCGGGAGCCGTACGGTGGCCGAGGCCGGTCCGGTAGGCGTCCAGGGCCGCCTCCACCCGCCCGGTGCGCCGCAGCAGGTCGCCCAGCAGCCGGCACAGGTCGGCCAGGTCACCGACCGCGCCGGCCCGCTCCAGCAGGCTCAGGGCGCGCACGTAGTGCTCCTCGGCCTCCTCGGTCCGGCGGTCGTCCTCGGCGATGATGCCGAGCAGCCGGTGCGCGGCGGCGGAGTGGACGGCACCGCGCTCGGGGGACAGGTCGTCGAGCACGCCGTGCAGCAGGGCCGCCGCCTCCTCGGACCTGCCGCGCCGGTGGAGGACGTCGGCCAGCTCGACGGCGACCTGGCTGCTGTAGAGGGCGGCGCGCTTGGCCGACAGCATGCCGAGGGCCTCCCGCAACTCCGCCTCGGCCCGCTCCAGTTGGCCGTCCTGGGCGTAGACGTAGCCGCGCATCCAGTGGCAGTTGGCGAGTTCGGTGCGGATCTGCAGGCCGCGGTACAGCTCGGCGGCCTTGGCCAGCGAGGCGTCGGCCTCGGCGAGGCGGCCCTCGGCGACCAGGGTGCGGGCCACCGAGCGGTGCATGCGCGCGACCAGGGCCGGGTCGCCGGACTGCGGGGCGAGCGCGAGGGCGAACTCGGCGGCCTGGGCGGCGCGGGCGTGCGCGCCCATGTCCATGTACGGCCCGATGGCGCTGGCGTAGAGCAGCAGCAGGGCGTCGGGGTCGTGCAGGCCGCCCCGGTTCAGTTCGTCGAGGGTGGACTCCAGCAGGTAGACGGCGTACCGGAGCTCTCCGGCGAGGTAGTGCGCGACGGCCCGTCCGCGCAGGGCCGGGACACGGGCGGGCAGGGGGGCGCCGGCCAGGCAGGACTCGGCCCGTTCGAAGTACTGCCGGCCGGGCACGAGCTCGCCCGTCTCCAGGGCGCACTCGCCGAGCCCGAGCAGCGCGGCGGCCTGTTCCGCGGCGAGCCCGTGCGTCTCGGCCTCGCCGAGCAGCCCGGCGTACTGTTCCGCCGCCGCCTCGGTCTCGCCCACGGCCAGGGTGCGCTGGGCCTCGGTCAGCCGCAGCCGCAGCTCCGTGACGAGCCGGGCCGGCCGCCCGGTGGCGAGTTCGTCGAAGGCCACGCCGAGCCGGCCGGCGAGATGCCGCAGGGCGTCGTCGGAGGGCCGCACCCGGCCCGACTCCAGGGTGGAGATATAGGCCGGTGTGTACACGGGTTCCGCCAACTGCCGTTGCGTCAGTCCCCGTTCGACACGCAACCGCTGCACCCGGCGTCCGATGACCCCCGGATCGTCACGCTCCCCCACGCCAACTCCCCCCTGCCCCTCTTGCCGTTCGCCCTGACCCGCCCCTAGGTTAAACGGAGTGTTAAGCCGGAGTGTCGAACCTGCTTAATACGTTGCCGCCGTAGTCGCCGCCCCCAGTTGCGAGGTCGCCGTGCTCGAACGCACACGCACCGCCGAGCGGTACGCCAGAGGCTTCACCGCCGCCGTCGTCGCCGTCGCGACACTGCTACTGGCGGCGAACGCGGGACCGGCGAGAGCCGAGGAACCCCAGCGGGGTCCGCAGACGGTCGCGGACAGCCGCTGACGCGGCGGTCCCACCGCGCTGCAATGGTTCACACCGCGTCCTACTGCCCGGCTCACCCGTGTGTCAGAGTGCTCCAGCCACCAATGGGCGTCCGCCGAGCGCCTGCGGCATGAACGGCCGGGGACAACGTCGGCGGGGCCACTGCTCACCTGAGCCCACTCTTTCGAAGTCCTTTCGGCACATCGGGCGACGTGTTGTCTTGAGCATGCCGAAGTGAGGATCTTCGACCAGATCTAGCCGATCTTTCGGTTTTCCCAGAGGGCGCAGGCTCACCGGCAGCACGGCCCACGGGATTACCGTTCACCCTCGCCGAAAGCGGGGTTGATCACCGCTATTGGCACGTCAGACAGCGGAGTTCCGCCTGACGCCGTGCCGGTACACGTTCTCGCCCCTTGTGACGCTCGGACATTCCCCTGTTCATATACCGGTGAGGGATTGCCACTCGACGGTTGGCGTGTACACGTCTGGCGTGATACGACTCTCCCCTTTGCAGATCATGTGCCTTCTTTGTGAAGGCGAAGGGGAGGGGTAGCGGTGCGTACCGCTAGATCATTGATAGTTCTCTCGGTGCTCCTGGCGTTACTGGGCGGGGGCATCCTGACGGCAGGAAGCGTGGCAGCCGCGGGCGGGGTCGTCACAGTGAAGGGCCTTCCGGCGGCCAAAACGTCGAAGCCGTTGAAGCCTGAGCGTCCTATGACGCTTGACGAACGGCGTGCCCAGGTCGAGGAATTGCAGGAGCCGAAGACACCCGGGACGAGCATCAGTCTCCCGGGAAAGCGGACTCTGGAGAGTGACGCCGCCGCGCCCGATGCCAAGGGCGTCAAGCCGGAGCGAGGCCCTGCTGCTGCGGCAGCACTGGGACCTCCGACGAACCTGCGGGTTGCCCCTCATCCTTGGTTCGGTTTCGACGTGGAGACGTCAAGTACGACACCCCTGTGGGTACCGAGTCGATCTACAGGGCCTTGTACCGAGCCTCGGACAACAAGCTGATCAAGCAGTGGTGCGACTCGGACCCGGATGGCTCGAGTGACTCTTCCGGGAAGACGTTCAACTGGGGTGTCTCCGACCCGACGATCCTGACCCAGGGCGTCGAGTACTACATGAAGATCGCCGTTTCCGCCGACCGGGGAACGCATGCTGACCCACTGGGCAAGGGCTGCGCCAAGGATTGGAGCGCCGAGGCGAAGGGGCCGAACATCGCGGCTGAGGGGCGGCCGGTGACCGTTCCCGTCACAGAGACATACGGATGCGGTTGCCTGGACACCACAGGCCGGCCGATCTTCCAGGGCTACATCGGCGACCCTGTCAACACGGCGACCGGCGCCCAGACGGAAGCCAAGGTGGACGCCCAACTGCCCGCGCCTGGCGTGCCATTCGCACTGCGGCGGACGTACTCCTCCAACAACACGACATCGGGGATCCTGGGCAAGGGCTGGTCCTCCGCCTTTGACATGCGCCTTCAGGTGTCGGAAACCAAGGTGGTCTACACGGCCGACAGCGGGGCCAGCATCACCTTCACCAAGAACGCCACCTCTGGCGCCTACACGGCCTCGTCTCTCGGTGTCACGGCGACCCTGACCGGTTCGGCCACCGACGGGTTCACGCTGACCAGCGGCACACGAGAGAAGCTCACGTTCAGCGGCACGGGCCGGCTCACCGGCTGGCGGGACGCCGCCGGTGTGGGTCTGACCTTCGCGTACTCGGGTACGGACCTCGCGTCGGTGACGGATGCCGCAGGCCGTGTGGTCAAGCTGACGGTCGACCCGACCAGTCACCTGCTGGAAGCAGTCGACCTTCCCGGCGGTCAGAGCGTCGACTACGGCTACACCGACGGGCTGCTCACCTCCGTGAAGGGAACCGACGGCGGGACCGTCACCTACGACTACGACGATCAGGATCAGCTCACCAGCGTCACCGACGCGGCAGGTCGCACGGCGATGCAGGTCCAGTACGACAGCAGCGGCCGCGTCAAGGAGCACACCGACGCCGACGGCAAGAAGGCCACCTTCTCCCGGGCCACGCTGGAGACCGACTACCAGGACGCGGCCGGCGGCATCTGGACCGACCTGTACCACGGCAGCGTGCTGCGCAACCGCATCGACCCGCTCGGTAACGTCACGTCGTACCAGTACGACGCGAAGCTGCGCTTGACGGCCGTCACGGACCCGGCGGGCCGGCGCACCACCATGACGTACGACTCCTCCGGCGGCCTGCTGAGCCGCACCAGTGGAGGCGTGACCCAGTCGTGGACGTACGACTCCGCCCGTAACGTCGCGACCCACACGGACGGGCGCGGCGCCAAGACGACCTACGGTTACGACACGGCTCGGCGGCTGACCTCCATCGACGGCCCGGCGGGCAAGACCTCCTTCACGTACAACACGCTGGGGCAGGTGGCCACGACCACCTCTCCCCGAGGCAAGGTCACCTCGCTCGACTATGACGACAAGGGCAACCTGACGTCGCGCACATCGCCGTCCGGAGCGAAGACCACCTACACCTACGACGCGGCAGGACGCGTGCTCACCAGCACCGATCCGCGCGGCAACGCCTCCGGTGCGGACCCGGCCAAGTACACCACCACTTACGCCTACGACGCTGCCGGGCGGCTGGCGAAAACCACGGACCCCGCCGGTAACGCCACCACCTACGACTACGACGCGAACGGCAACCAGACCAAGGTGACCGACGCGGCGGGCGATGTCACCGCCTTCGCTTACGACAAGTTCAACCGCGTCACCTCGGTGACCGCTCCGGACGGTTCCGTCGAGACCACCACCTACCACGCGAACGGCAACGTCGCCTCCGCGACCGACGCGGCGGGCGGAAAGACGACGTACGGCTACGACAAGGCAGGCCGCCTTGCCTCCGTCTCCCCGCCCAACGGCAACGCCGCCGGGGCGGACCGCGTCAAGTACATGACCACGTACGCCTACGACAAGGCCGGCAACCTCACCAAGACCGTCGCCCCGACGGGCGCCGTGACCACCACCACCTACGACGCCCTCAACCGGCCGACCAAGGTCACCGACCCGCTGGGACGCGCCACGACCACGGCCTATGACGCCAACGGCAACGTCACCCAGGTCACCGACCCGCTGGGCAAGGTCACCAAGTACACCTACACGGCCGCCGACCTGCTCGCGTCGGTGACCGACCCGCTGGGCAAGGTCACCACCTACGGGTACGACGCCGCCGGCAACCGCACCTCCGTCACCACGCCGCTCGGCAACAAGACGACCTACGCCTACGACAATGACGACCGCGAAGTGCGGATGGTCAGCGCCCGAGGCAACGTCTCCGGCGCCACCCCGGCGAAGTACACCTGGACCACCGGCTACGACCCCGCCGGCCGACCTGTCAGCCTGACCGACCCGCTCGGCAACGTCGCCAAGCGGACTTATGACGCCCTCGGCAACGTCACCTCCCTCACCGACCCGGCACAGCGCACCACCGACTACGGCTACGACGCCCTCGGCCACCTGACCTCGGTGACCGCTCCCGACGGTGGCAAGACGACCTACGCCTACGACAAGGCCGGCAACCGCGTCCAGCGCACCGACCCCACGGGACACGTCACCACCTACGGCTACGACCCAGCCCAGCGGCTGAACTCGGTCACCGACCCGCTCGACCGCAAGACGTCCTACGCCTACGACGCCGACGGCAACCTCACCAAGAAGACCACGCCCCGGGGCACCACCACCCAGACCTGGGACGTCCGCGGCCTGCTGGCCAAGGTGGACTACTCCGACTCCACGCCGGACGTCACCTACCAGTACGACGCCGCCGGGCAGATGACCCTGCGCGACAACGGCGTCGTCTCCGAGGACTTCGTCTACGACAACGCCGGACGCCTCACCAAGACCCGGGGCTTCGCCTACACCTACGACGATTCGGGCCGGATGCTGACCCGCAAGTACGCCGACGGCAACACCATCACCTACACCTATGACGCCGACGGCCGCACCGCCAGCATGGCCGCCGACTCCAAGACCACCAGCTACGCCTACGACGCGGAGGCGAACCTCACCCGCAGCACACTGCCCAACACCCTCACCGAGGACTGGACCTACGACGCCGCCGCGCGACTGACGTCCGTCACCTCCACGAAGGCCTCAGAGGTGGTCACCAAGACCGCACTCTCCCTCTCCCCGGCCGGGCAGCCCACCCGCATCGACACCACCCGAGCCGGAGTGGGCGAAGGCGGCTTCGACCTGACCTATGACAAGGCCGGGCGGATCACCTCCGGCTGCGCCCCGCAGCCGCCGGTCAGCGGCTGCGCCGACTCCCGCAGCACCAGCTACACCTACGACAAGGCGGGCAACCGCCTCACCTCGACGCGCGGCACGGCGACCACCAGCTACACCTACGACGCCGCCCACCAGCTCACCTCGAAGACCACGGGCTCCACCACCACCAGCTACGACTACGACGGCGAAGGCAACCAGACCAAGGCCGGGGCCGAGACCTACACCTACGACCTGGCCGGACAGATCTCCGCGGCCACCGTCGACAGCACCGCCTACACGTACGAGCACGACGCCGAAGGCAACCTGGTCACCACCAGCAAGGCCGGCGCCGTCACCAAGCGCCTCCAGTGGGACCCCAACGCCCCGCTGCCCATCCTCGCCACCGAGCTCGACGGCGCCGGGAAGCTCCAGCAGTCCTACCGCTACGACCCGCTCGGCCAGCCCACCGCCACCGAGACCGCCACCGGCGCCGTCTTCACCTACACCCACGACGCCCTGGGCTCACCCCTCGACGTCACCGACAGCACCGGCAAGGTCTACCAGCGCTGGTCCTACGACGCCTTCGGCAGCCGGGTCCTGGACAGCCAGACCACCGGCGCCCCGGCATCCAGGCCCGGCTACACCGGCGCCTACGTCGACACCACGACGGGCTACCTCGACCTGCGCGCCCGCCAGTACGACCCGGCCACCGGCCGCTTCACCCGCCCCGACCCCTACACCCCCGACCCGGACACGCCTTACACGCAGCCCTACGCCTACGTGGAGAACATGCCGACCAGCCGCGTCGACCCGAGCGGCCTGTGCAGCGTCACCACCCAGCTGAAGGACCTGTTCTCGGGCAACTGGGGCTGGAACACCGAGTGCGACAAGGAGGACCGCGAGACCGCAACCCTGCCGCCCGCGTCCCAGTCGGCCAAGAACCTCTCCGACAAGGTCACCAACAAAGCCATCGAGGTCACCGGCCAGACCAGCCTCGGCCTCCTCGACGGCCTCTCCCTCGGCGGCTTCAGCTACCTCACCGGAGCCGAAGTCGTCTGCCCGCCGGCGTACAACGTTGGCCTGTACGGCAGCATGGTGCCCTTTCCCATCCAAGGCGGCGGCAAGCGTCTGGCCGCCGAGGGAGCGGAGGTTGCCGGACGCGGCCTGTGGACTCTCACTGCCCAAGGTGCCTCGAAGATCATGAAGGGCGGGCCGTTCAAGACCACGTTCTACAAGAGCGCCTCGGACGAAACGTGGTGGACCGTTGACGTCACCGGCCACGGGCAGTCGGCCTTCAAGGTGTACAAGGAGACCAAGAAGGGACTGGAGTGGATTTTTGACGCGGACCGTTACGGTGATCGCATGCTCAACAAATGGAAGGGCGAGACCGGCCGATTCATCCCCTGGAGCCAGCTGAGGGGGGTAGGAAAATGATTGAGTCAGCGGAAGAGTTCATCAGACTCCGCTTCAGCGACGACCCGGAAGAATACCGTAGGGCAAGCGCGGAGTCAGCGTCCCTCGAAGTGTGGACAGAAGTTGTTGAGCAATATCCAGAAGCCCGTTTCTGGGTTGCGCACAACAAGACGGTCCCCTTGGAGATCCTCCGGGTGCTCGCAACCGACCCTGATCCTAGGGTGAGGTACGTAGTGGCCACGAAACGTAAGTTGACTCCGGAGATTCTGACGGACTTGGCAACAGACCCTGACGAATCCGTCAGATTGACTGTCGCCAATCACAAGCGCGTTCCGAGGTCCGTACTTGAACAGCTCCAATCGGACGACTGGAGCAAAGTCCGGGACGTGGCGCGTGATCGGCTTGAAGGCGGCCACTGACCCCCTGCAGGGCAGCGCTGAAGGGATGATGGCACCGTCCTCGTGGTCCAGCACCAGGAGGACGGTGCCATATATGCGCGCTGCGAATCGTCACCGGCTTGATCGTCGGCTACACCTGGGGCTGGAACACCGAGTGCGACAAGGAGGACCGCGAGACCGCAACCCTGCCGCCCGCGTCCCAGTCGGCCAAGAACCTCTCCGACAAGGTCACCAACAAAGCCATCGAGGTCACCGGCCAGACCAGCCTCGGCATCTTCGACGGCCTCAGCCTCGGCGGCTTCAGCTACCTCACCGGAGCCGAAGTCGTCTGCCCGCCGGCGTACAACGTCGGCCTGTACGGCAGCATGGTGCCCTTCCCGGTTAGTGGCGGTGGGAAGTGGACGGCTGCTCGCCTGGTGCTCGACGGCATCAAGAGGGGCCTGGCCGCGAGAGAGATCTACGCCATCAACGCCCGCTTTGGCGGGGGAGTCCTGCTGCACGGTTCTCCAGAGAGCACGGCCATTAATGCTAGTCGCTACCATGGCTTTTAGGAGAAGGCAGCCGTTTACATCCGTGACATTGCCGGCTCTCACATGTTTGACAATGGCAACAAGCGCACCGCGCAAGCGGTGGTCGAGGAACTGCTGGATCGGAACGTGATCATTCCGGGGCCGTCATCGGGTGAGATCCGCAGAGTCATCAGCAGCGTCGCCACGGGCGGGCTGTCCACTGTGGAAGAGATTGCGAGGGCTCTCCGTGGATTCTGACCGAGAAGCCGAGATGCGGGTGCTCGACGTGCTCGCTGCCCTGGGGCGCCGTGGTCTCGTGGCCATAGTGAAGATCGATGGTGAGCGCCAGGAGCCTGATGCTCGGAGATGGACGTTCGTGGTGACCGGTGGCGCATTGACTGCCGCGCCGATCCGCGTTGACGCCGTGTCTCCCGCAGAGTGTATGGAGGACGCCCTCCGGATTCTGCGGGAGCGAGGCATAGAGCTCAGCTGACGGCCCCAGCTGATCGGATCTCTCGATTCCGGTGAGTGAGCCATCGTGCAAAAGATGAGGTGCTTCCCAGGCCAGGTCGGCCTGGGAAGCACCTCGCGTTGTACCGAGGCGCCGGTCGCTGGAAGGGAGAACCCAGTGCCCACTCTATCAATTCAGCCAGATTGTGATTTCAGATGCGATTCGCATCGTGGCGGCGATAAAGTTTGGCACCAACTCGGTGGAAACGGAGAGAATCATGGCGTTAGGCATACGTCCCAAGGCGTTCATCGCTGTCGGTGGGGCGCTGGTGACACTCGGCGGCGTTGCCGTGCAGACAGCCACGGCAGAGCCGCGCAGTCAGCAACAGCAAGCCGTACGCCAGGCGGCGGACGATGTGCGGGCGGTGGACGTCGAGGTCCCCAGTCAGGGCTTTCCCTTCAGTCTGACCCGCTTCTACCATTGGGCTCCGGAAGCCCCGTCGGGCCTGCTGGGCAAGGGCTGGAGGCTCACTCTCGAGTCCAGACTCGTCCTGGCCTCGAACACTGTGACCCTTGATGACGCCGACGGCACAGACGTCGTCTTCACGCGACAGGCCGACGGCTCGTACACCACACCGCAGGGTGCGCCCTACACCCTGAAAGCAGTTACGGGCGCGGGGTACTCCCTCACCGCACAGGACGGCACCTCCCGCACGTTCAACACGACTGGACGCCTTGCCGGCATGGTGAACGCGGCGGGCAAGGGCCTGCGGCTCACCTACACCTCAACCGGACGCATAGCCTCAGTGACCGACGCCGAGGGTCGCACGGCCACCTTCGCCACCGACAGCACGGGACGCCTGATTTACGTCACCCTCGCCGACGGTAAGCGCGTCACGTACGTCTACACCAGCCAGAGCTACCTGTCGGCAGTGGCGGAAGTCGACGGCAGCAAGCGGACGTACACCTACGACGCACAGGGCCGGCTCATCACCTGACCCGCGTCTACCCCGACCCCACGTCGGGCGGCAACGTCAACACGACTACGTACGGCGCGTGTAAGTACTTGGTCTTCACGCGCTGACGTAGCCGACGAAGGCGACGTAAGCCTCCGGAGAGAGGGTGAGTATCCCGGCCTCGGGGTTTTTAGAGTCGCGCACGCCGACTCCAGGAGTCCCGAGGTGGGCGACCTCTACGCATTCGCCGCCGCTGCTCCCACTGTACGACGACTTACGCCACTGAGCACGCGCCAGGTCCAGGCTGCTTCCCATAGCGTTCCTCCATCACCCGGGCGATCAGAGCCGCCGACTCCCTCTCGGACAGGGCATCGGCCTGGAGGCGAGCGTAACCGACCGAACGTTCCCTGATGACCTGAGGATTGGCCGTCATGTGGCCCTGGTCGTAGCTCTCGCTGTAGTGGATGTCCGGATCGTCATCGAACCGCAGGAGGGTGAAGGAGCCCATCATCGCGGAGTGCTGGCCGGCTGAGAACGGCAGGATCTGGAGGTGCGTCCACGGTTTCCCGACGAGGTCCAACAAGTGGGCGAGTTGGTTTCGCATGATGTCGCGACTGCCGACCTCCCGGTAGAGCGCCGACTCGTCCAGCACCGTCCACAGCACCGGCGGCTGCTCGCGCTCCAGGACGCGCTGCCGTTCCATCCGGGCCGCCACCATCTCGTCGAGCTTCTCCTTCTGCTCAACACCCAGTACGGCCCGGGCATAGTCCGCCGTCTGGAGAAGCCCGTACACCAGCTGGCACTGGTACGTGGAGACGTAGGAGGCGTTGCCCTCCATCTCCGCATACGCCTGAAACCACGTAGGGAGTTGGCTCCGCAGAACCAGCCCCACCAACCGCGCGAAACAACCGTCCGTCATCAGCGCCGCATCCGCCCGCTCCGCGAACTCCCTGGTCGGGACCTTGTGCGCCGTCTCGATCTGGCCCACCAGCGAGCCCGTGCAGAAGATGCAGTCCCCGAGTTCCTTCTGGGACAGCCCCGCACTCTCCCGGAACCGGCGGAGCTCCGAGCCGAAGTAGTCCAACGGCGAGGCGGTGGGGTCGAGTCGGCGGATGTTGGGCATAGCGCGGTCACCCCCGGGTCAGAACGCAGCTCGGCGTTCATTTCGATCTGTAGCCGAGAGTAACCGCACGACTCCAAGCTGGAGGCATGAATCACGCAACCCACCAGCCGTGGCCAGGACTTGGCACCAGGTACGGCACTGACTTCACCCTGGGTGCCCACTCCGCCCGGCATCTGCGCCGGATCCTGCGGACGTATCTCCAGGCCTGGGAAATGCCCGAGCTGTGCGAGCCTGCCACGCTCGCTCTCACCGAACTCGTCGCCAACGTCGTACGGCACACGCCCGACCGGCGCGCCGCGGTGCTGATGATGCGGCGGCCGGACGGGCGCGGGATGCGCGTGGAGGTCACGGACAGGTGCCCGCGACCTCCGCAGTCCACAGCTGTGGACGACCTCGCCGAGGGTGGGCGCGGCCTGGTGATCGTTGACGCCGTCACCGCCCGGTGGGGGTGGACCCCACTCGCAGCCCGGCTCGGAAAGACAGTCTGGTTCGAGTGCGATGCGGTGCCGAAAAGAAGCGACTCAAGAATTCAGTCAGCGTGAATTCCCACGGGCGCGAACATAACGCCAGCCGAAATAGAGAACGCCCAGCGCCCCCACGGCCGCGCCGACGCCGCACAGCGCCGTCGCCCATGTCGCCATGTCCTGCGTGATCCACAGCAGGCTCACCACGACCAGCGCCACGGAGAACAGCAGGCGTTCTCCGTAGCCCGGTCCGCGGCGGCCGGTCAGTCCCTGTTGGCCGTGCACTTGTACGTCACGCCCTTCATCTTGATGTCGCGCCAGCCCACCTTCACCGTCGGGCTGTCGACGGGGGCGACGTCGGTGCCGCCGCCACCGCCGCTCTCCTTCTTCCGGCAGTAGTAGCCCAGCGCGTCGAGCTTCTTGAGGTCGCTCATGGCCTGGTACTTCTTGTAGGAATTGATCATGGCCGCGCGCTTCTCGGCCGGCGTGGCCTCCTTCGCCTTGGTGTAGGCGTAGCACCCGATGCTGGCGCCGATGCCGACCCACGAGGCGCCCTTGGCCAGGGCCTTGCTGAGGCCCGCCGCGCCACTGCCGATCCCCAGGACCGCGCAGATCTCGTCCGCTCCGGCACGCACCTCCGGCTGGGCCGGAGCCGCCTGTGCCGCCTGCGCCCCGACGCCGCACAGGGCGCCGGTCATGGCGAGAGTGAGGGCAGCAGAAATTCCCTTGCTTCGTACGTTCACGAAGTCCATCCCCGTTTTTCGAATTGCATGGTCAGTGCGAAATTGAGGCTACCCACGGCACCATTCGTACGCAATGGAGAACCTGTGAACATCACGAGGAGGGAATTCAACCTGGCAAAACCCTGCTCAACGCCTGGTCAAGGCTTTTCGCGACCTCCGCGTCGCCCGGCCCGTCGGGTGGCCCGTACAAGGAGTCCAGTTCGGTGATGAGGGTGTGGGTCACCGCGCCGTACCGGGGGGTGCGGGGCCGGTGCACGGCCTCGCGGAGGGCCGGGAGCAGGATGTCGCGGGAGTAGCTGGTGCCGTCGGGGAACCGGTCGGGCGGCGTACGGAGCGTGTTCTCGCCGGTGGGGGACGCCGAGGGCGTCTCCGCGTACGCGGGGGCGTGCCGGCAGGCGGGGGCGGACCCGGACTCCTGGTAGGCGGAGGTACGGGTCGCGGCGAACCCGGCGCGCAGCAGGCAGCGTTCGCTGTCCGGGTCGGTGAGGAACGCGATCAGTTCGGCCGCCTTCGCGGCCCGCTGCCCGGACGTGGACGAGGTGACGGCCAGGTTCTGCCCGCCGAGCACCGCCTTGCCGGGCAGCCGGGTCACACCGAGCTTGCCCTTGAAGGTCTCGTACAGGGCCGGGTAGACGTACGGCCAGTGCCGCAGGAAGGAGGTGCGGCCCTCGGCGAACGCGCTGAGCGACTCGGCCTCCCGGGACTCGTAGGCCTCCTCGAGGGTGTACGGCTTCGCCGTGCGCTCGCGCAGTTCCGTCACACCGGCCGTCAACTGTTCCCGCGTCGCGACGTATGCGCCGTCGTCGTCGGTCAGCCGGAAGTCCGGTACGGCGGAGGCGAACGCCTCGATCGCGTTGACCGTGCGGCCCTCGTACGCGGCGAGCTGAGTGGTCCAGCCCGCCTCGTAGCCGTCCCCAAGTTTGGCGCCGTGGACGGCGCCGAGAAGTTCCCTCAGCTCGTCCCAGCTCAGCCCGTCGCCGAGGTCGGTCCGCGACGCGCTCGCCTTCACCAGGTGGTCCTTGCGGTAGTACAGCAGGCCCGCGTCGCTGTTGAACGGGACCGCGTACCGCTCGCCGTCCCAGTACGAGGTGCTGTCCACCGACGGGATGAGGTCCCCGGGCGAGGTGACGGCCGTGTCGGTCAGCGGGCGGATCAGGCCGGCGTCGGCGAACTCCGGGATCCAGGTCACGTCCAGGTTCACCACGTCGTAGTCGGCGCTGCCGGACTGCAGCGCGCCGAGCAGCTGGCTGCGCTGCTGGTCGGCCGAGCCGGGCAGTTCCACCAGGCGGGCCCGGTAGCCGTGTTCGCCCTCCCGCTCGTTCCAGGCGTCGATGAGCTGTTGCCGTATGCCGTTCTTGCCGGTGACGTCCTGGCCGCTGGCCACCACGATCCGGGACGAGGTGTCGGCGCCCGGCTGCTCTTGCTGTGCCTCGCCGCCGGTGCAGGCGGCGAGGGCCAGCAGGGACAGCAGCGCGAGGACGAGAGTCGGCAGTCGGCGGGTCATCGTTCCTCCCCCGTTCCGGTACGGGCCACCTCGTCGCGCAGGTCGGGCACGAGGTCGTCCCCGGCGTCGAGGCAACGGCCCCGGCCGGCCTCGGCGATCAGCGTGCCGGGGCGGTCACGGTCGCAGGCCCCGCTCTTCAGGGTGACCATGGCGACGGGCACGCCCGCGATCCGGGCCCGGTCGGCCACCTGCCGGCGGCGGTCCCCGCTCATGCGGCCGTCGTCCTCGCCGTCGGTCAGGTACACGATCAGCTGGGGCCGTTCGTCGTCGGCGCCGCGCTCCCGCATGAAGTCCAGGGCGTCGAGCAGGGCGGCGGGCGGATCGGCCTCCGCGTCCCGGACCTTCGCGGTGTCGAGGGCGCGCTCGGCGTCCTCGCGGGCGTGGGTGCCGAAGCCGAGCAGCTCGGTGTGCGAGCCGTCGCCCTTGAGGCCGTGCACCGCCCACACCCCGTACTCGTCCTCCCCGCCGAGCCCGGTCAGGGTCTGCTTCAGGATGCCGGGGCCGCCGCTGGAGCCGTCCCACAGGCGGGTCATCGAGCCGGAGCTGTCGAGGAGGAACAGGACCCGGCCGGGCCCGTGCGCGTTGCCGTACCGCTCCAGTGCCGAGTCCATCTCCGACGGGTCGGCGGGGTCCGTCGCGGCGACCGGCCCGGTCATCCCCCAGCGGGCCGACTCGGGGTCGAGCAGAGCGCGTTGACCGGTCGCGGACCGGAACCCCTGCTCGCCGAGGACCGCCCGGCCGTCCTCGCCGGTCAGCCAGTCACGGAACCTGTCCACTTCCTCGTCCCGCGCCTCCTCGTCCCGGTCGCCGTCCTCCCAGCGCACCCGGACGAACGTCGGCTCCAGCCCGGGCACGTCGTCGGGGTAGGCGGCGGTGCGCTCGGCGCGTGTGAGGGGATGGCAGCCGACGCCGCTCCTGAGCAGGAACTCCGGGACCAGGGCGGCGCTGCGGTCGTCCACGGCGTCGACGTCGGGCAGTGAGCACAGCAGCCTGACCGCCGAGGAGTCGGGCCGGACGGGCCGGGTGACGACCCGCTCGGCGGTCCGCGCGTCGGCCCCGCCGCCGTACAGGCCCACCGTCGCGAGCAGCCCCGCGCCGGAGAACTCCGGGTCGGGGCGGCGCACTTCAGCCCGGCCGTCAGCGCTCTCCAGGGCGTCGACGAGTTCCGACAGCGACCGTCCCGCACGCTCGCCGCCGTCGGCGAGCCCGGGCGGGACGGCCAGCACGACCGGCGAGTAGGCCAGCGGCTCGGGGTCCGTCTCCAGCCGGGCGAACACCCGGTCGTGGTCCGCCTGCAGGGCGGTGGCCCGGCGGGCGTCGGCGCGGGTGGCGGGGATCCACACGTCCGGCTGCGGGCCGATGTCCCGCTGCGGGTTGTCGTCCTCGCGCGGCCGCTGCCAGGGGTCGGTCCGGCCGCCCAGCGCGGTCACCACGCCGGCCGCGCCCGCGCTGTAGACGGTGACGCCACTGCGCCGGCAGCCGTCCCCGGTGGTGTTGGTGCCGGAGGCGAGGTAGGCGTCCGCGGCGGCCCGCATGGCCGGTTCCAGGTCCGGGTCGGTGAGGACCCGCAGCTCCACCGGGCGGCAGGGGCCGGGGTCCCCGGTCCACACCGCGAACCCGTATCCGGCGGCACCGATGGCGAGGAACGACAGCAGAAGTGCCAGGACGGTCCGGCCGAACAGGCCCCCGACGGAGGCCCGGGCGCCGTCGAGCAGGCGCCGGAGCCGGGACGGCCGGCCGCCGGGCGGCGGGGGCGGCGGCACCGGTTCCGCCGGCCCCGCCCCCAGCAGCACGTCCGCGTCCGGATCCCACGGGGGCGCGAGCGCCTGGGGCCGCTGCGGGTCGTCGTCCTCCGCCTTGTACTTCGCGGCGGCCATCCGCTGCTTCACCGCGGTGTACAGATCGGAGAGCGACACCTCCCCGCCCTGATCGAGGACGCGCGCCAGCTCACGGGTGAACGGCGTCGCCTCGTCGGCGTCCCCGCCCAGGATGCAGCGGTTGGGCTGCACGCTCATCAGCAGCAGGATCTTGTGCTTCTTCCGCTTCGGGTCGTCGAAGCGGTGCCAGATCCCCGCGGCGTTGCCCGCGTAGCAGCAGTCGAGGATCACCACCACCTGCTCGGCGCGGCTGTCGGCCAGCTCGCCCAGCACCTGGGTGAAACTCACCGAACCGGGCAGCCCGTTCCCGGTGAGGACCCTCGCCGTGCGCATCTGGAGGTGCAGCTCGTTGCCGGACGTGGAGGTGACGGCGTGTCCGGCGAAGTAGAGCAGCAGCAGCCCTCTGGCCTCCCGGCAGGCGCGGCGCAGCGCCCCCGTGAACTGGTCCGGGGTGGGCGACGGCAGGGCCCGCACCTCGCCCTCGCCGAAGACACCGCCCCGGAGCAGCGCGTCCTCGAGCAGCGTCCGGTTGTGCCGCACGGCGGGGAGCTGGCAGGCCACGCCCTGGGGATCCGGTGCCGTGTGGTCGTACTCGGACACACCGACCAGCAGCGCCCGGTTCACCTTGCCGCGCGGGTCGAAGCGGCCCACGGCCTACTCCCCGTCGGGTTCCAGCGGGCGGATCTGTGGCTCGGGATCGCCGCCCTGCAGCCTGCGGCGGTTGTTGGTCCAGGTCTTCACCGCGCGTGCGGTGTAATCGGTCAGCGTCGCGATCGTGACGATGTCACCGATCACTTTCAGCACGAGTTCGAGGTCGGGCCCCATCCGGCCCGGGGCGGCGTCCGTGCTGGTCCGCTCCTCGATGCTCAGGTCCCCTGAGGAGCGCAGTCTCTCCAGCGGCTCCTCCCGCTCCAGCCACGTCTTGAGAGCTCTGACATCGTCCACGGTCGCGCCGGCGCCCAGCCGGACGCGTACGCCTAAGACAGCCACTTGGTCCCCCTCTGTCATATCCGACATCATGACACCGGGCCGGCCCTCGGCGGCAGACCTCTGACACGACCGGCGCAAGCGATTGCACGCCCCCGTCACGACAGGCGCACACGGCGCACGCGGGCTCAGCCCTGGGTCTGCAACTGCCGCAACTGCCGCTGCACATGGTCCAGCGCCCCCTCGCGCCGCCCGGGCACGCGTCCCCGCAACTCGGCGAGCGCGGCGCCCAGATCGCGGGCCCGGACGGTGTCGCGGACCTGGCCCCACTGGTGGTGGGCCCGGTCCACGGCGGCCTCGACGGCGGGCGAGTCCGGCGCCTGCCCGGCGTTCAGCCGCACGGTGGCCACCGTCAGCCAGGTGTGGCAGCTGCGGGCCGCGTCCCCGGCGAACATCGCCAGGTCCGCCCGGACCTCGGCCCAGTGCAGGGCCTCCTCCGAGGCGGGCCCGTGCGCGGCGACGGCCGCCTGCTCGTTCCGGGCGGCGAGCGCGTCGGCGTCGGAGTGGCGGCCGGACTGGACGGCGGCGGTGATGGCGGCGTGCGGGTCACCGGCCGACGGGCCCGGAGTGCTGATGACGATGTCCGCGCCCGCGTTCTCCGCCGCGATCCGGGTCAGCGCCTGCTGGTGCAGCTGCTCCGCCGGCGGCCGGATCCCGCTGCGCAGGATCGTCGCCACGGCCTTCATGTAGGCGGGCGCACCGACCGCGCGTCTGGACGGCGGGGGCGCGATGCGGCCGTGCACGGCGTTGCCGCGGCCCGAGTCCAGCGGTGCGCTCCGCAGCAGCTCCCAGGTCTCGGCGTCCGCGTGCAGGTCGAGCAGGAGGGTCGTCGCCCCGGCCGGCCTGAGCCGCAGCTCGTCCCGGAACCAGTGCCAGGGGAACGCCGTGTAGCGGGCGGTGGACGCGGTGGTGCGGGCCAGCGCGAGGTGCGGCAGGCGCTGGCGGCGGTCGAGGACGAGCTGGCCCGTGACGAACACGGTCAGCGGGCCCGGGGCCGCGGCGGCGGCGCGCAGCCGGGTGAGGACGGCCTGCGGCTCCAGCGGGTCGGCGAGTTCGACGACGTTCGCGGTGTCCGTACCGGACAGCACGGAGGGCGGGACGGCGGCCAGGACGGGCAGCACGGAGGCGGCGTCCACCAGACGCCCCTTGCCCACCGGCGAGGCCGCCAGCAGCAGCACGGTTCCGGGCATCTCGTCCCTCCCCCTGTCGATCACGTACGGCAGCACCGTAACCGCTGCGGCTGCAAAGGGGGGTCCCAGGACCGTAAACGTCCGCCTTAGGGGGATTCGCCCGCCGACTTGCCACCGCCTGCCCGACGGTGGTGCTCTGGTAGGCAGGGGCAGGGAGAGAGAGGAGAACTCTCATGGCTCACGCGGCACCCGCCTCACCCAACGTGACCGGGCAGCTCACGCAGCGTCGTACACGCGACGTCTTCAGCGCGCGGACCCATACGATGATGAGGGCCACGGTCACGGTCGCCCTCGGACTCCTCTACGGCTACTGGGCCGCGGCCGTACGGCGCGACGCCGGGCCCATCACGGGCTGGAACGTGCTGTTCGGCTTCGTCACGGCGTTCGTGTTCGCCGTCCTGTACGCCGCCGTGTGGCAACTCGGCAAGCGGCAGGGACTGGTACGCGAACTGCACGCGGCGCTCTGGTTCGTCTTCACGGGCTGCGCGGTCGGCTTCCTCGTCAGCCAGGCCAACGCGACGGTGCTGTGGTCCGCCACGTCGGGCGTGGTGGTCGGGGCGGGCGTCTTCGTGACGATGTTCTACCGCTACTACACGCACGAGGACGCGGCGGGCCACCGCATCGGCTGATCCGGGCCTGACGGGTACGCGGGCGCCCGTTCGGCTCGACTTGTGGGGCCGAATGCAGTCACACCGGTCGCGTACCGGGCCGGGGCGGCCTTGCCTGGAGGGGTGACCGAGCGCGACCCGGCGCCAGTGTCCGAGCAGGCGCCCCCACGACTGCGGAACGCCCTGTCGGCCGTTCTGCTGACCCTCGCGTGTCTGCTCCTGCCCTTCGGGGCGCTCGCGTCCTGGGCGGCGCACGGGCTGACCGACACCGGCCGCTACGTCCGTACGATGGCTCCGCTCGCCGCCGACCCGGACGTGCAGCAGGCGGTCGCGGACGCCGTCGGGGACGGCATCATGCGGGCGGCCGGGCACGAGCTCGACACCGGTCCCCTGCGCGGCGCGGCCGGGCCGTTCGTCCATGACGCGGTGCGGTCGTTCACCCGGACCGAGGCGTTCCGCGCGGCCTGGGACGCGGCGAACCAGGCCCTGCACGCCGCCGTGCTGCGCGCGCTGCGCGAGGACGACGCGCGCCCGGCCGCGGTCACCGTCGACCTCGCCCCGGTGGTCGCCCGGGTCAAACGCCAACTCACCGACGAGAACGTGTCGTTCGCCCACCGCATCCCGGTCACCCACACCCGGGTCCCGGTACTCCCGGCGGGGAACGTGGACCGGCTGCGCGAGGGGTATCACGTGCTGGACACCGCCGCCTTCTGGCTGCCGCTCGCCGCCGCCGTCCTCGCCGTCACCGGGATCACCGTCGCCGCGTGCCGGCGCCGCGCGGTCACCGCCCTCGGCCTCGGCACGGCCCTGGGCGGCGGCCTGCTCGTCCTCGCCCTCGCGATCGGCCGCCGCCTCACCCTCGCCGACCTGCCCGACGCCCTCCACCGCCCGGCCGCGGGCGCGGTCTACGACGCCCTGACCGCCACCCTGCGCACGGTGTCCTGGCTCCTTCTGGCCCTCGGCCTGGCGGTGGTGCTCGGCTCCTGGCTCACGGGCCGGTACGGTCCCCGGCGCGCCGCGCGGCGACGTGCGCGAGCGTCCGCAGCGCCCGCCGCAGATCACGCTCCGGAGCCGAGGCGAGCCCGAGCCTGACGGCGTCGGGCGTGTGGCCCGGGGCGACGGCGAAGGCGGGGCCGGGGGTGACGGCGATGCCGTGCGCGGCGGCGGCCGCCGTGAAGGTGTCCGCGCGCCACGGGGCGGGCAGCTCCCACCAGGCGAAGTAGGCGCGCGGGTCGGACCGTACGGCGAAGCCGGCGAGTTCCTCGGCGAGGATCCGCTGCCTGCGCGTCGCGTCCGCGCGCTTGGCCTCCGTCAGCCGCGCCACGGTCCCCTCCCCGATCCACCGCACGGCCGCCTCCAGCGCGAACCGCCCCGCACTCCACCCGCCCGAGCGCACGGCACCGGCGACGGCACCGACCCGGTGCGGCGGCACCACGAGGAACCCGACGGTCAGCCCCGGGGCGACCCGCTTGGAGAGACCGTCGACGACGTGGGTGAGGGCAGGGGCGTGGACGGCGAAAGGGTCACCGGGGGTGTGCAGGAAGGACCAGATGCGGTCCTCCACGACCGGCAGGTTCAGGTCGTGGACCAGCTGGGCGAGTTGCAGCAGACGCGGCCCGCTCGTCGTCAGGGACGTCGGGTTGTGCAGCGTCGGCTGGACGTAGAGGGCGGACAGGGGGGCCGTCCGGTGCGCGGCCGCGACGGCCTCCGGGAGCAGCCCGGCCGTGTCACCGGCCAGCGGCACCAGGGTGATGCCCAGCCGCACCGCGATCTCCTTGACCAGCGGATACGTCAGCTGCTCCACACCGACCCGGCCCCCCGGCCGGACCAGGGAGGCCAGGACCGCGGCGATGGCCTGGCGGGCGTTGCCGGTGAACACCAGCCGGGCCGGGTCCGGCCGCCAGCCGGGCGTGGCGAGCAGGGCGGCCGCGGCCTCCCGGGCGGTCTCGGTGCCGGTGGCGGCGGCCGGCAGCAGGGCCTCGGCCAGCACGTCGGGGCGGAGCAGGGGGGCGAGGACGGGCGCGAGGAGCTCGGCCTGGCCCGGTGCGCTGGGGTAGTTGAGCTCCAGGTTGACGGGAGCGTCGGCCGGGCCGGGCTCGGCCAGGGCCTGCCCTGCCGGTCCCGCCGGGGCGGCCCGTACGAAGGTGCCGCGTCCGACCTCGCCGACGACCAGCCCGCGCCGTACGAGTTCGCCGTACACCCGCCCGGCCGTCGACGGGGCGATCCCGCGCCGCCGTGCGAACGCCCGCTGCGGCGGGAGCCGTTGGCCGGGTCTGAGCCGCCCGGTGGCGATGTCGTCGGCGAGCCGGTCCGCGATACGCCGGTAGTCCCCCATCAGGCTCCCCTCGTCGGCCCTCCCGGATTGCACCGAGAGCAAAGATCTTATTGCACCGAGTAGTTGGGGCGGCTTAGGGTCCTCACATGGCACCCTTCCTCGCATACGAGGACAAAGGCCCCGTGACCGCCCGGCAGCCGCTTGTCCCCCTCGTCCCCTTGGTCCTCGTACACGGCCACCCCTTCGACCGTACGATGTGGGCCCCGCAGCTCGACACGTTCGCGACGGACCGCCGCGTCATCGCCCCGGACCTGCGCGGCTACGGCGCCTCCCCGACGACCCCGGCCCTCACGGACTTCTCCGGATTCGCCCGGGACATCGAGGCCCTGCTGGACGAACTGGAAGTGGAGTCCTGCGTCCTGGCGGGCCTGTCGATGGGCGGCCAGATCGTCATGGACTGCTACCGCCTGTTCCCGGGCCGTGTCCGCGGCCTGGTCCTCGCGGACACCTTCCCGGCGGCGGAGACCGAGGAGGGCGTCCGCACCCGCGACGCCATGGCGGACCGCCTCCTGCGGGAGGGCATACGCGGCTACGCCGACGAGGTCCTGGAGCGGATGGTCGCCCCGTACGCCCCCGCCCAGGTCAAGGACCACGTCCACCGCATGATGACGGCCACCGCACCCGAGGGCGCCGCCGCGGCCCTGCGCGCCCGCGCCCGGCGTCCCGACTACCGCGACCTGCTGACCCGCGTCTTCGTCCCGGCCCTGGTCGTCGTGGGAGCCGACGACGACTTCACCCCGGTCTCCGACGCCCGGGCCATGCACGCGGCCCTCCCGGACTCGACGCTGCACGTGATCGAGGGCGCGGCCCACATGCCGAACCTGGAACGCCCCGAGGTGTTCGACAAGGCACTGCGCGAGTTCCTGACCCGCGTCGACGAACGGCAACCTTCTCCCGCCCCACCTCGTCATTGAGGGAGATCCGCCTTTGGGGGAGGATTCGGGCATCTCACCTCGCGAACGGGAGGCCAGGGCTTGGACACCGCCACTGCCGAGTGGGCCGCCACCGACGACGGCCCGGAGCACCGCCGTCCCGGACGGCGCCTCGCCGCCCGGTGCGCCGGCCTGCTGTTCGCCGGGGTGAGCGTGGTCGTCGGCTTCCGGACCGCCGACAGCGACGGCATCACACCGATCCCGCAGCTCCTCGCCTTCCTGCCGTGGCTGCTCGCGCCCACCGCCCTGGCGCTGCTGCTCGCGCTGCTGTCCCGCTGGTGGCTCGGGACGCTCTGGGCAGTGGTCCTGCTCGGTCTGCTCGCGTGGTTCACCGACCCGTACGGCAAGGTCGGCGACCCGGCCGGCCGCCCGGTCGCCGACCTGCGCGTCCTCACCTCGAACGTCGAGTTCGGGCAGGGCACCGCATCCCTGGTCGCCGTCGTCGGCCGCGAGAGACCGGACGTGGTCTTCGTGGAGGAGTGCGACCACGCCTGCGACGCGCGGCTCACGTCGGGCCTCGCGCGGGACTATCCGCACCGCCGTGCCGTCGAGGGCGGCGGTTCCGAGGGCTCCGTCATCCTCAGCCGCTTCCCCCTCCGGCCCACGTCCGGCGTCCCCGGCACGATGGGCATGCCCGGGGCGGTCGCCGACGTGGACGGCCACCCCGTACGCCTCCAGCTGGCCCACCCCATGCCCCCGCTCCCCGGCCAGGTGGACCTCTGGAAGCGCGAGCTGGGCGCACTGCACCACGCGGCCACCACCGACCGCGACACCCCCCTCGTCCTGGCCGGCGACTTCAACGCCTCCCAGGACCACGCCGCCTTCCGCCGCATCCTCGACACCGGCCTGTACGACGCCTCCCGCCCGGGCGGTGCCGACCGCACCGCCACCTGGCCGGCCGCCACGGCTCCGACGTTCGGCGCGCAGATCGACCACGTCCTGGTGTCGCAGGACTTCGGCGCGAGCCGCACCCGCGTCCTGGACGTGGCCGGCACCGACCACCGCGCGGTCGTCACGGACCTCACGCTCCACGAGCGCCGCTGACACAGGAAGCGGCCGCCCTCCGGTGGAGGACGGCCGCACCGTGTTCGCGGTCCGGGCCCTATCGGCCGGACTTCTCCAGCGCCTTGTCCATCGCCGCCGCGAGGCCGTTGGCCCACAGCTGGTTCACCCGGGCCCGCTCGGTGGCGTTCGGGGTGGCGTTGGTGCAGGACGTGCCGGGGCCGCCACCGGACATCAGCTCACTGCACGGACCCGAGTAGTGGTCGGGCAGACCGAGGACGTGCCCGGTCTCGTGGGCGGTGACCCGCGTGGAGTTGTACTGCTGGTTCTGCCGGTAGTCCAGGAAGATGTAGCCGCTGCCGTGGCCGTCGGTGGAGGCGTACGAGCCGCGGGAGTCGTTGCCCTCCCGATAGCTGAAGTCGGCGGACGACGCGGAACCGGACTGGAGTCTGACGTTCGACACCGACCTGTTCCATATCTGGGCGCTGCGCGCTATCTGGGAGCTGAACGTGGGCGCGCGGGAGGCGTCGTAGACGACGGTGACGGCCGCGGTGGCACTCGGGTTCGCGGCACGCTTCTCGGCGACGGACTTCAGCACGGCCTGGAAGAAGGCCTTGCCGGCGTCGGAATCCGCGGACTTGGCGACGAACCCGGCATGCGGGGCCGCGGCCGGGGTAGCCGCAGCGGGAACCGCCGTACCGAAGCCGACCGTCGCAAGACCGAGGCCGAGAACCGCCAGGGCGGATGTGGACTTTCGCATCGGGACTCCTTGGTGGGGGTGAGTCGTCACCGGTGAGTCTCGATGCCTGTGCGGCGCCTGTGATGATGGCAATCAGGGATAGGACAGCGCTATTGGCTGCCCAATTCACCTGGTTTAGCGATGAATTATGTGGCTGGTTAACGCCGCGATTCCGCCTTAGCCTCACAGAGCATGGAGCTCGAGGTGAGGCACCTCCGCGCGCTGTGCGCCATAGCCGACACCGGCAGTCTGCACCGCGCCGCCCGGCAGCTGGGCGTCGCCCAGCCGTCGTTGAGCACCCAGCTGCGCCGCATCGAGGAGGCGCTGGGCGGACCGCTGTTCCTGCGCGCCCACACCGGCTGCCGCCCCACCCCGCTGGGCCGCCTGGTACTGAGTCACGCCCGCCCCCTGCTGACCGAGATGCACCTGCTCGTGACCGAGGCGAGGGCCGCGGCGGCCGACGGCACCGGCCTCCGTATCGGCTCCACCGCGAGCAAGGCCCTGGCGGGCTGGCTGCGCCGCCTGCGCGCCCACGGCCAGGACCCCACCCTCCACATGAACGTCTCCGCCAACGCCCTGCTCCGCATGGTCGCGGAAGGCCAGCTCGACGTCGCCTTCGTGCACGAGGTCGAGGGCTGCCCGCTCCGCATCCCCGCGGAACTCCCCTTACGCGTCCTGGTCGAACGCGAACCGCAGTTCGTCTCGCTGCCCGTCGACCATCCGGCGGCCGTAAAACCCGAGGTCGGCCTGGACGACCTGGCCGGCGACCGCTGGATGATCGACCCCACGGTCGACGGGGAGTGGGACGCCGTCCAGCGGATGTTCCGCGCGGCCGGAGTCAGCCCCCAGGTGCTGCACGGCGACTACCACACGGCCGACGCCCTGGTCGCGACCGGCGAGGTGGTCACCGTGTGCCAGCCGACCCGCACCCCCCGCCCCGACATGGCCGTACGCCGCCTGAAGGGCGACCCGCTCGGCGTACGGCTGCTCGTCGCGGCTCGTACGGAGACGGACCTGGACGGCGTCTACCCCGCCCTGGAGGAGGCGTACGGGGAGGTGGCGCGGCTGGCACCGGCGTACCGGGAATGGCTGGACCGGGAGCGGCTGGGCCGGGAATGGCCGGGCCGGGAATGGCCGGATCAAGGGCGGCTGAGTCAGGGTCGGCTGGAGCCCGACGGCCCGCACGGACCGCCGAGCCCAGCCCTGCCCTGATCAGCCACCGCTGAAGCCGGTCAGACGCCGATGTCGCCGCCGTCGGCACGCCACACGGCCACGACGGCCGGCCGGACGTACTTCCCGGGCCCGTCCGGCCAGGTGCTGGCCGGCTTCTCCACGGACGCGCCGTCGATCTCACCCGGGTGCTGCACGGCGACGAGGACACGCCGCTCCTGGATGATCGGACCGCAGGTCTCCGCGCCCGTCGGCACGGTCAGGAACTGCTTCAGCTCACCACGCCGCTCGCCCCGGGTCGCCACCCCGAACAGACCGTCGTGCGAGCCGAGCTGGGCGCCGTCGGTGGAGATCCACAGGTTGCCGTAGGGGTCGAAGGCGACGTTGTCCGGGCAGGAGATCTGGCTGACGGAGTCCTTCGGGAAGCCCGCGAAGTAGGTCGCGGGGTCCTCCGGGTCACCGGCGACCAGGAACAACGACCAGGCGAACCTGGTGCTCTCCGGCCGGTTCCAGCGCTCGGTGAGCTCCAGCACGTGACCGTGCTTGTTGGCATTGCGCGGGTTGGCCTCGTCCGCCTTGGCGTTGGAGCCGACCCCACGATTGGTGTTGTTCGTGAGGGCGACGTACACCTTGCCGGTCACCGGGTTGGGCTCGATGTCCTCGGGCCGGTCCATCTTGGTCGCCCCCATTTTGTCACCGGCGAGCCGCGTGAAGACGAACACCTCCTCGGCCGTCATCCCGTCCACGTGCGAGACGGCACCCTTCGCGGTGGCGGTGGCGAGCGGAATCCACTCCCCGCTCCCGTCGAACTCACCGTCACGGGGCAGCTTGCCCGTGCCGTCGATCTCGATCGCCGGGGAGTCACCCGTGACCTTGGCGACGTACAGCGTCCCCTCGTCGAGCAGGGACTGATTGTGCTCACGCACGGCACGCGACGTTCCGTGCTTCATCCGCTTGCTGCTGACGAACTTGTAGAAGTAGTCGAACCGCTCGTCGTCACCGGTGTACACGACGGGCCGCCCGTCGGCGGTCAGCCGGATGTTCGCGGCCTCGTGCTTGAACCGCCCGAGGGCGGTGTGCTTGCGCGGCGTCGAGTCGGGGTCGTACGGGTCGAACTCCACGACGTACCCGAACCGGTGCACCTCGTTCGGCTCCCGGGCGACGTCGAACCGCTTGTCGAACCTCTCCCACTTGCGCTCGGAGGCCCCGGTGCCGATCCCGTACCGCTTGTCGGTGGCACGGCTGCTGTTGGCGAAGTACTGGTTGAAGTTCTCCTCGCCGTGCAGGGTCGTGCCCCAGGGCGTCGTACCGCCCGAGCAGTTGTTGAGGGTGCCCAGCACCTTGGTCCCGCTCGGATCGGCGGAGGTCCTCACCAGGTCCGACCCGGCGACGGGGCCGGTGAGCCGGAACTCGGTGGTGGCGGTGACGCGGCGGTTGAGCTGATGCCGCGGAACGGCGGTGAGCCTTCCGCTCCTGCGGTCCTCCTCCACGACCACGGCGGACAGCCCGTGGGCGGCCCAGGCGACCTCGACCTGCTCACGGGTCGGGTTCGCGGGGTCGTACCCCCGGAACATCAGGATCTCGTCCGTGTACTCGTGATTGGCGACGAGCAGCTGCCTGCCACGCTCCCCCGGAAGCGGAAGAAGCGCGAGAAAGTCACAGTTGTACCCGAACTGCCCGGCCTGCGCCTTGGCGGTCTGCTTCTCCGGGTCGAAGGCGGGCGCCCCGCGCAGGATGGGCTCGCCCCAGCGGATCACGACGTTCTGCCCGTACCCCTCCGGCACGGTCACGGCATCGGCGGTGTTGGGCGCGACGGGCGCGAAGCGCAGCCCGCGAGCGCCCTTGTTCTTACGCCGGTCACCGCCCGCCGCCGGGGCGGCGGCGGCCCGCGGCGCCTGCCCGACACCCACGGCCCCCGCCCCCGCGGCGGCCACGGTCACCACGGCGGCGGCCCGCATCATCGACCGGCGGCCGATCGCACCGGCGATCACGTCGCCGACGTACTCGTTGGAGCTGGTGTTGGGCACCTCGTGGAAGCAGGCGTCACCACACCGGAAACG
Organism: Streptomyces sp. NPDC006372; assembly: GCF_040612515.1. Classification (NCBI taxonomy): domain Bacteria; kingdom Bacillati; phylum Actinomycetota; class Actinomycetes; order Kitasatosporales; family Streptomycetaceae; genus Streptomyces; species Streptomyces sp. NPDC006372. Next base: position 38,737 of record NZ_JBEXQJ010000004.1, on the reverse strand, counting down.
ACAGGTCATGGCGGACCGGCCGCCGGGGTGCGAACCGGACGGCGTTCCGATCAACGGCAGCAGCTTGCGCACTTTGCTCTCTCCTTGGATGCCCTTGGTCTCTGCGTGACCGTAGGGGCACATGTGCGCGAGGGACGGGCGCCCTGGTGAACAACGGGTGAACCCGGGGCAGCCGTAAGGGTGTTGGGTCGATGGCGAGCGGCGACACGGGCCCGGACCGGATGACCCCCTTGACAGATCGGGCCCCGCACACCCGACCCTGCCCAAGATCGCCCAGGAGGGCCGCTAACCTTACGTGTCCGTCCTGGCCAGGGATTGACGGGCTTCAACTCACGCGAAGGGTTGCGCGCACATGGGCATTCTCACTCGGTTGCGGAACGCGTTCGGACGGTCCCGCAAGACACAAACCGCCGAGGCGGAGGGTGCGGCGCAGACCACGACGACGGAACCGGCCACCTCCGAGGACACACCGACAACACCCGAGCCGACCCCGAAGGTCCCGTCCCCCTCCCCGGAACCCACTCCGGCCCCCACGGCGAACGTCCCCGAACCCCGCGACGACGAACACGACCTCGTCTCGGCGGCCTTCGACAGGGTCGCAGTGCCGAGGCCGACGCGCTCTGCGGAGGGGGAGCCGGAGGAGGCTGCTGAGGCCGCGAAGCCTGCTGAGGCTGTGGAGAAGCAGGAGGCCTCGGAGAAGCCGGTGGCCGAGCCGGTCGCTGGGGAGCCGGTCGCAGAGACGCCGGTGACGGAGGTCGCGGAACCGGCCGCCGAGGAGAAGGCGACGGAGGAGCCGGTCGCTGAGAAGCCGACCGCGGCCGAAGCCCCGACGACCGAGGAGCCCTCGGCCTCGGAGGCCGCTCCGAAGAACGAGCCGGCACAAACCGAGCCCGCAACGAAGACGGAGCCCAAGGCCGAAGCCGAGGCCCCGGCGGAGACACCGGAAGCCGACGACAAGACGGAAGCAGCCCCCGAGCCGACCCCGGAACCGGCAGCCGAAGCGAAGCCGACGGCTGAGACGGAGCCGACGGCCGAGGCCAAGCCCGAGCCCGAAGCGGAGCCGACGGCCGAGGCCACGCACGAGCCCGAGCCCGAGCCCGAGCCCGAGCCCGAGCCCGAGCCCGAGACGAAGCCGACGGCCGAGGCGGAGCCGACGCCGGACGCGAAGCCCGCAGCCGACGCAGCCGACGCAGCCGCGGAAGCCAAGCCGGAGCCGAAGGCCAAGCCGGAGACGGAAGCCAAGCCGGAGACGGAAGCCAAGCCGAAGGCCAAGCCGGAGGCAAAGGCGCCGGAACCGGCAGCCGTGGCCGTAGCCGAGGTCGAGGCGGAGCCGACGACCGACGAGACCCCCGCCCCGGCATCCGTCCCCGCATCGGCGGCGGCAGCCGCAGCCGCAGCCGCCGACGGCGCCCAGGTCCCACAGGGGCCACCCGCACCCGACAACGAAAGCAGCACGGGTGGTGCGGGTGGGAACAACAACCCGGCCGAAGCCGAAGGCGAGGCCGAACAGGACGCCACCCCCGCCCTCCCCCTCACCACCCTGAAAACAGCGGCCCCCACCCTCACCACCGCCTACAAGGCCGCCACCACCACCCTCAAAAAGCACAACCTCACCGGCACCCGAGCCAAGGTCTACCTCGTCCTCGACCGCTCCGCCTCCATGCGCCCGTACTACAAGGACGGCTCCGCCCAGGCCCTCGCAGAGCAGACCCTCGCCCTCGCCGCCCACCTCGACCCCGAGGCCACCGTCCCGGTCGTCTTCTTCTCCACCGAACTCGACGGCACCGGCGAGATCACCCTCACCGACCACGAGAACAAGATCGACGAGCTGCACGCGAGCCTCGGCCGCATGGGCCGCACCAGCTACCACGCGGCAGTGGAAGCGGTCCTCGCCCACCACGACAAGTCGGCGAACCCCACCACCCCCGCCCTGGTGATCTTCCAGACCGACGGCGCCCCGGACGCGAAGACCCCCGCCACCCAGGCCCTCACCGACGCCGCCAAGACCCACCCCACCGTCTTCTTCTCCTTCGTCGCCTTCGGTGACCCGGAGAACAAGGCCTTCGACTACCTCCGCAAGCTCAAGACCCCCAACACGTCCCACTTCCTCGCCGGCGAAACCCCCCGCGAGCTCACGGACAAGGAGCTCTACGAGGGCGTACTGGCGAACTGGCGCCCCTAGTACCCCGGGGGGTGGACAGACCCCGGCCGTCCGTCCACCCCCCGAAACGGATGTGAGTCGATCTCCGACGGACCAGTAGGATTTCGACCATGGCGGCCACTGGATCCGAGAAGCAGGGTGGAAAGGCGTACTACGTCTCCACCCCCATCTATTACGTAAACGACGCTCCTCACCTGGGCCACGCCTATACGACCGTCGCAGGCGACGTGCTCACCCGCTGGCACCGCCAGCGCGGCGAGAAGGTGTGGTACCTCACCGGCACGGACGAGCACGGTCAGAAGATCATGCGCACCGCGGAGGCGAACGGCGTCAGCCCGCAGCAGTGGGCGGACAAGCTCGTCACCGAAGCGTGGAAGCCTCTCTGGGAGCACCTGGAGATCGCGAACGACGACTTCATCCGCACCACGCAGAAGCGGCACACGGACCGCGTCCAGGAGTTCGTCCAGGACCTGTACGACAAGGGCGAGATCTACAAGGGCGGCTACGAGGGCCCGTACTGCGTCGGCTGCGAGGAGTACAAGCTCCCCGGCGAGCTGCTCGACGGCGAGGGTGAGTACGCGGGGCAGAAGCTCTGTCCGATCCACAAGAAGCCGGTCGAGATCCTCAGCGAGGAGAACTACTTCTTCAAGCTGAGCGAGTACGGCGACAAACTCCTCGCCCACTACGAGTCGAACCCGGGCTTCATCCAGCCCGAGTCCGCGCGCAACGAGGTCGTGAACTTCGTGCGCCAGGGCCTGCAGGACCTCTCCATCTCCCGCTCGACCTTCGACTGGGGCGTCCCGGTCCCCTGGGACGACAAGCACGTGATCTACGTGTGGGTCGACGCGCTGCTGAACTACGCCACGGCGGTCGGCTACAACGAGAACCAGGCGAAGTTCGAGGAGACCTTCCCGGCCGACGTCCACCTGGTCGGCAAGGACATCCTCCGCTTCCACGCGGTGATCTGGCCGGCGATGCTGATGGCGCAGGGCCTGCCCCTGCCCGGCAAGATCGCGGCCAACGGCTGGCTGATGGTCGGCGGCGAGAAGATGTCGAAGTCGAACCTGACCGGCATCAAGCCGCAGGACCTGACCTCGCACTTCGGCGTGGACGCGTACCGCTGGTACTTCCTGCGGGCGATCGCCTTCGGCCAGGACGGTTCGTTCTCCTGGGAGGACTTCTCGGCCCGCTACACCAGCGAGCTGGCGAACGACTACGGCAACCTGGCGTCCCGCGTCGCCGCGATGGTCGGCAAGTACTTCGGCGGCGAGCTGCCGGAGTCGACGGCTGACGGTGAGGCGGAGAAGGCGATCCACGAGGGCCTGGCCAAGGCCGTCGCGGAGGCGGACCGCCGGATCGGTGACGACCTGGACTTCCAGGGCGGCATCCTCGCGATCTTCGACTTCGTGAAGCAGGTCAACGGCTACATCACGGAGCAGGAACCGTGGAAGGTGGCCAAGGACACGTCTGACGAAGGCAAGGCACGCCTGGCCACCATCCTCTACACCGCCGCCGAATCGCTCCGCGCGGTCGCCGTCCTCCTGAACCCGGTCATGCCGGAGACCTCCCAGAAGCTCTGGGACTCGCTCGGCGCGGAGACCTCCCTCGGGGGCCTCGCCGACCAGACGATCGGCGAGGCCGGCACCTGGGGCAGGCTCCCGGCCGGCACGACGGTCACGAAGGGCGCGGTCCTCTTCCCGCGCCTGGAGGAGAAGCCGACCGCGTAACCCGCGCCCCGTACCGCAACGCGCCCCGCCCCCGGATCTCACCGGGAGCGGGGCGCGAACGTTTCACCGACCCTCGAAAGAGTGAACGCCTTCCGTCCGCCGGAAATACGGCCTTCAACCCACTTGCCTAGCCCACATGGTCACATCAGCCCATGAAGGCATGCACCGGATCTTCCAGGAGCGGCCTGAGATCCTTTCCCCGGTCTTCGGGGTGCTGGGCATCGCATTCCCTGAGAAGGCGGCCGTCTACGCGATCGGCACCGACGTGACGGAAGCCAGACCCCTGGCACGCCACATCGACACCGTGCTGCGCATCGGCCCGTCCGACGGGGAGGACTTCCTGCTCGCCGTCGAGGCGCAGGAGAGACGCGACACCAAGAAGGAATCGAGCTGGCCGTACTACATCTCCTACCTCCGGACAAAGTACGGCCTGCCCGTTCTCCTGCTCGTCGTCTGCCGCGACCGGGCCACGACCAAATGGGCGACCGGTCCCTTCTCCTGCGGCACGCGCGGCTGGACCGCCCAGATGACGTACCCCTTGGTCGTCGGACCGGACAACCTCCCGGTGATCACCGATCCGCGAACCGCGGCGGAGAAGCCGGCGATGGCCGTGTTCTCCGCTCTGGCTCACGCCAACAGCCCCCACATCGAGGCCATACTGGACGCACTGGGCCGTGCCCTCGCAGGGATGGACTGGAACGCCGCCAGCTACTTCTTTCAGTTTCTCGACTCGGCGTTGGGGGACACCCCCGCCGGAGACAAATGGAGGGACATCGTGACGTTCGTCAACTACTTCCCCGGCCGGGGCACGGTGATGGAGAAGGCCTACCTCGAGGGCGAAGCGAAGGGCGAGGCCAGAGGCGAAGCCAAGGCCATCCTCCGCTTCCTCGAAGCACGGGGCGTCCCCGTCCCCCAGGAGGCCCGGGACCGCATCGCCGGCTGCACCGACCTCGACCTCCTCAATCGCTGGCTGGACCGGACGCCCCACGTGGAGAGCGTCGACCAGCTCTTCGTCGAGGACGCGGGGCCCGCCGCGGACCGGACCGAGACCTGACCATGGGGCGATCATGATCGACGATCCGGACGCCACACCTGGCCGCATCCGGGCCAGGGTGGACAAGCGGCCCGATGCCGAACACGAGGCCGAGGAATGGGTCCTACGGCTCCTTGAGATGCGTGACATCGCGGCACCCAAGGAGGTCTTCCGCCCCCTCTACCTGTGTCCGGACCCGGACACTCTCACTCGCTGTCTCGACCGCGCCATTACGGTGGACACCCCGGAGGAACTGTTCACCCCGGAGCCCGACCACGCCCAGCCGACCGCCCCCTGAGTGGCACACGAGGGAGAGAACGATGGCACTGTTCGGCAACGCACACACCGTGGACCCGCAGTCCGCCCAGCAGGACTACGCCCGCCTCCTCGGCCACGGCGAACAGGTCCACGCCGCGTTCCTGCTGATCCGCGACACCATCCTCTTCACCGACCGCCGCCTGATCCTGATCGACAAGCAGGGCATCACCGGCAAGAAGGTCGAGTACCACTCGGTCCCCTACCGCAGCATCACCCACTTCGCGGTGGAGACGGCCGGCACGTTCGACCTGGACGCCGAACTGAAGATCTGGATCTCCGGCACTCCGGCCCCCATCGAGAAGACCTTCACCAAGGGCGTCGACATCTACGAGGTCCAGGCGATCCTGACCCAGTTCGTGGCCGGCTAACGGCTTTCCACGACGTAGGGCACGAAGTCCGCCCAGGCGCCGGGCGCGATCGAGAGACGAGGGCCATCGAGGACCTTGGAGTCGCGAACGTGCACGGTGCCGGGGGTGACGGCAAGCTCCACACAGGAGTTGCCGTCGTTGCCGCTGCTGTAACTGCTCTTGAACCACGCCAGCTCGGAAGTGTCCCGGGCAGTGGACTTGCGGATCATGTCTCTCCCAGCAGTTGTTCGATGAAGGCCAGCGACTCCCGTGGTGAGAGCGCCTGAGCCCGGATGGTGCCATACCGCAGTTCAAGGATGCGCAGGTGTTTGGGATCGGAGGTCGGCCGACCGTTGAACGCGCCATCGGAGCGGCCCACGGCCGAACCATCCGTGAACTTCAGGAGCTCGATCTTGCCGTCCATACCGGAGTGGGTCTCACAGCTCAACGGCATCACCTGAAGAACGACGTTGTGGAATCCGCCCACCTCCAACAGACGTTCGAGTTGCCGACGCAACACCATTCTGCCGCCGATGGGGCGTCGCAGAGCCGCTTCTTCCAGGACGAAGCTGAGTGCAGGTGCAGGCGTACGTTCGTAAATCGACGCGCGAGCCACGCGCGCGGCCACCATGCGCTCCACCTCGTCCGGCGAATAAGGGGGTTGCATGGCCTCGAACAGCGCCCTCGCATGCCCTGCGACCTGCAAAAGGCCGTTGATGCCGTTGCTTTCGTAGATGCCGACCTCTACTGCCTGCGACTCCAACTTGGCGAGTTCCCGAACCTTCTTCGGATACCGAACCCTCTTCACGTCCTCCCAAGCCGCCGCAACGAGTCCACCCGCTCCCAACACCGCGTCGGCCTTGTCCAGGTACTCCTGGCGGGGAATCCGCTTCCCGCCCTCGACCTTGTAGACCAGGTCCTCCCCGTACCCGACCGCCACCGCGAACTCGGCGGCACGCATCCCCACCGCCTCACGCCGCAGCCTCAACTGCCGCCCCACGGTGGTGATGACAGCCACTCCCCACTCGTCGTCCGGGTCCACTTCCCACCCCGGCTCATCCGCCATCCCACACCCTCCTTCGCACTGCCGACAGCCCGGACAGCGGCCGACAACCCCGGACAGTCACCCTACGTATCAGCACTGTCACTATTCACGGTAAGCACGCACCGCCACGCTCAGTGACGTGAACCAGGAAAAGTCCACCCAACTTCTCTCGCCGACCAACCACTTCAGCGTGCTGCTGTCCCCCACACCACGCGGCGCCCGCCTCGCCCGGCTCCTCGCAACGGAGTGGATGCGCACCCAGGAGATGCCCCACCGCATCACCGAGGCCGCAGAGCACCTCGTCGCCGAACTCGCCGCGAACGCCGCCACTCACGGCCGCCTCCCCGGACGCGACTTCCGTCTCGTGCTCCTGAGCGCCCCCACAGCCCTCCGCATCGAAGTCACGGACACCCGCGCCAACGACCTCCCCCGCCACCGCCGACCAACCCCCGACGCCGAGTCCGGACGCGGCCTCCTCCTCGTCGAGGCCCTCGCCGACCGCTGGGGCGTCGAACTCGGCCCCACACCCCGTAAGACCGTCTGGGCGGAACTCGATCTACCGGTACACACACCGTGACCCGACCACGTGTGCTCCGGTGCGGTCGGCGGTCTCCCCCAAGGACCACGAGAGAGAAAGAAACCCCACCAAGCCCCACCCCTCCCGCCCACGGCGAGCACTCTCACTCCCCCGAGTGAACATCACCAACTGAGCTGGATTTCGCACCGGTTGCCTGCCCTACGCTCAGCGCAACACCAAGCGGCACGAACAACCCCAGACAAGCAACGGCCCTCGCCGGGACTGACATTCCCAAGGCGAGGGCCTGACCACCAAGGAAGTAAGCGGCTTCCCGATGGACACCCAAAACACTAGCGTGCGCCCGCACGCCCAGTCCCGTAACAGCGGCAAAAACCACCCGCACCGGCACAGCAACGGGCGCGCCCACTCCGGCGGTGGCGTCATCCACGACAACACCCGCCACACCACCCGCTTCACGGTGATCGGCAACCACCTCACGCAGCACCCCGGCCTGTCGCTCCTCGCGATCGGACTGGCCTGCCACATCCAGTCGCTGCCCACCGGCGCCGGCGTCGACATCAAGTCCCTCGCCGCACGCTTCCCCGAAGGCCCGACCCGGATCGCCGCCGCCCTGCGCGAGCTGGAGACCCACGGCTACCTGCGCCGCACCCGCGAACGCACGCCGACCGGCCGGATCATCACCCGCACCGTCTCCTGCAACCAGCCCGGCGCCCACCGCGACCGCGACACGACCGGAGCGCCCCCGCCCAAGCCCCCCGCTCGCCCAGCGGCCCCCACCCCACACCCGAAACCCACCCGACCCCGGGCCCTCCCCGCCGTACCGAAGCCCGCGTACAGCTCCCCCGCCCTCCTCCAGACAGCCACCGAAGTCCTCGCCGGCCTCCGCCGCACGGACCCCCGCCTGCTCCTCTCCGCCACCGACGCCGAACACCTCGCCCCGGGTGTCGCCGCCTGGCTGGAACGGGACCTCACCCCCACCGCCGTACGCCACGCCCTGACCAGCGACCTGCCACCGGAGCCCCTGCGCCGCCCGGCCGCCCTCCTGGCCCACCGCCTCACCGCCCAGCTCCCACCCCTGCCGCCGTACCGCACGCCCGAGCAGCCACCGGCCACCCGATATCCCCTCCAGAACTGCGAGGGCTGCGACCGGGCCTTCCGCGCTCCGGCCCCCGGCCGCTGCGGCGACTGCCGATCCGTTCTCCCCGGAGGCGCCTAGCATGAACGTGACGATCCTTGCCCCTGGGCACAGACGACGAGGAGCGAGCGCCATGACCATCGCCCCGGAGAACGCGCGGCAGGGCGCCTCCCACCTGTACCGGGTCATGCGGGATTTCGTTCAGTCGGCGGACGACAACCTCCCCGGCAAGTTCGAGATCACCAAGGAAGGAATCGTCCTCGACATGATGTCGCCCATGAAGCCGCACGAACTCACCGTGCTGCGCGTCCGGAAGCGCCTGGAAAAGGTGATGCCGGACGAGATCGTGGCCCACACGGGTGAGCCCGACGTGGAGGACGAACCTGAGGGCATCATGCGTCGGCCCGATGTGATGGTGATCGCCGAGGCGGAGATGGAGGGGGAGGGTTCCTTCGACCCACGGTCGCTCGTCGCCGCCGTGGAGGTCGTCTCCCGCTCCAACCCGGACAACGACTGGGTCACCAAGATGCGCGACTATCCCCTGATGGGCATCCCCGTCTACGCGATCTTCGACCCCCGCACGGGCGAGGGCGCAGTCCTCACCGACATCCACACCACCCCCGACGGCCCCCGCTACGCCACCCGCAAGGACTTCGTCTACGGCGAGGACGTCACCATCGCCGACTGGACGATCTCCACCGAGGCCCTGCCGCGCTACGAAGGCGAAGGCGCTCAGCAGCAATGACTCCGGCCGACCACGGACGCGAGCTGATCCCCCGCCCGGAACAGACCCCGGACGCCCTCCGCGCGGCCCTCGCCGTAGTCGCCCCGGGTCGCCTGAACGAGATGCAGGCCACGAAGGACGACGCCTTCGCCAAAGCGGTCGAGTGGCAGTCTCTGAGCCCGGTGCGAAGCTGGGTCCTCACCTGGGCCGGAAGCGCTGCGTGAGCTGAGCGGCGTCCTGGACGAAGCCATGAAGGCAGTACGCGGTTGAGCCGGCAGTGGGAATACGCCTTCGGAGCCGAGGAAACCTGACGGCCACCACGACAGAGGACCTCTTCACCGCGGGGTGGCCCTCCCAAGAGCACAGGCCCGCCCCCGGCAAGGGGACGGGCCCTCGATCCGCTCAGGTCAGCGCGCCTCCCCCGCGACCGGCTCCCCCGCAACCACCGCGGTCTTACCACCCGGCCCCGCCTGAGCCCCCCGGTTCGTATGCCGCACGAACGCCACCCCCACCACCGCCAGAATCGACGCCGCGGACAGCGTGTACAGCCCCCCGTTCGTGCTGCCCGTCGTGTCCTTCAGGTACCCGAACAAGGTCGGCGACACGAACCCGCCCAGGTTTCCGAGGGAGTTGACCAGGGCCAGCCCCGGCGCCGCGATCTTCAGGTCGAGGCCCGACTGGGCCATCGGCCAGAACAGGGTCGCCGCGCATTTGCCGCCCACCGCAGCCAGCGTGAGGGCGACGAGGCCGAACCAGGGGGAGCCCAGGGTGGCGAGGAACGTGCCGGTGGCGGAGAGGACCAGGGCGATCGCCAGGTAGGGGCGACGGTCCGGGGCGCGGTCCGTGAAGTGGCTCATCGTGTACATCGCGATCACGGCGCAGATCCAGGGGATCGCCGACAGCAGGCCGATCTGGAAGGGCGACAGGCCGCCGATCTCCTCCACCAGGCTCGGCAGCCAGAACGTGATCGCGTAGCCGGTGAGCGCCATCGCGAAGAAGACCGCCGTCAGGACGGCGACCTGCGGGTGGAAGATCAGCTTCAGTCGCGACACCGACGGGGCACGGTCACGCGCCTCCTTGTCCCGCGCCACCGCCTCGCTCAGCGCGTCCTTCTCCTCCTGCGTGAGCCACTTCGCGTCCTGGATCCGGGAGACGAGGAAGAACCCGGCGATGAAGCCGACCAGGATCGAGAAGGCTCCCTCCAACGCGAACATCCAGCGCCAGCCCGCGATACCGCCCGCGCCGTGCAGCTCCAGGAGCGCGCCGGTGATCGGGCCCGTCACGATGTACGCCGTCGCCGAGCCTCCCAGGAAGATCGCACTCGCCCGGCCCCGGCTGGAGTCCGGCAGCCACTGCGTGAAGTAGAGGAGCACCCCGGGGAAGAAGCCGGCCTCGGCGACACCGAGCAGGAAGCGCAGGCCGTAGAACATCCACACGTTGTGGATGAAGCACATCGCCACGATCACCGCACCCCAGGTGATCATGATCCGGGTCAGCCAGACCCGCGCGCCGAACCGCTCCAGCCACATGTTGCTGGGCACCTCGAACAGCGCGTAGCCGATGAAGAACAGGCCCGCCCCGAGCCCGTACGCCGTGGCGCTGACCCCGACGTCGGCCCGCAACTCGTCCTGGACGAAGCCCACGTTCGTCCGGTCCATCTGGTTGACCAGCAGCATCAGGACCAGGATCGGCAGCATGCGGCGCAGGAACTTGCCCACCGCCCGCTGCTCGGCCTCCGGTATGGCGGCTTCTGACATCGTTGTCTCCCTTGCTGTGCACATACGTGAACAGCAATCACGTACGCGTTCTCGAAGGGACCTTATGGAGGCCCGTCTTCCGGGTCAACGGATTGAGCAGAAGTACATGTATGTGAATGCGGGGCGGACAACCCGTAGGTGCCCGCCCCGCATTCACGTCCCGCTCGGCTCGCTCAGCCCGCAGACGCCGATGCCGACGCCGACGCGCCCGGCTGGACCGCGCTCTCCGTGCCCTCGTGCGTCGCCTCGGGGTCGACGCCCATGGTGAGGGTGGCCGTCACGCCCTTGGCGATGGCGCTCTTCTTGTACTTGAGCTTCAGCAGACCGCCCTCGGTGCCGTTACCGGGGTAGATGGTGTCCTCGTCGAGGGTGGTGCGGGTCGTGGTGTTGGTGGAGTACGGCTCGACCTCGGCGGAGGCCAGCACGGACTCCTCGTCGAAGAAGAGCTGGCCGGTGTGGCAGGTCGTGCCGCCCTCGTAGCCCGCGTCGGTCCAGGTGCCGCCCACGTGCACCTTGGTGTGGATGTGCACGCAGCGGCCCTGGTACCAGCCGGGGAAGACCGTGCGGAACTCGGCCTCGCCCTTCTTGTCCGTCCGCCACGTGCCGCGCAGGTAGCGCTCGTCGTCGGTGGGCTCCTGGTGGCCTCCGCCACCGCCACCACCGCCGGGGGGCGGACCCGTGGGCGTGCCCGTCGGTGTACCGGAGGGCGGCGTACCGCCTCCGCCACCTCCGCCGCCCCCGCTGCCCATGTCCTCATACCCGGAGTACACGCCCAGCGCGTTGCAGTGCCAGATGTCGACCGCGGCGTTCGCGAGGGGCTTGCAGGTCTCGGCGTCGATCACCTTGAGGCGCAGGGTGAGCGGGATGCCCTCCTGGTCCTCGGTGACGTCCCTGCGGAGCTTGTCCGCGTCGATGTAGTAGGGGCCCTCGGTGGTCTCCGAGGTCAGCTTGTAGCAGGCCTCACCGGAACTCGCGGTGGCCTTGCCCGCCGCGGCCTTCCCCTTGGCGGCTGCCGTCTCCTCCCCGGCGAACGCGCCCGCCGCGAACGTACCGCCGACGCCCGCCGCCACCACCGCGCCGGCGCCCGCGGCGACGACCTTACGGCGTGTCAGATCCCGTTTGTGCTTCGGCCCTTCGGCCGTTTCCTGTCCCGTCATGGGAAGGGAAGTTAGGGACCGCGCCTGTCAGGAGCCTGGGTAAGAGCTGGGTGAGAGCCCAGCGTACGAAAGTGGCCCGGAACCGACGCCGGTTCCGGGCCACTCACACAGATACGCCCTACTTGGGCTGCGGCCGCCGCACCGACAGGTGCAGCTCCTTCAGCCGCGCCTCCTCCAGCTCCGTCGGCGCGCCCATCATCAGGTCCTGGGCGTTGCCGTTGAGCGGGAAGGAGATGGTCTCGCGGATGTTGGGCTCGTCGGCGAGCAGCATCACGATGCGGTCGACGCCCGGGGCGATGCCGCCGTGCGGCGGGGCGCCGAAACGGAGGGCGCGCAGCATGCCGGCGAACTTCTCCTCGACCGTGTCGCGGTCGTACCCGGCGATCTCGAAGGCCTTGAGCATGATCTCCGGCTCGTGGTTCCGGATCGCGCCGGAGGACAGCTCGACGCCGTTGCAGACGATGTCGTACTGCCAGCCGAGGACGTCCAGCGGGTCCTGGCTCTCCAGGGCCTCCAGACCGCCCTGCGGCATGGAGAAGGGGTTGTGCGAGAAGTCGATCGCGCCGGTCTCCTCGTCCTTCTCGTACATCGGGAAGTCGACGATCCAGCAGAACCGGAAGACGTTCTCCTCGAAGTGCCCGGCGCGCTTGGCGGCCTCGACCCGCACCGCGCCCATGATCTTGGAGACCTCGTCGAACTCGCCCGCGCCGAAGAAGACCGCGTGTCCGGCCGCCAGCGACAGGCGCTTGGTCAGCTCGGCGACGTTCTCCTCGGTGAGGAACTTCGCGATCGGGCCGGACAGCGAGCCGTCCTCGGCGACACGGACCCAGGCCAGGCCCTTGGCGCCCTGCGAGACGGCGTAGTCGCCGAGCTGGTCGAAGAACTTGCGGGGCTGGGCGGAGACGTCCGGCACCGGCAGGGCGCGGACGTGCTTGCCGGCGAACGCCTTGAACTCCGAGCCCTCGAAGATGTCGGTGATGTCGACGAGTTCGAGCTGGGCGCGCAGGTCGGGCTTGTCGGAGCCGTACTTCAGCATCGCCTCGCGGAACGGGATCCGCGGGAACGGGGAGGTGACGTGCCTGCCGCCGCCGAACTCCTCGAAGAGCTCGGTCATGAGCTTCTCGACGGGCCGGAAGACGTCCTCCTGCTCGACGAAGCTCATCTCGATGTCGAGCTGGTAGAACTCGCCCGGCGAGCGGTCCGCACGCGCGTCCTCGTCACGGAAGCAGGGCGCGATCTGGAAGTAGCGGTCGAAGCCGGAGATCATCAGCAGCTGCTTGAACTGCTGCGGGGCCTGCGGAAGGGCGTAGAACTTGCCCGGGTTCAGGCGGGAGGGGACGACGAAGTCGCGGGCGCCCTCGGGGGAGGTCGCGGACAGGATCGGCGTCGCCATCTCGTTGAAGCCGAGGGCGACCATCTTCGAGCGGATCGAGGCGATCACCGATGACCGCAGCATGATGTTCTTGTGCATGCGCTCGCGGCGCAGGTCCAGGAAGCGGTACTCCAGGCGCCGCTCCTCGTTGACGCCGTCCTCGGTGTTGATCGTGAACGGCAGCGGAGCGGCGGCACCGAGCAGTTCGACCTCGCCGACCTCGACCTCGATCTCACCGGTGGGGAGCTCGGGGTTGATGTTCTCGGCGCCCCGGGAGACGACCTTGCCGTCGACGCGGACGGTCGACTCCTTGGAGAGCTTGTCGAGAGCCTCGTAGGAGGGGGTGCCGGGACGGGCCACGAGCTGCGTGATGCCGTAGTGGTCGCGCAGATCGATGAAGAGGATGCCGCCCAGGTCGCGCCGATTGTGCAGCCAGCCACTCAGCCGGACGTCGCTGCCGACGTCAGAGGAGCGGAGCTCGCCGCAGGTGTGGGACCTGTACCGATGCATCGTCGTTCATCCAGTCTTCGCTGATCGGGGTCTGTGTTTCACGTGAAACTCGTCCCCAGCGTACCGGGCAGGCGATGATCGACTCTCCACAGTTAACGATCGAGCAGACCGCTGCGTTCGGTGGCAGTGTTCGACGGCCTCTTCTTAAAGTAGGGCAATGCGCACTGGCGAGCCTCTGCCCGCCGTGGGGGAGGCTCTCGCCGCCCTCGCGACCGGCCTCTGGCACTGGGACACCGCCACCGGGCTGGTCACGGTCGACGCCGAGGCGGCACGGCTGCTCGGGCTGCCCGCCGAACAGGTCAGCCTCACGGAGGCTCAGGCCCGGGCCCGGCTGCACCCGGTGGACTGGAACGAAATCACCGGCGTGGTCCAGCTCGCCGTCGCCGAGGGGACCCTCGCCGAGGTGCGGGTCCGGATCATGGACGAGCAGGGCCGGATCGTCCGGGTCGTCCGCAGCCGTTCCAAGCCGTCCTTCGACCGGGTCCACAAGGCGTACCGGCTGATCGGCACGCTGCAGGAGGTCACCGAGCCGACGCCGGGCACTCCGGCCGGGCGCAGTGCGGTCACCGGCGACTGGCGGCGCTCCCGGGAGGCGTTCCTGCTGGACGCGGGCCGGGCGCTGGCCGAGGCGCGCTCCACCCAGGAGGTCCTGCGGGTGACGGCCAATCTGTCGATGCCCGGGTTCTCGCCGGACGGGCTGGCGGTGTTCGGGGTCTCGGGCGATCGCCTGACGGTCATCGGGCACCACGGGCAGCAGCCGGGTGACGACAGCCCCTTCTCCGACATGGCGCTGGACACCGACTACCCGGCCGCCGAGGTCGCGCGGACCGGCCGGGCGGTGTATCTGTCCACTCCCGAGCAGTACAAGGCCCGCTACCCGCTGACCTGGCCGCTCGCCCAGCGCTTCGGCCGCCGGTCCTGGGCGTTCCTGCCGCTGACGGTGGCAGGCCGCACGATGGGCGCGTGGATGGCCGCCTTCACCTACCCGGTGGCGTTCACGCCGGACGAGCGGTCGGTGCTGACCACCGTGGCGCGGATGCTGGCGCAGGCGCTGACCCGGGCGGGGCTGGCCGAGAGCGAGCGGGCGCTGACCGACGGGCTCCAGCGCACGATGCTGCCGAGGCTCGGCCCGCAGCGCATCCCGGGCATGAGCGTCGCCGCCCGCTACGTCCCGACCGGCGGCGGGCTCCAGGTCGGCGGCGACTGGTACGACGTGATCCCGCTGCCGAGCGGGCGGTTCGCGCTGGTCATCGGGGACGTCCAGGGCCATGACGTACGGGCGGCGGGTCTGATGGGCCAGCTCCGTATCGCCCTGCGGGCCTACGCCTCCGAGGGCCACCGCCCCGACGCCGTCCTCTCCCGTGTCTCGCGTTTCCTGCACGGCATCGGCGACGAGGATCCCTCCGACCCGCGGTTCGCGACCTGTGTGTACGTCGAGGTCGACCCGGCGAGCGGGGTGCTGGACATCGCCCGTGCCGGGCATCCGGACCCGGCGTTCCGGATGTCCGACGGCACGGTGCTGACCCGGCCGACGTCGGGGGGCCTGCCGCTGGGCATCGACCCGGACGCCGACTACCCCACGACGCGGCTCGCCCTGGAACCCGGCGAGACCATGCTGATCTGCACGGACGGCCTGATCGAGACCGGCGGACACGACCTGGACTCCGGCTGGCGGCGGCTGCGGGTGATCCTGGAGGAGCACAAGGGTGATCTGGAGGAACTCGCCGACACCTTGGTGCAGGCGGTGCACGGGCCGTCCTCGCACCACACCACCGGTCCGCTGACCGACCGCCGCGAGGACGACATCGCCATGCTGCTGCTCAGCCGTGAGGGCGGGGGCGGTGGGTACGGCGACAGCATGACCGTGCGGCAGCCGGTGCGGCGCACGGTGCTGACGGTCGCCCAGGCCGAGCCCGAGCGGATCGCGGAGGCCCGTCAGCAACTGCGTGACCTGCTGCACGACTGGTCCTCGCCGGACCAGCGCGACTCGGCGGTGCTGCTGCTGTCCGAGCTGCTGACGAACGTCCTCGTGCACACCGACTCCGACGCGCTGCTCGTCGCGGAGATCACCGGCGGGGTGGGGGAGCGGCGGCTGCGGATCGAGGTCACCGACACCGGTGACGACCTGCCGCACAGGCGCAGACCGGGGGAGCTGGCGTCCTCCGGCCGCGGTCTGGTGCTGATCGAACTGCTCGCCCACGCGTGGGGCGTCGACCCGCGCGGCGAGGGCAAGAGCATCTGGTTCGAGCTCTACGAATCGGTGGACGGCTCGGGCGACGGCTCCTGGTCGCCGTAGCGCCCGCGGAGCTCCTGGGCGACGCCGAAGGCGGCGGCGGTGAGCGGTACGGCGAGGAGCATGCCGAGCACCCCGGCGACCGACGCCCCGGCCGTGATCGCCACCATCACCACCGCCGGGTGCATCTGCACCGTCCGGCTCTGGATCGCCGGCTGGAGCACATGCCCTTCCAGCACCTGCACCGCGAGCACCACCCCGAGCGCCCAGAGCGCGATGACGAACCCCCGGTCGGCGAGCGCGACCAGCACGGCGACGGCGCCGGAGATGAAGGCGCCGAGATAGGGGATGTACGCCCCGACGAAGACCAGGGCGCCGAGTCCGGGCGCCCCGGGCACGTCGAGGACGAGCAGTCCGACGGTGATGCAGAGCGCGTCGATGAGGGCGATGAGAGTCGTCCCCCGCATGAACCCCTCGACGGCCCTGAGGGCCCGCCGCGCCATGGCCTCCAGGGTGTCGGCCGACCCGCGGGGCGCCAGGGAGCGCAGCGTCGTGGCGGCCTTGTCGGAGTCGCGCAGGAAGAAGAAGACGAGCAGCAGGGCGAGGACGGCCATGGCGATGGACTCGCCGACCACGCTGAATCCGCTGATCACGCCGGAGGCGGCCGTCCCGCCGAACTTGCTCAGCAGTTCCCGGGCGTTGGAGGCGAGGTCGTCCAGCGAGGTGCCGGCCGCCCCGAAGTGCGCGGAGACGCCCCGGGCGGCCTCCTTCAGCGAGGCCACGATCTCGTCGCCGGTGTCGATGAGCGCGGCGACCACGATGTACACGGCCCCGCCGACCACGGCGACGACGGCGACGCAGGTGAGCGCCGCCGCGACCGACCGTTGCACCCCCGCCTTCACGAGCCGCCGGTGCAGGGGCCCGAGCAGCGCGGTCCCGAGCAGCGCGAGCAGCACGGGCACGACGGCGGTCCGGAACTCGTCGCACAGCCGGATCCCGACGTAGACGACCCCGGAGACGAGCAGCAGGACGGCACACCAGGCGGCGAGGCGCTGGACGGGCCCGGGGAGGAGCGGGCCGGGGCCGGGTGAGGGGGTGTCCTGCACTCCTCCACCCGATCACGCCCCGGGCGGGCCGTCCCGTCGGAACGGCCCGCCCGGGTGACGGGGCGTCAGCCCTGGGGGCCCGCCTCGGACATCCCGTGCACCGCCGGGACCGTGCCCAGCCGTCCCTTCTGGAAGTCCTCGAAGGCCTGCATGAGTTCGTCCTTGGTGTTCATGACGAACGGGCCGTAGTGGGCCATGGGCTCACGGATCGGCTGTCCGCCGAGCAGGACGACCTCCAGGTCCGGCGTGTGGGAGTCCTGCTTCTCGTCCGCGCGGACGGTCAGCGAGGAGCCCGCGCCGAAGACAGCCGTCTGGCCCATGTGGACCGGCCGGCGCTCGGGGCCGACGCTGCCGCGCCCGGCCAGCACGTACGCCAGGCCGTTGAAGTCCTCGCGCCACGGCAGGGTGAGCTCCGCGCCCGGCGCCACCGTCGCGTGGATCATCGTGATCGGCGTGTGCGTGATGCCGGGGCCCTGGTGCCCGTCCAGCTCTCCGGCGATGACGCGGAGCAGCGCGCCGCCGTCGGGGGTGCTGAGCAGCTGGACCGAGCCGCCACGGATGTCCTGGTAGCGGGGGGCCATCATCTTGTCCTTGGCGGGGAGGTTCACCCACAGCTGGAGGCCGTGGAAGAGCCCGCCGGACACGACGAGGTGCTCCGGTGGCGCCTCGATGTGCAGCAGGCCCGAGCCCGCGGTCATCCACTGGGTGTCCCCGTTGGTGATGGTGCCGCCACCGCCGTTGGAGTCCTGGTGGTCGAAGATCCCGTCGATGATGTAGGTGACGGTCTCGAAGCCGCGGTGCGGGTGCCAGGGGGTGCCCTTGGGCTCACCCGGCGCGTACTCCACCTCGCCCATCTGGTCCATCATGATGAACGGGTCGAGGTGGCGGTAGTTGATCCCCGCGAACGCCCGGCGCACCGGGAAGCCCTCGCCCTCGAAACCGCTCGGGGCGGTCGTGACGGCGAGCACGGGACGTGCAACGGCCTCGGTCGGCGCGGTCACGCGGGGCAGCGTCAACGGGTTCTCGACGGTCACAGCAGGCATGTCGGTTCCTCCTCGTGTACGCCCAGTTTAGTTGAGCGTTGAACTTTCTGCCACCCCAAACAGAGAAAACCGGGAGGGCATTCCCGGGGGACGCGGCAGCGAATCACGGGAGACCGGCATGGCGGAAGGCCGGGCACCCCCGCACGGGGTGCCCGGCCTTCGTACGTCCGCGGCGGGCGGCCGCCCGCGTCAGGCGGCCAGCTCGGGCTCCTTGCTCCCGGTCCCGGCGGGCTCGGCGCCCTCGGTCTCGGCGGGCTCCGCCTTGCGGTCCCGCATCACCGAGGTGGCCACCGCGGCCGCCGCCAGCACACCGATGGCGCTGATCGTGAAGGTCGTCGACATCGAGGAGGTGAAGGCCTCGCGGGCCGCCCGCACCAGGCCCGGGTCACCGCCGGCGACGGCGAGCGCGCCGCCGAGCGACTCCCTGGCCTGCTCGGGGGCGCCGGCCGGCATCTCGTCCGCGTACCCACCGGAGAGCAGGGCGCCGAGGATCGCGATACCGAGGGCGGTGCCGGACTGCTGGATGGTGTCGTTGAGCGCCGAGCCGACGCCCGCCTTGTCCTCGGGGATGGTGCCCATCAGCGCGGCCACCGCGGCCGGCATCGCCAGACCGGCACCCAGACCGAGGACACCCAGCGCCACGGCCGGGACCGTGAAGCCGCTGTCGGCGCTCAGCGTGGTCAGCAGCCCGAAGGAGGCGGCCATCAGCAGCATCCCGGCGAGGATGACGAACCGGTTGCCCACCTTCACGGCGAGCTGCGCCCCGGCCGTGTTGCCGGCCAGCGCCGCCACGGCCAGCGGCAGGAAGGCCAGACCCGCCTTGACGGCCGGCCAGCCGAGCACGAACTGGAGGTACTGGGTCAGGACCAGCAGCAGGCCGGCGTTGCCGATCTGGACGAGCGCCAGGGAGAGCGAGCCACCGCTGAAGTTGCGGTGCTTGAAGAGGACCAGCGGGACCATCGGCGAGCCGGTGACGTTCTCCCAGACCACGAAACCGGCCAGGGCGACCACCGCTACGGCCAGGACGAGGAGGGAACGGCCGCCGAACGCGCCGTGCTGCGGAATCTCGATGATCCACCACACCAGGGCCGTCATACCGACCGCCGACAGCACCGCGCCCAGCGGGTCCGGCTTCTGCCAGGGCGCCTTCGACTCCGGCATCAGCAGCACACCGGCCAGCAGCGCGAGACCGACGATCGGCACGTTGATCAGGAAGATCGCCTGCCACGCGAAGTGGTCGATCAGCACACCGCCGAGGACCGGGCTGCCCACCAGTCCCAGCATCGACACCGAGCCCCACGCCGCCATCGCCTTGGGACGCTCGTCCTCGTCGAAGACGGTGATCAGGATGGACAGCGTCGACGGCATGATCAGCGCACCGCCCACCCCCATCGCGATCCGCACCGCGATCAGCTCACCCGGACTGGCGCAGAACACCGCCCCCAGCGAGGCCGCCCCGAACAGCAGCAGGCCGATCAGCATCACCTTCCGGCGACCGAACCGGTCTCCGAGGCTCCCCGAGGTCAGCAGCAGACCGGCGAAGACCAGGGTGTAGGAGTCGAGGATCCACTGCATGTCCTGGGTGCTCGCCCCGATGTCCTCGGTCAGCGAGGGCACCGCCACCGTCAGCGCCATGTTGTCGACGACCAGCACCAGCGTGCTGAGGCACAGCACGATCAGGATCCACCAGCGGCGTGGATTGCGGGCTTCCATAGCAGTTCCCCTCCGACTCACTTACTGCGAACACCGTTCCTCGTTGCGAACACTGTACGCATGGCGGAACAGTGTGCGCAACCCTTGAGTTCTGTACGCTGATTGCGCACGCTGTTCGCACGACGTCAGGAGGAGCGCCGATGACCAGGAGCACGAAGAGCAAGGGCCCGAACTCGATCCCTTCCGTATGGGCCCGCGAACAGCGCCGCACCGACCAGCCCGCGCTCAGCCGAGAGGCGATCGTCCGCGAGGCGATCGCGATGCTCGACGCCGAGGGGATCGAGGCGCTCAGCATGCGCAAGCTCGGCGCCCGGCTGAACGCCGGGGCGACGTCCCTGTACCGGCACGTGGCAACCAAGGACGAACTGATGGAGCTCGCGGTGGACGAGGTCGCCGCCGAGATCCACGTCCCGCCGGCCGGCGGCCCGGACTGGCGCGCGGCGGTGACCGAGGCGGCCGGGTCCTTCCGCACGACGGCGCTACGGCACCCCTGGCTGACCCTGGTACTGGGGCAGGCGGGGCTCGCCTATCTGGGGCCGAACTACATGGCCTTCTCGGAGCGGCTGGCGGCCCTGTTCACCGGGGCGGGATTCCCCGAGCCGAGCCGGGCGATCGACGCCGTCTTCTCGTACGTGATCGGCATGAGCACAACGGAAGCCGCCTGGCTGACGACGGTCGCCCGCTCCGGTGAGTCCGAGTCGGAGTTCGTGGCCCGGCTGCTGCCCACGGCCCGGCAAGTCTCCGCCGGCTACGACCACCTGGCGGCCACCGAGGCCGAGACCAGCGCACAGGCCGCCGACCCGGCCAAGCTCCGCGACGACAAGTTCGCCTACGGCCTGGAGGTCGTCCTGGACGGCCTGGCGCTGCGCCTGCCGAAGTAAAGGGAGGCCTCAGCCCCCATACATCCGGCGCATCGCGAACTCGACCATCTGCTCCACGGCCTTCGCGTCGAACACCATGCGGTGCTCGCCCTCCATGTCGAGGACGAAGCCGTAGCCGGTGGGCAGCAGGTCCAGCACCTCCGCGCCGGTGATCACGAAGTACTTGGACTCCTTGCCCGCGTACCGGCGCAGCTCCTTGAGCGTGCTGAACATCGGGATCACCGGCTGCTGGGTGTTGTGCAGCGCGAGGAAGCCGGGGTTGTCGCCGCGCGGGCAGTACACCTTCGACGTCGCGAAGACCTGCTGGAAGTCCTCGGCGGCCATCTGCCCGGTGGTGAACGCGCGCACCGCGTCCGTGAGCGAGGGCGGGGACGGCTCGGGGTACAGCGGCGGCTGCTGTCCGTATCCGCCGGACATCGGCTGCTGCGGAGGGGCGTACTGCGCACCCGCTGTCTGGTCGTAGCCGTACATGGGCGCAAGCGTACCGAGAGCGGCGTGGCGCCGGTGTGCCCTGTCACAGATGACCGGTTCGGGGTTGCTTCTTATTACCGACGGGTAGCATCATCGGAGCTACTTGTTGGTACGTGAACTAGCGCGAGGATCCAGTGCCTCGCCGATCTCTCTACGGAGCCGGGAGCCGTCACCATGGGGCACTACAAGTCGAATCTCCGCGACATCGAGTTCAACCTCTTCGAGGTACTCGGGCGGGACAAGGTGTACGGCACCGGCCCGTTCGAGGAGATGGACGTCGAGACCGCGAAGAGCATCCTGGAGGAGCTGACCCGCCTCTCGGAGAACGAGCTGGCCGAGTCCTTCATCGACGCCGACCGCAACCCGCCGGTCTTCGACCCGGAGACCAACACCGCGCCGGTCCCCGCCTCGTTCAAGAAGAGCTACCAGGCCTTCATGGACTCCGAGTACTGGCGCCTGGGCCTGCCCGAGGAGATCGGCGGCACCACCGCGCCCCGCTCCCTGATCTGGTCCTACGCCGAGCTCATCCTGGGCGCCAACCCGGCCGTGTGGATGTACTCCTCGGGCCCGGCCTTCGCCGGCATCCTCTTCGAGGAGGGCAACGAGGTCCAGAAGCACATAGCCAAGGTCGCCACGGAGAAGCAGTGGGGCTCCACGATGGTGCTCACCGAGCCCGACGCGGGCTCCGACGTGGGCGCCGGCCGCACCAAGGCAGTGCAGCAGGAGGACGGCTCCTGGCACATCGAGGGCGTGAAGCGCTTCATCACCTCCGGTGAGCACGACATGTCGGAGAACATCCTCCACTACGTGCTGGCCCGCCCCGAGGGCGCCGGCCCCGGCACCAAGGGCCTGTCCCTCTTCCTCGTCCCGAAGTACCTCTTCGACTTCGAGACCGGCGAGCTGGGCGAGCGCAACGGCGTCTACGCCACCAACGTCGAGCACAAGATGGGCCTGAAGGCCTCCAACACCTGCGAGATGACCTTCGGCGACCAGCACCCCGCCAAGGGCTGGCTGATCGGCGACAAGCACGACGGCATCCGCCAGATGTTCCGCATCATCGAGTTCGCCCGCATGATGGTCGGCACGAAGGCGATCTCCACACTCTCCACGGGCTACCTCAACGCCCTGGAGTACGCCAAGGAGCGCGTGCAGGGCCCCGACCTGGCGAACTTCATGGACAAGACCGCGCCCAAGGTCACCATCACCCACCACCCGGACGTGCGCCGCTCGCTCATGACGCAGAAGGCGTACGCGGAGGGCATGCGGGCGCTGGTCCTCTACACGGCCTCCGTCCAGGACGAGATCCAGGTCAAGGAGGCCGCGGGCGAGGACATCTCCGCCCTGGAGGCCCTGAACGACCTGCTGCTGCCCATCGTCAAGGGCTACGGCTCCGAGAAGGGCTACGAGCAGCTCGCCCAGTCGCTCCAGACCTTCGGCGGCTCCGGCTTCCTCCAGGAGTACCCGATCGAGCAGTACATCCGGGACTCCAAGATCGACACCCTCTACGAGGGCACCACGGCGATCCAGGGCCAGGACTTCTTCTTCCGGAAGATCGTCCGCAACCAGGGCACCGCGCTGAACTCCCTCGCCGAGGACATCAAGAAGTTCCTGGCCCTCGGCACGGGCGGCGAGGACCTGGCCGGTGCCCGCGAGCACCTCGCCAAGGCGGCCGTGGAGCTGGAGGCCATCGTCGGCCTGATGCTGACCGACCTCGCGGCCACCGAGCAGGACGTCAAGAGCATCTACAAGGTGGGCCTCAACACCACCCGCCTGCTGATGGCCTCCGGTGACGTGGTCGTCGGTTACCTGCTGCTCAAGGGCGCCTCGGTCGCCGCCGAGAAGCTGGAGACCGCGTCCGCCAAGGACAAGGCCTTCTACACCGGCAAGATCGCCGCGGCGAAGTTCTTCGCGGCCAACGTCCTGCCGGGCGTCACCCTGGCCCGCAAGGTCGCCGAGGGCGTCGAGCTGGACCTGATGGAGCTGGACGAGGCCGCGTTCTAGATCATCACGTCCACTGCCCGAGGGCCTGTTTCCTTCCCAGGGGAGCGGGCCCTCGTCCGTCGTTAAGGTAACCCCATGACCGAACGAGCCCGCTTCGACCGCGGCCACACCGACGACCTCATGAGCTTCCTGGCGGCGAGCCCCTCGCCGTACCACGCCGTGGCCACCGCCGCCGAACGGCTGGAGAAGGCGGGCTTCAGGCAGGTCGCCGAGACGGACGCCTGGGAAGGGACGGGCGGCGGCAAGTACGTGCTGCGGGGCGGCGCGATCATCGCCTGGTACGTGCCGGAGGGCGTCGCGCCCCACACACCGTTCCGGATCGTCGGCGCCCACACCGACTCCCCCAACCTGCGCGTCAAGCCGCTCCCCGACAGCGGGGCGCACGGCTGGCGCCAGGTCGCCGTGGAGATCTACGGCGGGCCCCTGCTCAACTCCTGGCTGGACCGCGACCTCGGCCTCGCGGGCCGCCTCACCCTGCGCGACGGCTCGACCCGGCTGGTGAACGTCGACCGCCCGCTGCTGCGGGTCCCGCAGCTCGCCATCCACCTGGACCGCTCGGTCACAGGGGACGGCCTCAAGCTCGACAAGCAGCGGCACATGCAGCCGGTCTGGGGCCTCGGCAACGACGTCCGCGACGGCGACCTGATCGCCTTCCTGGAGGAGACGGCCGGCGTCCCCGCGGGCGAGGTCACCGGCTGGGACCTTATGACGCACTCCGTGGAAGCGCCCGCCTACCTGGGCCGCGACCGCGAACTCCTGGCCGGGCCGCGCATGGACAACCTCCTGTCGGTGCACGCGGGCACGGCCGCTCTGGCCGCCGTGGCGTCCGGGGCGTCCGCGCCCTCCTCCATCCCGGTCCTGGCCGCCTTCGACCACGAGGAGAACGGCTCCCAGTCGGACACCGGCGCCGACGGACCGCTCCTCGGGAACGTGCTGGAGCGCTCGGTGTTCGCGCGCGGCGGCTCCTTCGAGGACCGGGCCCGCGCCTTCGCCGGCACGGTCTGTCTCTCCTCCGACACCGGCCACGCCGTCCACCCCAACTACGCGGAACGGCACGACCCGACGCACCACCCGCGCGTGAACGGCGGCCCGATCCTCAAGGTCAACGTCAACAACCGCTACGCCACGGACGGTTCGGGACGCGCCGAGTTCACCGCGGCCTGTGAGATCGCCGGCGTCCCCTTCCAGTCCTTCGTCTCCAACAACTCCATGCCCTGCGGCACCACGATCGGCCCGATCACCGCCGCCCGGCACGGCATCAGGACCGTCGACATCGGTGTGGCCATCCTGTCGATGCACAGCGCACGCGAACTGTGCGGCGCCGACGACCCCTTCCAGCTCGCGAACGCGTTGACGGCGTTCCTCGAGAGGTAGAACAGGCCGCCACCGCATGGGTGTTCCCCTCGGGGGTACCCGGAGTGCGGACCGGAGAGACCGGACCGTACAGGGAGGCGAAACTCATGGGCCTCGGCGGATGCATCATCCTCATCGCCGTGGGAGCCATCCTCACGTTCGCGACCGACTGGGACATGCAGGGGGTCAACCTCGACCTGGTCGGCATCATCTTCATGATCGTCGGACTGATCGGTGTCACCACGTTCAGCAGCATCTACCGGCGCAGGCGTGTGGTGGTTCCCCCCACGACCCCGGGTGTCATGGACGACCCGGCAGCCCACCACCGGCGCGACGGGTACAGCGACGGGTATGGGGTGTGACGCACTGGAGGATCAGGCGTCCATCCCGGCCAGCACCAGGGGAAGCCGGTCCGTCCCCGTCTCGGTGAGACGGACGGGGACCCCCCAGTCCTGCTGGTGGACGTGGCAGGCCGGGTACTCGTTGTCCGGGTCGTCGTCGCAGGAGGCGGCCATCGCCGAGACGTGCAGCACGCCCTCCGGTACGGCGGGGTCGAGTTCGAGGGTGCGGGAGAGGTCCGTCCCCGCGCCCTCGCCCTCGCGCAGCAGCTCCGGCGGGGTTGACGAGACGAGCAGGCGGGTGGAGGGGCCGTAGCGCTCGTCCAGCTTCTGGCCCGCCGGGGCCTGGAAGATCACGTCCAACCGGAGGCGTCCCGGGGTGACCTCGGCCGCCTCGCGCTGCGTGCGGTGGGCGACCTCCGGCACCTTCACCGCCTCCTCGGGCAGCCGCAGCCGGGTCAGCCGGTGGCGGGCCGACTCCACGACCACGATGTCCTCGCCGACGAGCACGGCGTCACTGGGCTCGCGCAGGCCCGTGGCCAGGGTGGTGACCTCGCCGGTCGCCGGGTCGTAGCGCCGCAGGGCGTGGTTGTAGGTGTCGCTGATCGCGACGGAACCGTCCGGGAGCGCCGTGACGCCCAGCGGGTGCTGGAGCAGGGCCTGTCCGGCGGCGCCGTCCCGGTGGCCGAAGTCGAACAGGCCGGTGCCGACGGCCGTGTGGACCGAGCCGTCGGGCTCCACCCAGCGCAGCGCGGACGTCTCGGAGTCGGCGAGCCACAACCGCTCCGGCGTGGCGGCCAGCCCGGACGGCTGCGCGAACCAGGCCTCGCCGCCCGGCCCGTCCACGAGCCCCTCGTTCGTCGTCCCGGCCGTGACCGCGACCGTGCCGTCGGCCGGGTCGTACGCCCACAACTGGTGGACACCGGCCATGGCGATCCAGACCTTGTCCTGCCACCAGGCGACGTCCCAGGGGGAGGAGAGGTCGACCTCGCGGGCCGGGCCCGAGGTGGGCGACCCCTGCCACCACTGCCGGCCCGTGCCGGCCAGCGTGGTGACCTCGCCGGTGGCCAGGTCCAGCCGTCGCAGCGCGTGATTGACGGTGTCGGCGACGACCACCGACCCGTCGTCGAGGAGGGTGAGCCCCTGCGGCTCGTTGAAGCCGGCCTCGTCGGCGGATCCGTCGGCGAACCCGCGCGCACCGCTTCCGATCCGCCGCACCACGCTCTCCCCGTCCCCGGCGAGCTCCACCAGCTGATGCCGGGTCGTGTCGCTCACCAGGAAGTTCCCGCTCGGCAGCAGCAGAGCCTTGCCCGGGAACCGCAGCACCGTCGGCTCCGGCTCCGGCGCCACGTACGGCCCGTCCCCGCGCCGCAGCGTGCCCTTGGCCGTGTGCTCCGCCTCCAGCTCCTCGACCAGCCGCTCGATGGCGTGCACATGCCCCTCACCGGCGTGCTGCGCGACGACGTACCCCTCGGGGTCGATCACCACCAGCGTCGGCCAGGCCCGCACGGCGTACTGCTTCCAGGTGGCCAGCTCCGGGTCGTCGAGCACGGGGTGCTCCACGCCGTACCGCTCGACCGCGTCCACCACCGCCCGGTGGTCGGCCTCGTGCACGAACTTCGGCGAGTGCACCCCGATGACCACGACCGTGTCCCGGTGCTTCTCCTCCAGCTCGCGCAGCTCGTCGAGGACGTGCAGACAGTTCACGCAGCAGAAGGTCCAGAAGTCCAGGACGACGATGCGTCCTCGCAGGTCGGCGAGGGTGTACTGCTGCCCGCCCGTGTTCAGCCAGCCGCCCTTGCCGGTCAGCTCGGGGGCACGGACGCGGGCGCGTCGGTGTGCGGAGTGGTCCATGCCCCCAGGGTGCCATCCGTCACTGACAGTCAGCTCAGCGCGTGCCCCGTCGTGGCGTCCACGTGGTCCGGGACCTCGTCGTGACGGTCGCCGACCGTGAGGGTGCCGGTGGGTTCGAACAGGAGGATCGCGGTCGGGAGGGGCGCGTACGGCTTGTGCTCGGTGCCGCGCGGGACCGTGAAGACGCTGCCCTCGGGAAGTACGACCGTGCGCTCTCCGGCCGCCTCGCGCAGGCCGATGTGCAGCTCTCCCTCGATCACGAGGAAGAACTCGTCGGTGTGTTCGTGGACGTGCCAGACGTGCTCGCCCTCGACCTTCGCGACGCGGACGTCGTAGTCGTTGACGGCGGTGACGATGCGTGGGCTCCAGCGGTCGGAGAAGGAGGCCAGGGCATGGGCGAGGGAGACGGGTTCCTGAGTCATGAAGCGATCTTCCGGGGTGCCGTACGTCCCGCACGAGTGCTAGGAATCGCACATGCCGAAAGGATCCTCGCACCGTCCGCACCGTCCGCACCGGGTCGCCGTGATCGTCGACGAGGGCACCAACCCGTTCGAGGTCGGTGTCGCCACCGAGCTGTTCGGGCTGCCGCGGCCCGAACTGGGGCTGCCGGGGCCGTTGTACGAGGTGACACTGTGCACGCCCGCGCCGGAGATCCGGATGAACCACGGCTTCTTCACGCTCACCGGTGTCCCGGGCCTGGACGCCGTGGACCGGGCGGACACGCTGGTCGTGCCCGGCCGGCCGGACAACGTCGTGCCGCGCGCCCCTGACGTGCTCGACGCCATCCGGCAGACACACGCGCGGGGCGCCCGGATTCTGAGCTTCTGCACGGGCACCTTCGCACTCGCCGAGGCCGGGCTGCTGGACGGACGGCGTGCGGCGACCCACTGGCGGTGGGCGGACTCCTTCCGCCTGCTGCATCCGAAGGTGCTGCTGGAGCCGGACGTGCTGTTCGTGGACGAGGGCGACATCCTCACCGCCGCGGGCAGTGCGGCGGCGCTCGATCTGGGGCTGTACATCTGGCGCCGCGACCACGGCGCCGAGATCGCCAACCACGTCTCCCGGCGGCTGGTGTTCGCCGCGCACCGGGACGGCGGGCAGCGGCAGTTCGTGGAACGGCCGGTGCCTCAGGTGCGGGACGAGTCCCTGGGCCCCCTGCTGGCGTGGGCCCAGGAGCGGCTGGGCGAGCCGCTGACGGTGGCGGAGCTGGCCGCACGCGCGCGTGTCAGCCCCGCCACGCTCCACCGGCGCTTCCGCGCCCAGCTCGGGACGACCCCGCTGGCGTGGCTGACGGGGGAGCGGGTGGCGCTGGCCTGCCGGCTGATCGAGCGGGGCGAGGAGCGGCTGGACGTGGTGGCGGCCAGGAGCGGCCTCGGTACGGCCGCCAACCTGCGGGCGCGGCTGCGGCGGGCGACCGGGCTCAGCCCGTCGGCCTATCGGCGGCGTTTCGGAGCGGGCGCCGGGGAAGCCCTGGTCTCATGAGATTCCTCGTGTACGACCGGCTCCTCGGCATCGGCGACGACTACTGGATCGAGGACGAGCGCGGCACCAAGGTGTTCCTCGTCGACGGCAAGGCGCTGCGCCTGCGGGACACCTGGGAGCTGCAGGACCTCCAGGGGCGCGTCCTCGTCGACATCCACCAGAAGATGCTTGCCCTGCGCGACACGATGGTGCTCCAGCGGGGCGGGGAGCCGCTGGCGACGATCCGCCGGAAGCGGCTGTCGCTGCTGCGCAACCACTACCGGGTGGCGCTGGCCGACGGCAACGAACTGGACGTCAGCGGCAAGATCCTCGACCGGGAGTTCGCCGTCGAGTACGACGGTGAGCTGCTGGCCGTGGTCTCCCGGCGGTGGCTGACCCTGCGGGACACCTACGGCGTGGACATCGTCCGGGAGGACGCGGATCCGGCGCTGCTGATCGCGGTGGCGGTGTGTGTGATCCACCTGGCGGAGAAGGAGCGGGAGGACTGAGGGGGCTTGAGGGCCGGGAGCGTGTCGTCAGGGCCTGTGCGGGGGCTGGAGTCCCAGCATCCGGTCCTTCAGCGCGGGGAACTGCTCGCGGGTCGTCGCGACCTTCCCGGGGTCGAACTCCACCGTCAGGACCTCCTCGCCGGCGCCGGCCTCGGCCAGGACCTCGCCCCACGGGTCGACCACGATCGAGTGACCGGCCTGGGGAACTCCGGCGTGCGTCCCCGCCGTTCCACACGCGACGACGAACGACTGGTTCTCGACGGCCCGTGCCTGGGCCAGCAGCGTCCAGTGGGACCGGCGGCGCTCCGGCCAGCCCGCCGACACCACGAGCGTCTCGGCACCGGCGTCGACGAGCGAGCGGAAGAGTTCGGGGAAACGGAGGTCGTAACAGGTGCTGAGGCCCAGGGTGGTCCGCGGCAGACGAACCGTCACCAGCTCGGTTCCCGCCCCCATGAGCACGGCCTCGCCCTTGTCGAAGCCGAAGCGGTGGATCTTGCGGTAGGCGGCGGCGAGGTCGCCGGAGGGGGAGAAGACGAGGGAGGTGTTGTACAGGGGGCCGTCGGGGTCCCGCTCGGGGATGGAGCCGGCGTGCAGCCAGACGCCCGCGTCGCTCGCGGCCTTGGCCATCGCCTCGTACGTGGGCCCTTCGAGCGGTTCGGCCTCCCGCCCGAACTCCTCGTAGGCGAAGGCACCCGTGGTCCACAGCTCCGGCAGGACGACGAGATCGGCCCCGGCCTGCTCCCGGACCAGCGCCGCCACCCGTCGGCGACGCGATTCGACCGATTCGCCCTCGTCTACGGCGATCTGGATCACAGAGGCGCGCACACTACCACCGTCCTGGCATTCGGACCGTCCACACGGGCTTCCCCACGGGCCTACGATCGTCACACGAAAGCACTGCCGGGGTGCCCCACAGCAGCGTAACTTAGCTCGCAAGACACCCGCCGACAGCCGCCACCTCCCACTGGCAAGCCCGCCACCACCTGCCCGTGCACCGACCGCCGAGGGGTCCCGTTCCGTGAGTCTGCATCCCACCCTCCAGCCCTACGCCGACGCCTGGACCCACTCCATCGAAGCGATATCCGAGTTGCTCCAGCCGCTCGCGGAGGCCGAATGGAACCGGCGGACGCCGTGCCCCGGGTGGTCGGTGCGGGACGTGGTGTCCCACGTCATCGGTCTGGACTGCGAGATGCTGGGCGACCCGCGCCCGATCCACACGCTGCCGCGCGACCTGTTCCACGTCACCAACGACCACCAGCGCTACATGGAGATGCAGGTCGACGTCCGCCGTCACCACACGGCGCCGGAGATGACCTCCGAGCTGGAGTACGTGGTCATCCGCCGCAACCGCCAGCTGCGGAACGAGTCGCGCGACCCGGGTACGAAGGTGCGGGGCCCGCTCGGGGCGGAGCTGACCCTCGAGGAGTCGATGCGCCGGCACGCCTTCGACGTGTGGGTGCACGAGCAGGACCTGCGCACGGCCCTCGGCCGGCCCGGCAGCCTCGACTCCCCCGGCGCGCATGTCGCCCGTGACGTGCTGCTCGGCGAACTCCCGCGCGTGGTGGCCGAGGACGCGCAGGCGCCGCGCAGCTCGGCCGTCGTCATCGACGTCCACGGCCCGGTCGAGTTCCTGCGCACGATCCGCGTCGACATCCAGGGCCGCGGCACCCTCGAAACGGCCCCCGCGCTCGGCCCCGCCGCGACGCTCACCCTCGACTGGGAGACCTACGTCCGCCTGGCCTGCGGCCGCGTGACACCGGAAACGGTGGCGGACCGTGTGAAGACGGAGGGCGACCAGGACCTGACGACAGCGATCCTGAGGAACTTCACCGTGACCCAGTAAGCAGCCCCAGCTGCGGGCAGTCGTGCCGCTGGGGCGATGGGGGCCCCCTGCTCGAGCGAAGCCGAGAGCTTGGGGGAGGCTGGGCGCAGCGGGACCCCGCTCCGCCGGGCTGCGGACCCACCCGCCCCAGCACCGACGCCCAGCGCCGGAAAACCCGGTGCCGCCGCCCACCCCTACCCGTAACGTCCCTGGCATGACCGCCATACCCCACCGCACCCGCCTCACCTTCCACGGCCCTCTCTCAGAACCCCGGGCCGACCAGCTAGTAGCCCGCCTCGCCCGCACCACCCCAGCCTCCGTGCTGGACATCGGCTGCGGCCGAGGCGAGCTGATGCTGCGCGTCCTGGAGGCCCTGCCGGAGGCAACGGGCATAGGTGTCGACCTCGACGCCGAGGACCTGGCCCGGGCCCGCGAGGCGGCGGAAGAACGGGGCCTCGCCGCCCGGGCCCGTTTCATCGAGGAATCCGCCACCGGCACCACCCGCGGCCCTGCCGACCTGGTCCTGTGCGTGGGCGCGAGCCAGGCCCTCGGCGACCGACTCCCCAAGGCCCTCGCCGAGCTGCGCCGCCTGGTCCGCGACGGCGGTCGTGTCCTGCTCGGCGAGGGCTTCTGGCAGCGCCCCCCGACCGAAGCCGAACTGTCCCGCATGTGGCCGGACGCCGCCGCCACCGACCATCACGACCTCGCGACCCTCGTGGCCCTGGCGATCGAGGCCGGCTTCAGGCCGGAGTGGACCGAGACGGCGAGCCTCGACGAATGGGAGGCGTTCGAGTCGGCGTATCAGGCGGATGTCGAAGTGTGGCTCGCCGAGCACCCCGGTCACCCCCTGGCGGCCGAGACACGCGAGCGCGTCGACCGGCACCGCGCCCGGTGGCTCACCTACCGCGGCGTCCTCGGCCTCGCGTACCTCACCCTCGTACCCGTACGGGCCGTCCGATGAGTCACACCGGCACGTGCACCGTCTCCACCCGGCTCGCCACCAGCCGCTCCCGCTCGCGCCGGGCCGCCCGCCTGCGCAGGCGCAGGATCTGGGTGACGCCGAGGGCCTGGAGTACGAACACCGCCGAGAAGGCCACGGTGTAGTCGCCGCCGGTGGCGTCGAGCAGCACACCGACGGCGAAGAGCGTGGTCATGGAGGCCACGAAGCCGCCCATGTTGGTGATGCCGGACGCCGTGCCCTGCCGCTCGGGCGGGTTCGCCGGGCGGGCGAAGTCGAAGCCGATCATCGACGCGGGCCCGCATGCCCCGAGCACCGTGCAGAGCACGACCAGCAGCCACATCGGGGCGTGCGGGCCGGGGTAGGCCAGTGTCGCCGCCCACAGGGCCGCCGTCGTGCCGACCGTGCCGAGCGCGATCGGCAGCCGGGCTCCGTGGTGCCGGGCGACGATCTGGCCGTAGACCAGGCCGACGCCCATGTTCGACAGCACGACGAGCGTGAGGAGTTCACCGGCCGTGGCGGGGGACAGTCCCTGCGCCTCGACCAGGAACGGCAGGCCCCACAGCAGCAGGAACACCATCGCCGGGAACTGGGTCGTGAAGTGCACCCACATGCCGAGCCGCGTGCCGGGTTCCCGCCAGGAGGCGGCGATCTGGCGGCGTACGTAGGCCGCTCCCTGGTGCGGGAGCGGCTCCGGTTCGTGGCCCTCCGGGTGGTCCTTCAGGAACAGCAGCACCAGGACGAACACCACGGCCCCGGCTGCGGCGCTGCCCGCGAAGGCGGCCGTCCAGCCGATGCCGTGCAGCAGCCGGGCGATGACCAGCGTGGAGACGAGGTTGCCCGCCATGCCCACCAGGCCCGCGAACTGGGCGACGAGCGGTCCGCGGCGGGCCGGGAACCACCGGGTGCCGAGGCGCAGCACGCTGATGAAGGTCAGTGCGTCACCGCAGCCGAGCAGGGCCCGGGAGGCGAGTGCCGTGCCGTAGGACGGGGAGAACGCGAAGCCGAGTTGTCCGGCCGTGAACAGCACCGCCCCGAGCGCCAGCACCTTCTTGGTGCCGAGCCGGTCGACGAGCAGGCCGACGGGTATCTGCATGCCCGCGTAGACCAGCAGCTGGAGGATGGAGAACGTGGAGAGGGCGGAGGCGTTGACGTGGAAGCGGTCGGCCGCGTCCAGGCCGGCCACGCCCAGGGACGTGCGGAAGATGACCGCGACGAAGTAGACCGAGACGCCGATGCCCCAGACGGCCAGGGCGCGCCGGCCGCCCGGCGGATCGCCCGGCAGCGTGGTCGAGCTCATCGGACCTCCCCCCGGGCCAAATGCGAGAACCAGCCGACGTGCCGGTGGACGAGCCCGACGGCCGCCTCCGCGTCCCCGGCGCGCAGCGCTTCGAGGATCTCCTCGTGCTCGGCGAGGGTCTTGGCGATGCGGTCCGGGTGGGAGTGCAGGACGGCCACGCCCATCCGCAGCTGGCGGTCGCGCAGCTGGTCGTAGAGGCGGGAGAGGATCTCGTTGCCGCCGCTGCGGACGATCTCGGCGTGGAAGCAGCGGTCGGTGACGGCGGCTCCGGCCAGGTCTCCTGCGGCGGCCTGCTTCTTCTGCCGGGCCAGCAGCTCCTCCAGGCGCTCGATGAGCCCGGCGGGCGCGGGGACGGCCTTGCGTGCCGCGTGCTCCTCGACGAGCAGCCGTGTCTCGACGACGTCGGCGATCTCCTGCGCGGAGACGGGCAGGACGAGGGCGCCCTTCTTCGGGTAGAGCCGGATCAGGCCCTCGGCCTCCAGCCGGAGCAGCGCCTCGCGGACCGGTGTGCGCGAGACCCCTACGGCTTCCGCGAGCTCGCCCTCGGTGAGGAGGGTCCCGCCCTCGTAGCGGCGCTCCAGGACGCCCTGCTTGACGTGGGTGTAGACGCGGTCGGCGGCGGGGGGTTGCTTCACGGCCAGGGTCATGCGGACAGCATAGATACAACAGGTACGCATGAGGATTTCCGTCCATGATGCGGACGCGAATGTCACACGTCTGCGGCAAAGTCGGGGGCCCTCTCGCCCAAGGCGCAACCAACTGTGCTAGTTACGAGTCAGACACGTGCGGCCCCCTTCCCCTCGTCCTCAACTCGGCCGCATCGTTGGGGCATTCAAGATAATCGGGGTATTTCACTTGATAACCGGCATTAAGGGCACCCGTCTCCGCAGAGCCGCGGCCGTCGCCGTGACCACCGGCACCATGCTCGCGACCGGAGCCCTCACCGTTGCGCCGGCGCAGGCCGCCTCGGCGCCCTCGATCGCCGCCAAGGGCGGCTTCGTGATGAACAACGCGACGGGCAAGTCGCTCTACACCAAGGCGGCCGACACGCGCCGCTCGACCGGCTCGACCACCAAGATCATGACTGCTCTGGTGGTGCTGAAGCAGTCGAACCTCAACCTGGACAGCAAGGTCACGGTCCAGAAGGCGTACAGCGACTACATCGTCGCGAACAACTGGGCGTCGAACGCCAAGCTGATCGTCGGCGACAAGGTCACCGTCCGCCAGCTGCTGTACGGGCTGATGCTGCCGTCCGGCTGCGACGCGGCGTACGCGCTCGCCGACAAGTTCGGCTCGGGCTCGACGCGTGCGGCGCGCGTGAAGTCGTTCATCGGCAAGATGAACTCCACCGCCAAGGGCCTGGGTCTGACGAACACCCACTTCGACTCGTTCGACGGCATCGGCCAGGGCAGCAACTACTCCACGCCGCGCGACCTGACGAAGCTCGCGAGCGCGGCGATGAAGAACTCCACGTTCCGCACGGTCGTCAAGACGAAGAAGTACACGGCGAAGACGACCACCAAGTCCGGCGGTACGCGGACGATGGCGCCGTGGGAGAACACCAACCCGCTGCTCAGCAGTTACAGCGGCGCGATCGGTGTGAAGACGGGTTCCGGCCCGGAGGCCAAGTACTGCCTGGTCTTCGCCGCCACCCGGAACGGCAAGACGGTCATCGGAACGGTCCTGGCGTCCACCAACCTGGACACGCGCAAGTCGGATGCCACGAAGCTGCTCAACTACGGCTTCACCAAGTAGGACAGACAGCAAGCAGGACAGGCACCACGAAAGGGGGGCTCGCCGCAGCCGGCGGCGAGCCCCCCTTTCGTACGCTCATGCCCAGGTCATCAGCCGCTTCGGCTGCTCCAGGATCGCCGCCACGTCCGCGAGGACCTTCGAGCCCAGTTCGCCGTCGACCAGACGGTGGTCGAACGACAGCGCCAGCGTGGTGACCTGGCGGGGCTTCACCTTGCCCTTGTGGACCCACGGCTGGAGCTTGATCGCACCGACCGCAAGGATCGCGGACTCGCCGGGGTTGAGGATCGGCGTGCCCGTGTCGACGCCGAAGACGCCGACGTTGGTGATCGTCACCGTGCCGCCCTGCATCGCCGCCGGGGACGTCTTGCCCTCCCTGGCCGTCGACACCAGCTCGCCCAGCGACTCGGCCAGCTGCGGCAGTGTCTTGGCGTGGGCGTCCTTGATGTTCGGGACGATCAGGCCGCGCGGGGTCGCGGCCGCGATGCCCAGGTTGACGTAGTGCTTGACCACGATCTCCTGGGCGGCCTCGTCCCAGGACGCGTTGATCTCGGGGTGACGCCGGATCGCGACGAGCAGGGCCTTGGCGATCAGCAGGAGGGGGTTCACGCGCAGGCCCGCGAACTCCTTGTCCTCCTTCAGCTCCTCGACCAGCTTCATCGTGCGCGTCACGTCGACCGTCACGAACTCCGTGACATGCGGCGCGGTGAACGCCGAGCCGACCATCGCCGCCGCCGTCGCCTTGCGGACGCCCTTGACCGGGACGCGCGTCTCACGCGTGGTGTCGTACGCCGCCGGGGCCGGGGCGGCGGCCGGGGCCGGGGCCACCGCCGGCTCGGGGGCCTTCGGCTCGGCGGCGGCCACCGCCGCGTGCACGTCCTCCCGGGTGATGATGCCGTCCGGGCCGGTCGGGACGACCGTCGCCAGGTCGACGCCCAGGTCCTTGGCCAGCTTGCGGACCGGGGGCTTGGCCAGCGGGCGCTCGGCGGTGACCGGGGCCGCCGGGGCCGGGGCGGTCTGGGCTGCCGGGGCGTGGCCGTTCAGCTCCGTCTGGATCGCCGTCGAGACCTGCTGGACCGGGACCTCGGGGCCCTTCCGGGGGCGACGGCGGGTGGACGAGGCCGCCACCCCGTAGCCGACGAGGACCGGCTGGCGGCCCGAGCCCTCGGCCTTCGGCTCCTCGGCGGCCGGGACGTCCGCGGGCTCCTCGGCGGCCGGGGCGGAACCGCCGCCCACGTCCACCGCGATGATCGCCGTGCCCACGTCGACCGTGGTGCCCTCCGGGAAGTGCAGGTCCCGGACCACGCCGTCGTACGGGATGGGCAGCTCGACGGCCGCCTTCGCCGTCTCGACCTCGCACACCACCTGCCCGTCCGTGACCGTGTCGCCGGGCTGGACGAACCACTTGAGGATCTCGGCCTCGGTGAGTCCCTCGCCCACGTCGGGCATCTTGAACTCGCGTACGGACGCTTCCGTCATCGTCGTCACGACCCTCTCCTCAGTACGCCAGCGAGCGGTCGACGGCATCCAGCACCCGGTCCAGGTTCGGCAGGTACTCCTCCTCCAGGCGGGCCGGCGGGTACGGCGCGTGGTAGCCGCCGACCCGGAGCACCGGGGCCTCCAGGTGGTAGAAGCAGCGCTCCGTGATCCGCGCGGCGATCTCCGCGCCCGAGCCGAAGAACACCGGGGCCTCGTGGACCACGACCAGGCGGCGGGTCCTCTCCACCGACGCCTGAATCGAGTCGAAGTCGATCGGGGAGACCGAGCGCAGGTCCAGGACCTCCAGCTTCTTGCCCTCCTCGGCGGCCGCGTCCGCGACCTCCTGGCAGAGCTTCACCATCGGGCCGTAGGCGGCGAGGGTGAGGTCGGTGCCGGGGCGCACGACGGCCGCCTTGTGCAGCGGGCCCGGGATGGCCTCCGGGTTCACCTCGGCCTTGTCCCAGTAGCGGCGCTTCGGCTCGAAGAAGATCACCGGGTCGTCGCTCTGGATGGCCTGCTGCATCATCCAGTACGCGTCGGACGCGTTGGAGGGGCTGACGATCTTCAGGCCCGCCACGTGCGCGAACAGGGACTCGGGGGACTCCGAGTGGTGCTCCACCGCGCCGATGCCGCCGCCGTAGGGGATGCGGACGACGACCGGGAGCTTGACCTTGCCCAGCGAGCGGGCGTGCATCTTCGCGAGCTGCGTGACGATCTGGTCGTAGGCCGGGAAGACGAACCCGTCGAACTGGATCTCCACGACCGGGCGGTAGCCGCGCAGGGCCAGGCCGATCGCCGTGCCCACGATGCCCGACTCGGCGAGCGGGGTGTCGATGACGCGGCTCTCGCCGAAGTCCTTCTGCAGGCCGTCCGTCACCCGGAAGACGCCGCCGAGCTTGCCGACGTCCTCGCCCATGATGAGGACCTTGTCGTCGGACTCCAGGGCGCGGCGCAGCGACTCGTTGATCGCCTTGGCGAGTGCCATCTTGTCGGCCATGTCAGTTGCCCCCCTCATCGGCGAACGACGCCTGGTACGCGGCGAACTGCGCGCGCTCCTCGTCGACGAGCGCGTGCCCGTCCGCGTAGACGTTCTCGAAGATGGCGAAGTGGTCCGGGTCCGGCATGGCGCGGACCGCCTCGCGCACTCGTTTGCCCAACGCCTCGGACTCGGCCTCCAGTTCCGCGAAGAATCCCTCGTCCGCGTGGTTCGATGCCTCCAGATAGCGGCGAAGGCGCAGGATCGGGTCCTTGGCCTCCCAGGCCTGGCGCTCCTCATCACCCCGGTAGCGGGAGGGGTCGTCGGAGGTGGTGTGGGCGCCCATGCGGTAGGTGAACGCCTCGACGAGGGTCGGGCCCTCGCCGCTGCGGGCCCGCTCCAGGGCCCAGCGGGTGACCGCGAGGACGCCGAGGACGTCGTTGCCGTCCACGCGCACGCCCGGGAAGCCGAAGCCCTGGGCGCGCTGGTAGATCGGGACGCGGGACTGCTTCTCGGTGGGCTCGGAGATGGCCCACTGGTTGTTCTGGCAGAAGAACACGACGGGGGCGTTGTAGACCGCGGAGAAGGTGAACGACTCGGCCACGTCGCCCTGGCTGGAGGCGCCGTCGCCGAAGTAGGCGATCACCGCGCTGTCCGCGCCGTCCTTGGCGACGCCCATCGCGTAGCCGGTGGCGTGCAGCGTCTGGGAGCCGATGACGATCGTGTAGAGCTGGAAGTTGTTGCTGTTCGGGTCCCAGCCGCCGTTGTTCACGCCGCGGAACATGCCGAGCAGGTTCGTCGGGTCGACCCCGCGGCACCAGGCGACGCCGTGCTCGCGGTAGGTCGGGAAGACGTAGTCGTCCTCCCGGGTGGCCCGGCCGGAGCCGATCTGGGCGGCCTCCTGGCCGAGCAGCGACGCCCACAGGCCCAGCTCGCCCTGGCGCTGCAGGGCGGTGGCCTCGGCGTCGAAGCGGCGGGTGAGCACCATGTCGCGATACAGGCCGCGGAGCTCTTCGGGGGTGACACCGGCGACGTACTTGTCGTACTCGGCGTTCTTGACGCGCTTGCCCTCGGGCGTCAGCAGCTGCACGAGCTCGGGCTCGGTGCCCTTCGCCGCGGCGTCCTTCTTGGCGGTCGTGCGGGTGGTGCGCTTGGTGCCGGTGGTGCCGGCCTTGCTTCCGGCGCTGCGTCGCGATGTGCGCGCGGCAGTGCTCTCCACGGTCACGTGTGCTCCTCCGTCGGTCCGGCCCCCGGGGTTGCCGGTAGGCCAGTGCGGCTCACCTGTTCTCGGCCACCGGGGCACGGGGTGGGTGCCGCTCGGCCGGGTACAGGCGTTGCAGGTGCCCCGGCGAGCGCCCTGCAGAAGGCACGTTACCCAGTGCTCCACATTTCTGTGAAACCCTCTCTGACCTGCGATTTTGCTTGGATTTCCAAGTAAATCGGGAAGGCCCGGAAGGGTGCCTGGTCACAGCCTTGCAGGAGGCCGGAGCAACCGCACGTTAACCCGGTGACCCAGGTCACGGGAAGAGTCAACTTGTCGGCGCGGCGAAACGGCCCGGCGAAACGGCACGCGCGCGTGCCCTCGCCCTCGGCGAGTGACAGCGGGACCGACGGCAAGAAGGACCAGGACGCGGCCGAGCCGAGCCCCTCGGCGTCCGCAGGC